>NZ_CP050831.1:1849686-2157967 GCF_012113595.1 Bacteroides faecium
GCTTTTGTACCGCCTGTTTATATCACCCGTATGCGTGTGCAAGGTCGTGAAACTCCTTTTTCTTCTGAAGGCGTACACCTGCCTTATCGTTCCAATATCAGTTTTGATTTCGTAGCATTGAGCTACTCTTCGCCGGAAGCTAACCGTTACGCTTATAAAATGGAAGGCATTGATAACGAATGGATTCATACTTCCGACATACATACGGCTTCGTATGCCCAACTCCCGCCGGGAGACTACGTGTTCCGTGTGCGAGGCAGCAATAACGACGGTGTGTGGAATCCCGTGGAAGCCACTTTGCCGATACGTATTCTCCCACCCTGGTGGCGTACTGTCTGGGCGTACCTTATTTATATCATTCTATTATCCGGCAGCTTTGTATTTACTCTCCGTACTTACCGCCGCCGTGAAGTGCAGAAGATTCGCGAACAGCAGTTATTGGCGGAACTGGCGCGCGAACGGGAAGCGCATCGTACCCACGAACTGTTCCTGAACCAAATCACTTACGGAGCCTGTACCCCGCAAGGGGATACCATGACTCGTGCCGACGAACAATTGATGTCGCAACTGATAGCCAAAGTGCGTGAGAACCTTGCGGATGCCAATTATAATGTGGAAGCATTGGCGGCTGCCATGAATATGTCCCGTTCTAGCCTGCATCGGAAGATTAAGTCGCTGACCGACCTTTCTTCGCTCGACTTTATCCGCGTCATCCGCTTGAAGCGTGCGGCGGAGTTGTTGCAGGAAGGCGAACTGCGTATCAATGAAATCTGCGACAGGGTAGGCTTCCAGTCACCTTCCTACTTTGCCAAGATATTCCAGAAGCAGTTCGGCGTGACTCCCACGGAATTTATATCCAGAAACCGGCAAAGGACGGAAGATAAATAACTGTCATTGACTATCTGAGTCTTATTTTCGTATGATTCTGAATGAATTCATTCTCGCACGGGTTATGAACTAACTGTTTTCGGGCTTAAAAAAGAGTAAGAGAACGAGATTATCCCCGATACATTTTCAATAAATGCAGTAAAAAAACATGTTTTTAGAGATTAAGAGCTTTTTGAACGATGAATTGGGATGTGTAAAACGAGAAATGTAAAATAGTTATTTGGTTAATACATAGCATAATATACCTTATTATATTCTCAAACAATTCTCACTGCTATGAGAAAAAATACTCATCGCGATGAGAAAATATTCTCATAGGGATGAGTATTAATTCTTATCACCGTGAGAAAATGTTCTTATCACGATGAGAAAATATTCGATTAAGTTTCATTTCATTTCCGCATCGATAATGAATTAAATCCGGTACACGAAATGAACATTATTCTATCAGATTTTTTCTTACTTACTTGCTTTTGTCGTTTGATTTCCATAATTTTAGCCACCGTAAACCCTTTAAAAATTAATTCTATGGATAGCATTCTTTTCTGGCTGGTTCCGGTTGCTTCCGTGTTAGCCCTCTGCTTTGCTTATTACTTCCATAAGCAAATGATGAAGGAGAGTGAAGGTACTCCCCAAATGATAAAAATTGCCGCTGCCGTGCGCAAAGGCGCTATGTCTTACTTGAAACAGCAATACAAGATTGTAGGCTGGGTATTCCTGGGACTGGTAATTTTGTTCTCAATCATGGCTTATGGCTTTCACGTTCAGAATGCATGGGTTCCCATCGCTTTCCTGACGGGTGGTTTCTTCTCCGGCCTTTCCGGTTTCCTTGGGATGAAAACGGCAACTTATGCATCGGCGCGTACCGCCAATGCCGCACGCAATTCGTTGAACTCAGGATTGAGAATCGCTTTCCGAAGCGGTGCGGTGATGGGGCTTGTCGTAGTCGGTCTTGGTTTGCTCGATATTTCTTTCTGGTACTTGTTGCTGAACGCAGTGATTCCTGCCGACGCGCTCACGCCTACTCATAAACTCTGCGTGATTACCACTACAATGCTTACTTTTGGCATGGGAGCTTCTACCCAGGCGCTTTTTGCCCGTGTCGGTGGTGGTATCTATACAAAGGCTGCCGATGTCGGAGCCGACCTGGTGGGGAAGGTGGAAGCCGGAATCCCCGAGGACGACCCGCGCAATCCCGCCACTATTGCCGATAATGTAGGCGATAACGTCGGTGATGTAGCCGGTATGGGAGCCGATTTATATGAATCTTACTGCGGCTCTATCCTGGCAACCGCTGCTTTGGGTGCTGCCGCCTTTATCCATTCTGCCGATACGGTGATGCAGTTCAAAGCCGTTATTGCACCGATGTTGATTGCTGCTGTGGGCATTATCCTTTCTATTATAGGTATATTCGCTGTCCGTACCAAAGAGAATGCGAAGATGAAAGATTTGCTGGGCTCGCTGGCATTCGGAACAAATCTTAGCTCCGTGCTCATTGTCTTTGCTACCTTCCTTATACTGTGGCTCTTGCAACTCGATAACTGGGCACTGATTTCTTGTGCCGTAGTAGTCGGCTTGGTAGTCGGCATTGTCATCGGACGTTCTACGGAATATTATACTTCCCAGTCTTATCGCCCCACTCAGAAACTGAGTGAAAGCGGAAAGACCGGCCCTGCCACGGTGATTATCTCCGGCATCGGTCTGGGTATGCTTTCTACGGCTATCCCTGTGATTGCCGTGGTCGTAGGTATCATCGCTTCTTATTTATTAGCTTCCGGCGGCGATTTTGCCAATGTCGGAATGGGATTGTACGGAATCGGTATTGCTGCTGTCGGCATGCTTTCTACATTAGGCATCACATTGGCAACAGATGCCTACGGCCCGATTGCCGATAATGCAGGTGGTAATGCGGAAATGGCAGGCTTGGGTGCTGAAGTCCGCAAACGCACCGACGCGCTCGACTCATTGGGTAATACAACCGCTGCCACAGGAAAAGGTTTTGCAATCGGTTCCGCCGCATTGACCGGTCTGGCTTTGTTGGCATCTTATATTGAGGAAATCCGAATCGGTCTGACCCGTCTCGGAAGCGTGGACTTGACTTACTCGGATGGAAGTCCCTTCAATGTGGCGAATGCGACATTTATTGACTTCATGAACTATTATGAAGTGAACCTGATGAACCCGAAAGTTCTTTCGGGTATGTTCCTCGGCTCGATGATGGCTTTCCTGTTCTGTGGGCTGACGATGAATGCGGTAGGACGTGCCGCAGGACATATGGTGGACGAAGTACGTCGCCAGTTCCGTGAAATCAAAGGTATCCTGACGGGAGAAGCGGAACCGGATTACGAACGCTGTGTCGAAATCTCGACAAAAGGTGCACAACGCGAAATGGTTGTCCCTTCTCTGATTGCTATTATTGCTCCTATCCTTACCGGACTCATCTTTGGCGTTCCCGGTGTACTCGGTCTGTTGATTGGTGGTCTGAGCAGCGGTTTCGTATTGGCTATCTTTATGGCCAATGCCGGCGGTGCATGGGATAACGCAAAGAAATATGTGGAAGAAGGCAATTTCGGCGGCAAAGGCAGCGAAGTTCATAAAGCAACCGTAGTAGGCGATACGGTAGGCGACCCATTTAAAGATACATCCGGCCCTAGCTTGAATATCCTGATAAAACTGATGAGCATGGTAGCTATTGTGATGGCAGGGCTCACTGTTGCCTGGAGTTTGTTCTAAAAAGTAAGAAATAACCAAGAAAAAGGAGACGGAAAACGAGTCTCCTTTTTTTATTTCCTTTACCTTTGCAGTAGAATAAAAATAATTTGTACCTGAATAAAAACAATAAAGATGCTATTACCTTATTTAAATGAGAATCTGATTGAAGCAGGATGCGATGAGGCAGGTCGTGGCTGTTTGGCAGGTGCAGTATATGCCGCTGCCGTGATTCTTCCGAAAGACTTTAAGAATGAGTTGTTGAATGACTCTAAACAATTAACGGAAAAACAACGCTATGCATTGCGTGAGGTAATAGAAAAGGAAGCCATAGCCTGGGCGGTTGGTGTCGTTTCACCGGAAGAGATAGATGAGATAAATATCCTGCGTGCTTCTTTCTTAGCCATGCACCGTGCTGTTGACCAACTGACTACCCGTCCGCAGCATTTGCTAATTGATGGAAACCGTTTCAATAAATATCCTAATATTCCCCATACCACGGTAATAAAGGGAGATGGAAAATATCTTTCTATAGCCGCCGCATCCATTTTGGCCAAAACTTATAGAGACGACTATATGAATCGTCTTCACGAGGAATATCCATCTTACGATTGGGATCATAATAAAGGTTACCCGACTAAAAAACACCGTGCCGCCATTGCCGAATGTGGAACGACTCCTTATCATCGTTTAACGTTTAATCTGTTAGGAGACGGGCAACTTTCTCTGGCTTTCTAGTGCTATTTGTTCCCTCTGAACTTCCGTTTTCTACATTTTTTTGCAGAATAAGCACGAATTTGTTACACATAACCGTGATTTTGTCCTGTTTGGGATGAAAAAGTGTTGTTTAGTGCTTTTATTTGTTATTAAAATGCTATATATTTGCAAACGGTAACAAGAATTAAAAAGTTTAAAATCATGGCAACGAACAAACTATTACGCTCTACTAAGTTTATCGGGGTATTTTCTATCATGTTGATTTGCGCTCTTTCGGCAAATGCACAGTTCTTGCGTACTTCTTATTTTATGGAAGGTACGCATTATCGTCAACAATTGAATCCGGCTTTGACACCGACAAAGGGGTATTTCAACCTTCCGGTAATTGGTGCCGTAAATGCGACTGTTGGGTCTACTTCATTAGGATATCAGGATATCATTGATATTATTGATGATGGGGATGAATTTTATACCAAACCGGATTTTATGAATCGTCTGAAAGATAATAATAAACTGAATGTGAACTTCAGTACAGAAATTCTTTCTGCCGGATGGTATAAAGGTAAGAACTTTTGGTCATTCAATATCGGGCTTCGTACAGATATTGGTGCGAACTTGACGAAAAAGATGTTCACCTTTTTGAATGAGATGGATGGAATAGAAGATAATTGGAGAAATAGTAATTACGATATTAGTAACCAACAATTGAATATCAATGCTTACGCTGAAGTTGGCTTGGGACTTTCACGTCAGATTAATAGTCGTTTGACAGTGGGTGCCAGAGTGAAAGCTTTGTTGGGTATCGGTAATATGGAATTGAAGCTTAATAATATTGCAATGAATGCTAACTTGCCTACTAATCAGGAGATTACAAACTGGTCAAGTGCAAGTTATTGGGATAACTTGTCTCCACAGGAAGCAATAAAACAAGCTACAGAATTGAAAGCTAAATTCAATAATTATCATGCAAATTTGAATGTTGGTGCAGAACTGAAAAGTTCTTTTAAAGGTTTGGAACTGAAAGAAGAAGAAGGTAAAGATTACGTTACTGATTTTGATTTTGACAGTGGTAAATTAGGTATAGCCGGTTATGGTTTTGGTATCGACTTGGGGGCATCTTATAAAATAATGGATAATTTGACCGTATCTGCTTCTATTCTTGATTTGGGATTCATATCTTGGTCTAAATCAAGTACAAAAATAGCATCTGCTAATCCTGATCCTATTGATATACAAGGACGTAAGTATGCGGATATGGTTAATCCATCTGATCCGCAAGCTAGCATTACAAATGCATTGAATCAGTTGGATGCTGATACTAAGGATTATATGGAGCTCGTAACAAAAGGTGATGTGCTTAACTACGATATGTTGCAACTTGAAGTTGGTGACGCAAAAGAATCTCGTAAATCTCGCCTGGCTTCTACATTAGTAGTAGGTGCAGAATACGGATTCTTCAATAACAAATTAGCAGTTGGTGCATTGTCTACAACTCGTTTTGTACAACCCGATGCACTTACAGAATTGACATTCTCTGCAAACTATCGTCCAAAAAGCTGGTTTAACGTAGCACTTAGCTACTCAGTAATTCAGTCAGCAGGTAAGTCTTTCGGTCTGGGTCTGAAATTAGGTCCTGTATTTCTCGGAACTGACTATATGTTCTTAGGAAAGAACTCTAACTCTGTTAACGGATTCGTTGGAGTCTCTATTCCATTGGGTGGAAGAAAAGTAAACAAACAAGGATAAAATAGAAATTTAATTTCTCTCTCTAAACATTCTCTTTTAATTAATTCTCTATCGAAGTAAAAACGTATAATTTCAGCCTGTTATCTGTGATTAGATGACAGGCTGTTTTATTTGACGTATTCTTCTATTCTAAAGAATAAATATTGACCATTTAGGTACGTTTTTCTAAAGGATAGTCACGGAAAAGAAGGCTTTGATTGCTTCTACGCAATTATGGCTTTTTTTAATTCAAGAAAGTGATGTAACTTTGATACATATTATTAGAATTAGAAAGTAAGAAAGAATACGAAGTCGATACCTGAATTAGGGACAGGGATATTATTATTCGTATTTCTATGATTGAGTCGCAAAACTATTATGCATAAAAAATAATGATTATGGGAAATGTAATTAAGGTTTTATCAAGTATTTTATTGGGTTGTGTATGTCTTTTAGCTTGTTCGGATAATGATGAGGGTAAAGAAGACGATGCCGTCTTCTCTATTATAGGATTTTGGTCAGGAGAGATTGGCTATTCTTGTTCTGATGGAGAACATCAAGGAAAAAGTGGTGCAATTTCGTTCGAGACGGATGGTACAGGCGTTCTTGTTGAGGCAGGAGAAGAGCCTGCGCCATTTCATTATGAAATGGATTCTCCTAATAAGAAAGTTACTGTCCTCTTTGAAGATGGCAGGCGTGGAGAATATCGTTATACAGAGTTGACGGGAACTCAACTGATTTTTGTAGAGGTTTGTCCTGTGTGTGGAAAAGAGATGATTATGAAATTAAAGCATATTGATCGGCCTTATGATATTACGGTTTCTTCAACAGAAGGATATATTGAGAGCTTTCAATCTCATTTTGACACTCAATTGCGTGTTAGTGCTATAGATTATCAACTTATAGATACGGATGGAGAAGGAGATGGTTCGGCAGGAACTGTGGATATTTCTTATACTTCCAATAAAGTGCATATGACTAATGCTCTTTTATCCAATCACACCTTATATACTGCAGTATTTACGTTAAACGATAAAGGCTGGGCGACGAAAGCTGATTGTACTTATCAGAGCGTTGATAATGATTATTCGGGAAGTGGTACATTATACTTCACTTACGATTCTCAGGAACATCTGAAAAGTATTTCCTATTCCTATTCATCAACTAGTGGAGTAGAGTCGGGCAGTGTAAAAACGACTTGGTCGGAGAATCTGATGACAGCGATGAAGGGAGAAGGTGATGATTATCAGGCCGGAATAAATTATCGGACAGACCCAGTACCTGAGCTATCCATTAACCTTCCGTATTTTATGCTCTTTAGATATGATGATGATGCAGTTTCTTGTGGTGGAGATAATGTAATCTTATGCTATGCTTCTTTATTGAATATATTGGGAAAAGCTCCTCAAAGACTGATGGATCGTCTTGTAAATGGGAATGATGATTGGCAAAATATATTTAGCTTCGACTATGAATGGAGTGATGGTCGCTTGACCAAGATTCATGATCATAGTAGCTATAATGGTGATGGGGCAACCGCAGAGAACTATGACGCAGAAATAAGTCTCTCTTATTATTGAAAACCGGTATGTTTATGACACGGAAGATATTTGTAGGGTGGAGATTTCTGTATTTTCTTCTAAGCTTACTATTCAGTTATCCTGTAGTTGGCGCAGATGTTAGCCAATCAGAAACTTCAGGTAAGATAAATGACAGGAAAGTACAATGTCTCAAAGGTTATGTTTCAGAAGTGATATATTCTGACGGTACATTAATCAAATTCAATGAAGAAGGCGCTCTGGCTCAATTCAAACATAAGCAGTTTTCTTATGAAGAGAACTATAAATATGTATTGGAACGAGGAGTTATTACGGCTTTTGAAGTAGAATATTTAGGAAATGTACGTAGGGAAATCTCCTGTGATACGAAAAAAGAGGTAGAGAAATATGTCTTTGATGAGGAAGGGCGAATTGTGGAACATTTGATTAGTTCTTATCCGGTTTGTAAATACCAATACTTTTTTCAAGGGGCGGAAACATTACCTTATAAAAAGGTATATTACTGCGATACAATTCCATCAGGTGCGTTAACTTATTATTATCAGTATTTGAAAAAAGACAAAGAGGGTAATTGGTTGCAACGTGGGGTGAAAATATCAGGTGGGAGTAGCCCTGCAGTGAACCGTGTTTATGTAGATACTCGTCGGCTGAAATATTATCCTATACCAACGGATGTAATTTCTTCAATTAAAGGAGATGTACCGAATATCAACTCCTATGAGCAAAAGTTTTTGAATAATAATAACTCTGGAATTCAGGAAGCTTATAAACAAGGAGAAACGAATATTGAAATAATCTGTCCGGAAAGGACAGAGGTAGGAGAGGACTTTGAAATAGCTTTTGTAATGAAACAGAAGCCTAGAGATATTCATATTAGCAAATCGAAACGGTTTGAATTTCTCCATTATGACTATCGAACTAATACTGCGGTTGTGAAAGGAGACACTGTGAAGTCTTGTGAACTTGTGTTGAAACTGAAAGCCAAACAGAAAGGAAAATTAACACTGCCATCTTTAAAAGTGCGATTTGGTCGTGAACTGAATATTTCTCCCTCTCGAGAGATTGTTGCGAGTGATGCACAGGTTATGCCGGCTTTAAAAGATGATAATCCGGCGGTGACATTATCTGCAGCATTGAGTAAAGATACTATTCATCTTGGAGAAAGTGTTTTTCTTTCATTGCGAATATGTACTTCCTGTTCAAAGATTACCTCTACCCAGTTGTCACAACCTGAGATAACTTCATGTGTAATTCAGGAGATTCCTTTGGATAGTACAATGATATGGAAAAGTATCTCTTTTGAGAAAGGCTCGTATAAAATAGGGGAATATAAGAAGTTTAAACTGACTCCTACGCAAACTAGCACTATTGAGGTTCCTTCCTTTGGATGCGATTGTGTGCTTAGTAAATATTTAATATCAAATGGGAAGCTTATAGGGAATGCTTTAAAAACATATTCTCTTTTAGGAGTGGGTATTGCGGTTATGGCAACTGCCGCAGGATTCCATGATAGGGTAGAAGAGAGGAATGAGTCGGTATATACTGAGCCGTTACATTTTTATGTACTTCCGTAGTTAATCGTGTTAATACATAGCATTGTGAGTAGTATACAAACTAATTAAATATAAAATGGAAATAAGGGTGTATAATTGGACATGTTTATGGACAAATAAGATGAAGCGAATCTTATTTGTTTTATGTAGTCTTTTACCGGGACTGCTTTTTGCGGATAATGTAACGGTAGGGCAAGCGCAGTCTTTGGCTGTTAACTTTTTCAAGACGAGTGCGCAGACACGTGGTGCTTCTCCTCGGTTACAATTGGTCTGGAATGGTGAAGAGTCGGGTACGAGGACTTCCGGAGAACCGGCTTTTTATGTATTTGACCGCACCGATCAGGAAGGTTTTGTTATCGTATCAGGTGAAGATGTCACTTTGCCCGTATTGGCGTATTCTTTTGAGAATAAGTTTAAGGCAGAAGATATGCCCGTCAATTTGAAGGAATGGCTGGCAGAATTGCGCAGGCAAATAAACGATGTGAGGAAGAAGAATGTAACCACTTCGGCTAAGACCGCTCAATATTGGACGAATGTTTCTGCCAGTATTGGTACTGTGGAGAAGAAACTGGCGACAGCCAAATGGGATCAAGTTAATCCTTATAATAAATACTGTCCATACATTAATTCACAAAGGGCAGTGACTGGTTGTGTAGCTACTGCTTTGGCTATTGTTATGAGATATCACCAATGGCCGGATAAGGGAATAGGCACTTTATCTGATTATAGTTATGAATATAGGAACGTAAAACGGACACAAGCCGGGCATTCATTGGGACATACATACAATTGGAATAATATGCCGCTTACATCATATAAAAACAATTGGACTATACAAGAACAGAATGACGTAGCACAATTGATTTTTGATTGTGGAGTAATGTCTAAAGCGATGTATACTGCTCAAGAAACTGGTGCTCCTACGAGAGAAGCTGTGCTGGGTTTGCTTACTTATATGGGATATGGAAAAGGAGCTAAGCTTTTGCGACGGGAATGGTACTCGGATACGGAATGGATTCGTATGTTAAAACAGGAAATAACGACAAATGGTCCCGTGTTTTATGCAGGATATACATCTGATAATGCAGGACATCAGTTTGTTTTGGACGGATATACAAGTAATGAATATTTTAGTGTAAACTGGGGATGGAGCGGCTCTTGTGACGGGTATTATTTAATTTCTGCTTTGAATCCCACCACGCCGGGAACCGGAGGAGGATATGAATTCAATTATTATCAATCAGCCGTGTTTGATCTAAAGAAAGAGGATGGTAACTCCCGATATGAGAATCTTTTAGTACTTGGTGCCGGTACTTCTTCTTCTTCGGATGGAACACAATATAATGGTTTGGCTACGACAGAAACCAACTTTCAGCCGGGTAAGAATTTCACTGTATCTGTATGCTATTGCTATAATATGGGATTTAATGTTTTTAATGGTGAAGGAGTTCTTTCGTTGGTAGATAAGAATGGTGTTTGGAAGGAAGATATTAGTAGTGGCACACTTCCTTTCGAAAATTTAGATGCTAATTATGGCAGGGGTTGGTCACGCATTCCTTGTCGCATAACTCAACCGTTGGCAGCCGGAGATCGTATTTGGTTACGTTATCGAAGTACCGATCCTGATTCTCCTTCCGATTGGCAAAGAATGTTAGCTTATGAAAGAGTTGTGTCCGAAATCATAGTCAAGGAACCGGGAATTGATGAAGTAACCTCTTTGTCTTATAACAAAAAGGATAAAATAATTCTGTTGAAGACGATATCGGAGGTAGCTTATAAACTTACATTGGGTGCGGCGCAAAAATTATCAGGAAAGACAACTGATGCCAAGCCGGAAATACGAATTGATACAAGTGCGTTGGCTGCTGGAACCTATAAGTTGACTCTGGAAAAAGGGACTGATAAGAAAGAATTGAATTTTGTAATTGGAAACCAAAAATAATCGGTATGAATAGAATGACTGCTATACAAAGATATTTCTTACTTGTTCTCGTCTGCGCTGTTGTAGTCGCATGCAAGGATGACGACAAGGAGTATGTGGAAGAGCCTGCAACGGAAGTGACTTTTACTACAACAGTGCAAACACGTGCCGTTACTAATGTAGTTACGAAATTGGATGATGGCGATGCAATGAATGTATTTATGGCAGAGGAAACTGCGGATGAGTCTCTGCAACAGGCAAGAAACTATAAGGCTGTTTGCCAAGGCGGAGTGTGGAAAGGAGTACCTGCCATAGAGTTTGGTAGTAGCGCAAAAGGCTATCTTTATGCTGTTTATCCCTATCAGGAGACGTCTGCGAAGATGAATGCTGTTCCGGTTGACATAACGAGTCAAACGGATTATCTTTACTCTGGTAACGGGGTTGCTGTCAGTCGCAATAACCCGAAAGTGGTTTTGACGATGAAACATGCTTTGGCTGCATTGGCTTTTAATATCAAAAATGATAATTATGCGGGAGAAGGTAAATTGGAACAGATCAGTATCAGTGGAAAACCGGTTTGTAAGTCAGGTACATTGGATGTGTCTTCGGGTGCTGTTAAGGGAACTGTTTCCGCAAAGTATGAGTATGCTTGCAATGTAAATATTCAGCAGAATGGATGGGAAGAAAATATTCCTGAGTTTTTCTGTATTCCTTTTGTCTCTTCCGGTTCGGATGTAACGGTTACTTTCAAAATTGATGGTGAAGATTACCCCTGCCAACTTCCGAAATATGGTGTTGCCGGCGGGATGAAGTATATCTTTTACCTGTCATTGACTGAAGGTAAATTGACCTTATTCCCGGAACAAACAAAGCAAATCTCCTTGAATGTTGACAGCGATTCTATGTCAATTCCCAATTATAGCTTGTTGAAAATAGTGCATGACAATGCCCTTTTTATCTTGCCTTCCTTTAAAGGAGAGGGAATTGTAGGAACAATACTTTGGGGAGACGGAAAGAGTGAAGAATATGGCGCGACATCTGAACATTCATACGAAAATGGACAGAGCCATACTGTAACTGTAGAGACTTGGGGAACTGAAGAAGTCTCATTGTCCAGTTTGGTTGGTATCTCTGAAATAGATTTATCCGATTTTTAAGAGGGCTTCGGATTTTGAATGGCTTTAGCGCATGATAGATATAAAATCAGACTTTATCTATCATGCGCTATTCCTTTTATCAGAACCACTTAATCTTCCGGAATATCACGAACGCCATTGTAGACAATCCGATGGAGAAGAGTACAATCAGAGAAAAAGCGAAAGGAACTTCTTCTAAATGAATATCCACATTCATGCCATAGAAACTGGCAATCAATGTCGGAAGCATCAAGACTATTGATAAGCTAGTCATACGCTTCATAATAGTATTCACATTATTCGAGATAATGGAAGCAAAAGCATCCATTGTTCCCGTGAGAATATCGCTATAAATATTTACGGTATTAAGTGCTTGTTTTAATTCGATAATCACATCCTCTACCAGTTCCGTATCCAGATAATCCGTATCCTGGAAAATCGTTTTTAGTTTACCTATCATCACTTCGTTTCCCCGAATGGAAGTGTTGAAGTAAACCAGTGTTTTCTGCAATCTCATCAAGCGGAGCAGGTCTTCGTTACGAATACTACGCTCCAACTCCTTTTCTGCGGCACTGATATCCAAATTGATTTGTTTCAAATATTTCAGGAACCATACGGCAGAAGAGTAGATAAGCCGGAAAATTAAATCGAGCTTATTACGTACAACAATTCCTTTTCTGCGGGTATGTTCAATAAAATCCGGTAATAAATCAGTGTTATGATAACAGACCGATACAATAATTTCATTGTTCGTGATTATGCCAATCGGAACAGTACCGAAAGGCAGACTACCGTCCTGCTTGTTCTGCACGGGAATACGTAGAATGGTAAGCAACCAGTTACCTTCCGTGTCCGTACGCGGACGTTCGTCCGTATCGGCTATGTCGTCAAGAAATGATTCGGGAACATTGAGCGTTTTGGTCAGAAATTCAAAGTCATCATCATTCGGGCATACTACGTTTACCCAGCTGTTAGGAAGCCATTGTGTTTTTTCCACAAAGCCAGCTTCACAATAAAGATACGTTCTCATCTTATTGTCTCCTTTCGTTGTTTAGCACGAGCAGAGACACCAGTTTGCAATGACTCTGTTCGCTTTAATTAATACTAGTTGTGCACGTTCGCGGGTTTGAATCGTCCATATTTCTATGATTTAATTTAAAAGCGGTGCAAAGGTACGGAAAATCGAGCTGGCTTCCATCCTTTTGCACCGCTTTTTTATAATTTCTGCTATTTCTGTTTACATTTACTTTACATCCTGTTGGTGTTCTGTTGATTCAGAAGTACCGAAACGTTTCTTCAGATATTGTCCAATAGTATGGCTTCCTAAATTTTTTTTAGAGATGCTGCCGTCTTTTTCAACCAGTTCATAATGGGGAATACCGTTGAAATGGAAAAGTTGGCGTAGGTAATTATATTCTGTTCCTGTGACATAATAACTTGCTTCTCCTTTCAGGTTCTTTTCTACATATTGTTTGTAGGCTCCGGCAGGAGATTCTCGTTCTCCGGTGATATAAATAAATTGAAACTCCGGGTGATTTTTGTATTTCTTGCGCAAGTCTGCCGTCGCTTCTATTCCGCCCCGGCAAGGGCCGCAGGTTGTTGCCCAAAAGTCGACAAACAGAACTTTGCCTGGATGATTCTTGATGATATTGCGGAAAATGTCGGTTGCTTTGCCTTCCGGAAGCTGATAGGATGAGGCTTCTTTTGAAGGATAAGCATTCTCAAATACTTGCTCTGCTTCGGCTGCCAGGAATGCATCAGTGAGATTCTGTTTAAGGTTGTCTACGTATTCGCGGGCAATTGTTTTTGTTTTTATATTTTGTAGATTAAAAGTAAGGCTACGTACTTTAGCTATTTGCCATAGGAAAGGATTGGTGTCACCCCATAGCCGGGCAATTATGGCATCTTTCTTTTCTACATATTTTTGCTCCATTGCCATGCTTGCTCTATCACTTTCTTGCTGCGATTCTTCTTCTTGAGATATTTTCTGTTTTTTAGTATAGTCTATGTATTCTTTTACTAGCTTCTCTTCCTGTTTAAATAGGGTATTAGTTATCATATCCTCTTCCTGAAGTTCTGCAAGCGTTATTCTTACTTTTTGCCCGGCAAGTTCTTCATGCTTCTGTCTTAATTCTTCTTGTCCTGCATTCAGTTTCACCCCTTTTTCTTTGAGAAATGATAAAAGAGGCTTTTGTGGATAAGTGAAAGAAATGTATATCGAATTATCGACTTCGTCCGAATATGCCTTTCGAAGTGGAGTCATGTATTCAAAGCGGTTGATGAAGTTGTCTGCTCTCTCATCTGCAAGAACAGTTTTATCGTCAAGTGGCATTTTCTTTAGAAAATCGTAGAATGAATCATCAGCTTTGATTTTCAAGACTTGATTGGCTGTGTCTTGTTGGGCATAATAATCTCTGCTCATTTCAAAATCTAAGAATGCATTCCCTGTTTGTAGTTTTACTTTATTCTTAATTAAGCAAATAGCTTTTGGAGAAGGTTGGTAGATTTGGCATACGGAATCAGCAACATGTTGCCATTGTGCGATAATAGGCCTCATATGTTCCTTGTATTGGTTGGGAGTAAGTGTCTTTTGTGATTTGGATAAATCCCCATAACCGTAAGTAATTAATTTACTAAAATCGGATAGTATATAAGAAAGGGGAGCTGACGGCCCCATGTATGCTGTATTGTTAATGGGGAAATTATAGTCGCGTGCACGACTTCGTGCCATTAGCTCTTCCCAGTCAATGTACATGGTGAGAGTTTGTCCGGGTTCAATGTAGAAGGGAATCCAGTTGTTATTGAGGGTTAATGATTGCTCTAGCGGATGATTAATAACGAATTTACATGTGAAACTTCCATCTTTTGCTATTTGTAGGACAGTCGGATAGTCTTCGCGGGTGATTTCATTAGACAGGTAAATCAGTCCTGTTTCAAACCCTAGTCGTGGGTCATATCCATCGATATAGCCTTGCAGATAAGTGGTATCTTTATGGAAGAATTGTTGAAAACCGTTATCTGGTTCAATGGTGCTTATAGCCCCTTTTTGGCGGGTATATAGCAACTCGTTTGCTCTGTCTGTTTTTATTGCACAGTTACCATTTTTCTGTGGAGTTATCAGTAGCGTACTGATATCGTCACTTTGCTTGTCTTTGACGGTAATCTCAATTCGTTTCCCCTTCTTGCGGACACTTTCATTGGTATATATCCGATTATTCATAATAGTGATTGAATCATAAATCCCATATTCCCACCGACCGGGATTGTCCTTTTTGAACCAGTTGCCTTTGATGGCTGTTAGTAGAGGGATTTTCTTTCCTTTTTGTGGGGTTAAAGAGATGTCGTATGTATTCCATTCCGTAGATTCTCCCGAGCTCATAAAGTGGATAGTCTCGGTTTCCTTTGGCAGTGGCTCAAAAATGAGGACGAAATCCTTCTCTCCTGAATCCGGCATATAGACCTGTTTCTTAATTTCGATTCCTTCGGCACTTTTGAACATGTATTTCTTGCCGGTTGCGACATCTACCAAATAATCATCTCCGTCTAGGCTTATCCACCAGTGTGGACGGAAGATGGCATGTACATATATTCGTGTGTTTTCGGGTGTGCGCTCTATGCGGGTAATATTGATAATACTTCCCGAACGGGCTTTAAAAGGCGGATTGTCGATTGTTTGTGCACTGAGTATGCCCGTTAACATAAGTAAGATGCAAAGTAGAGTTGTTCTCATAATAGTAGTTTTTTGATGAAAGTGTTTAATCATATTCTTACAAAGTAAGAAAAATATCCATAGCCTTGTACTCTTTTACTCTCTAACTTAACATAGATTAAACGTTTACATAACTATCTTTTTCGTACCTTTGCGCCCGAAAATCAGAGTGATAATTTAAATATTGAAATATTATGAGCAAGAAAGCCCTTTTAATGATCCTCGATGGTTGGGGATTAGGCGACCAAAAGAAAGACGACGTAATCTTCAACACTCCCACTCCTTACTGGGATTATCTGACAACTACTTATCCTCACTCTCAGCTTCAGGCAAGCGGTGAAAACGTTGGTTTGCCCGACGGACAGATGGGTAACTCTGAGGTAGGTCACTTGAATATTGGTGCCGGACGCGTGGTTTATCAGGATTTGGTGAAAATCAACCGTGCATGTGCGGACAACAGTATCCTGAAGAATCCTGAAGTCGTTTCTGCTTTCTCTTATGCAAAAGAAAACGGAAAGAGCGTTCACTTCATGGGATTGACTTCCAACGGTGGCGTACACAGTTCACTCGTCCACCTCTTCAAACTTTGCGACATCGCTAAAGAATACAATATCGACAATACATTCATCCACTGTTTCATGGATGGTCGTGACACCGACCCGAAGAGCGGTAAGGGCTTTATCGAAGAACTTTCTGCACACTGCGAGAAATCAGCAGGAAAGATAGCTTCTATCATCGGCCGTTATTACGCTATGGACCGTGACAAACGTTGGGAACGTGTAAAAGAAGCATATGACCTGTTGGTAAACGGTGAAGGAAAGAAAGCTGCCGACATGGTTCAGGCAATGCAGGAATCATATGATGAAGGCGTGACAGACGAATTTATCAAACCGATTGCAAATGCGAACGTTGACGGAACAATCAAGGAAGGTGATGTCGTTATCTTCTTCAACTACCGTAACGACCGTGCAAAAGAGTTGACCGTCGTACTGACTCAGCAAGATATGCCGGAAGCAGGTATGCATACAATCCCGGGACTGCAATTTTACTGCATGACTCCGTATGATGCTTCTTTCAAGGGTGTTCATATCCTGTTCGATAAAGAAAACGTATCCAATACTTTGGGTGAGTATCTTTCTGCTAACGGAAAGAGCCAGCTTCATATCGCTGAAACGGAAAAGTATGCCCATGTGACATTCTTCTTCAACGGTGGTCGTGAAACTCCGTTTGACAAGGAAGAACGTATCCTCGTTCCGTCTCCGAAGGTGGCTACTTACGACTTGAAGCCGGAGATGAGTGCCTACGAAGTAAAAGATAAATTGGTGGCTGCCATCAACGGAAACAAATATGACTTCATTGTAGTGAACTTCGCTAACGGTGATATGGTAGGCCATACCGGTATTTACGAAGCTATCGAGAAAGCTGTTGTTGCGGTAGATGCTTGCGTGAAGGATGTAATCGAAGCTGCTAAAGCACAGGATTATGAAGCAATCATCATTGCTGACCACGGTAACGCTGACCGCGCTTTGAACGAAGACGGTACTCCGAACACTGCTCACTCTCTGAACCCTGTTCCTTGCGTTTACGTAACCGAGAACAAGGCTGCGAAAGTAGAAAACGGCCGTTTGGCTGACGTTGCTCCGACTATCTTGAAGATCATGGGGCTGGAAGTTCCGGCTGAAATGGACGGAAACGTATTGATTAAGTAATTTAGATTTCTATAACCGGGAGGGCGGAGTACTACTCCGCCCTTTTTGTCTTACGTAAGTTTTAATATGATACAGATTGGTGATGTAGTAGTGTCTATTGATGTCTTTCAGGCAAAGTTTCTTTGCAATCTGGATGCTTGTAAAGGGGAGTGTTGCATTGAGGGTGATGCAGGCGCGCCTGTGGGACTGGATGAAGTGGAGAAATTGGAAGAAGTGTTGCCGGTTATTTGGGATGAACTGGCACCCGAAGCCCGTGCAATCATAGAGAAGCAAGGGGTGGTGTATACAGATGAAGAGGGTGACCTGGTTACTTCAATTGTGAATAATAAGGACTGCGTCTTTACCTGTTATGATGAAAAAGGATGTTGCTATTGTGCTATTGAGAAGGCATACAGGGAAGGTAAAACAGATTTTTATAAACCGGTGTCCTGCCATCTTTATCCCATCCGAATCGGCGATTACGGGGTTTATAAGGCGGTAAATTATCACCGTTGGGACGTATGTAAGGCAGCAGTTTTACTGGGCAAAAAAGAGAATCTTCCTGTCTATCAATTCCTGAAAGAGCCTTTAATCCGTAAATTCGGTGAGGAGTGGTACAAAGAACTGGAAGTTGTGGCCGAAGAACTGAAGAAACAACATCTCATCTAGGATTTTCGTCTCTTACGGATACAATATACCTGATATAGCAATATACACAAGGCGGTTACTATTCCGCAGGATGGTGCAATCCATGCTTCCGGATGAATGATAATCAGGAAAATACAGGTGACGATAACACAGGAAGTCAGAACAATAAGAAACAATCTCATCTTTGCAAGTAAGGGATTAGGAATCGTAGTTTTCAATTTCATAGTTGCTGTGTATTTGGTTTTTATGCAAGATAGGCATTTTGCCCGGAAATTGTTTCTGTTGTTAGGTTTTATTAAGAGATGGACATAGATACGGAAATGCCGGTACTGAAAGGTGAATCTTTCAGACCGGCATTTTTTGAGATGAATGAAATGTAAGTTTTAATCAAATGACTAGTTGGTCAGTTTGAAGTCGGCACCTACACCGGACTGACTGTCGGGGGCTATCCATACGGTGAAGTCACCGATTTCTGCACGTTGTTGCATATCAGCATTCCAATAAGCCAGATCATCACTAGTAAGGGTGAATTCAACTTTTTGAGTTTCTCCGGCTTTAATCATTACTTTCTTGAATCCTTTCAACTCTTTCACGGGACGGACCAATGAACCGACTTTATCACGGATATAGAGTTGCACTACTTCCTGTGCATCGTATGAACCGCTATTGGTAACATCGCAGGCAACGGTTAACACATCGCCCGGTTTTATATCGCCGGCAGAAAGCTGACAGTCTCCATACGTAAAGGTAGTATAGGAAAGTCCGTATCCGAATGGGAACAAAGGACTGTCTCCGGCATCCAGGTGATAACTGGTAAAGCCGATAGATGTCTGTTTGGCACCTACTTCAATATCATCTATCAATGTGATGTTTGATGCCGGTCTGCCTGTATTCTTATGTGCATAATAGATAGGCACCTGTCCGACTATGCGCGGAAGAGTTACCGGCAGTTTACCGGAAGGAACAGCTTTGCCGAACAGTAAATCAGAGATAGCCGGTCCTGCCATTGTCCCACTGTGGAAAGTATATAATACGGCATCTGCCATGTCTACTTCCTCGGGAATAGTTAAGGGCCTTCCTGCCATAATTACCAATACAACCGGTTTTCCGGTAGCCTTCAGTGCCCTGAGCATTTCCGTTTGTTTTCCGGGTAAACTGATATCTGCGCGACAACGGGCTTCGCCCGATAATACGGCTTCTTCTCCTGCAAAGAACAGAATAACATCTGCTTGGCGGGCCGCGGCAACGGCTTTGTCTATTCCAGCTTCACTCTTATCCCGGCTGTAAGTTAATCCCGGTTCGGCAATTACACGAATCTTATTTTCACATTCCTGCTGTATCGCTGTCAGAGGTGTGACACAATGTTCGGGCTCTGCGTCGAAACACCAGGTTCCTACCTGATCGGCAGGTGCGTCTGCCAGTGGTCCTACTACTGCTACCGATTTGACTGAAGAATTCAGTGGTAAGGTCTGCAGGTTATTCTTCAATAAAACAGCACTTTCGATGGCTGCTTCTTTAGCCTGCTGCAAAGAAGAATCCAGATAAAAGGCTGAGGGGGCACCTTCCTTGATATATGGATTATCAAATAACCCTAGCCGGAATTTCAACCGAAGAATATTGCGTACTGATTCGTCGATGAGTTTCTCATCTACCTTTTTTTCTTTTATAAGTTCTTCCAGATGGTTGATATAAGCATAACTCATCATGTCCATATCGACTCCGGCGATGGCTGCTTTCTCGCCTGCTTCTTTCAGGTCGGCACAGAAACCGTGGGGAATCATTTGTTGGATAGAACCCCAGTCGCTGACTAACAAACCATCGTATTTCCACTCGTCGCGTAGAATCTGGCGATTCAGGAAGGTGCTGCCGGAAGAAGGCACTCCGTTGATGTCATTGAAAGAACACATGAAAGTAGCTGCCCCGGCATCTACGGCTGCTTTGAAAGGGGGAAGATAAAGTTCGCGGAGTTGTAGCTCCGGTATCCAGGTGGTGTTATAGTCTTTACCGGATTCGCTGGCACCGTAGGCTGCGAAATGCTTGGCACATGCAGCTATACTGGTAGGTGAGGAGAGAGTGTCTCCCTGAAATCCCTTAATCATTGCATTTCCCATTATGGAAGTCAGATAAGGGTCTTCCCCGCATGATTCGGCAATACGTCCCCAGCGCGGATCCCGGCTGATGTCAATCATGGGGGCGAATGTCCAGCGGATACCTACGGAACTGGCTTCTAAGGCTGCGACACGCGCGCCGTTCTCTGCTACTTGCGGATTCCAACTTGCTGCTTGCCCCAATGGAATAGGGAAGATGGTCTTGAAACCATGAATGACATCCCGTGCAAATATAAGCGGAATGCCCAGACGGCTTTCTTCCACGGCAATATGCTGAAGTTTATTGGTGGTCGCTAAATCCAATTCATTAAGGATAGAACCGATTTCGCCGTTCCGGATGGCACCTTGCATATCTTCGGCCAGCCCGAGTCCTGTCAACTGGTTCATCTGACCGATTTTCTCTTTCAGAGTCATCTTAGAGAGTAGAGCATCTATCTTCTGTTCCGTACTGTCTTGCCCCGGTTTGCAGGCAAGAAGGCTAAATACGGTCAGACCGTAGACGGTGGCTTTCTTTAATGTATTCATTTTCTTTTATATTTATACCTATTGTTATTGGGCTTAGTCTTTGAAACGCAGCCAATTTAATGCAATATTGCCTGTAGTGACTTTTATACGTAGCGTTTGCTTACCTGCTTTTAGTTGGATGTTGGTAGTGACAGTAGTCCATTTGCTGTCTACATTAGGCAGGTCTAGTGTTGCTGCCGTACCTTTGTCTATAGTTATCTCAACCTTGTTATCTCTGAAACTGGTATAGCGGATATCCAACTGGTAAGTTCCGGCTTTAGGAGCATCCAGTTGATATTTCAGCCATTGTTCCTGTTTCAAATCATAAACATCCAATATGCCCGAAATATCGGTTGTAGGGCGCAGGTGTGCGCTGACTGATGTTAAATTCTCAACTGTGTTTATTGAACTGTAGTGTTCGGCGGGAATAACTTGATTCTTATTGTAATAAGCAGTTTTATCCAGAGTGGACATATTCACAAACACTGTTCCGAGGTCAGTCAATGCATTGGGCTTACCGGGTAATAAGCTGTTGCTGGTTGTACCGGTACTTGGATCGGTCGGTCCAATACCTCTTGGGATGAACCAGGCATAGCGGAATACGTCAGGATCGGACTCAAGATAATGAAGAGTCTCGCTCATATAGTTCATCTGGCTTGATATGCTAATCTTATCACTACTGGGCCATGCACAGAATTCTGTTAACCAAATAGGTTTTCCATATTTTTTGAACATGCTTACATAGTTGATAAGAGAAGAAGGGCTTTCCATGTAACAATGGATAGCTATACCGTCTACATCACTGAGGGGAACGTTGCTGAAAAACTCGTCCAACCATTTGATCGGGTCACTATAATCCGGCAATGTTCCGTAGTTCATAGCCGGAGATATGAGCTTCAGATTTAGTTCAGAAGCTAATGCACGCAGTGCAGGCCATTGTGCGGCAGCTTCCTGGGGTGTCATTCTTGCCTGGTCTGTCAGATTAGGCTCATTGTATGCAAGTAGATATTTACATTCCGGGTGTGCGTTGACGTACCTGCGAATCTTGGGAGCGATGTCTGGATTGGCATTCCATGACATTGGGCAATAGTCGATTTGCTGCTTGCTGAACTCAGTACTTAAATCGGAAGAAATCTCTGTCCCCCAGTTGTAAGCCCAGGATATGGCACTTCCCAACATTTGCGTGTCTTCTTTGGGGAGCTGGAAACTATAGCTGACTCCACGTTTTACACTACGTTTCTGTATACCGGTGTAGGTGACCGGCTCTTCCTGCGGTTCCTGTGTCCCGTCGGGGTCTTCAGGTGTTTGAGGAACTCCGTCATCCGAAGCGGAACAGGCTCCGAACATCAGTGTGGATAGTATGAGTGAATAGAATATCTTTTTCATGGCTTGAATGGTTGAGTCGATTTATTTATTTTTCTGATAGACCTTGACAAAGTCTACATACATTTTGGCTTCTTCGTCAGGCAATGCCGTTATTTGGGCAGGATTCAATATACCGGTGAAATATCCTCCTACGGCGAGATTAAAGAGTATGAAACAGTCTTTATGGAAATAGTTTCCCGGTGATTTGTCTGTAGACTTATCCGTAATATCCATCTCATAGTAGGGAGCTGTATCCGGATTTTTATCCAGGTCGAGATACATTTTTATTGCATTCTCATCCCAGATTAGCGTGAATAAGTGGAAATTGCCATCTTGCAAACTGTAAGGAGCCATACTGGCCTTTGCATAATTGGGGTATCCTGCTCCTTCGTAATATCCCCAGTGGCAGGCGCCATTGAAGTATTTCTCAGTTTTATTACCCTTTATCCCGTCAGTATGTCCCATTTCTAAAATGTCTACCTCTCCGCAGCGGGGCCATCCGTTTGTCGCATAGTCCGCGCCTAACATCCAGAAAGCAGGCCAAAGACCATTCGCTGTTTTAGGTAGTTTGATGCTGGCTTCTATCTTGCCATAAGTAAACTTATGCTTGCCATCTGTATTCAAACGACCTGAGGTGAAAGAACGGCCTTCATAATTTTCTTTTTTGGCAGTTATAATCAGACAACTCTTTTGGCTGTCCGGCTCTTTGCCTATGCTTATATTTTCGGCACGATAATATTGTAGTTCGGCATTGCCGTTACCGTTTCCATTTATTTCAATCTTCCAGTTATCCTGATTAAGCGGGGATTGGTTGAATAAGTCCTGCCATACTAATGCATAGCCATCTACTTCTCCCGAACCTGTCTCATCTGCTTCTTCCGTAGGAGTTTTAGGTTCTTCTGTGCCGGGTTCATCTGTTTCCGAACAGCTTACGAATGCAAACGCGAGCGCTATGGCGAGTGTGAACATACAGTTGTTTTTTGCTTTCATGCTATAATTTTAATTTTGAGGAGTAATTAGTCTCCACCATGGGGTCTTGGAGAGAACAAAAGAGGTGGAGACTAATGAGACTGATACCTATTGAACTAGCTATTCTTTCGATTATTTTTTCTTATAAATGAAGACTGCGTCGAAATCAAAGGTAGTACCGGCTACTCCTCCGCTCAGGAAGCTAAGAACATTTGTACCTTTGGTTTCTATGTCGCTTTTGTTTAAATAATCAAGTCCGCCTGCTGCTGGTTTCATAAACTCTGTGATAGGGATATTAAGTTCGTTCCATTCGCCATCAGTAGTGATAGGAGCATAGGGCTGGAATGTATCGCCATCTACGAACGGTGCATTCCCTATAGCAACTTTTCCTGTATTATTGCTTCCGAAATTAAGCAAAAGAAGGTGAGACTTACCGGCTTGTTTCGTTTTTACTGAAATGTGTAGGAAGTATTTTTCGGGTTCTTTACCTATTTCCATCATTTTGAGTAAATCGTCTTTGCAGTATGCCGGCACACTATATCCTGCGCCTGACCAACCTACACTGGTCACTACAAGACTCGTCCAACCTTGAACCAGACCGTAGCAGTTGGGACCTTGAGGTGTTCCTGCTTCATATGTGTTATCCCACACATAGAGATGTCTTGTTTTAGCTGCCTCTTCTTCTGTTTCTCCGTCAACGCCGTTTGCATAGAATTCGGCTATCACTTTACCTTTTATTTTCTTTGCACATGTTTCGTCCAGTTGGATAACATAATAGTTGCTTCCTTCCAAAGAGCCATTGGGGTCGACGATACCGCTCAGATCTTCATCATCTCCACCATTTCCGTCGTCTCCTCCCGGTGTTTCGGTATCCGGTTTCTTGGGCTCTCCGTCATCATCGCTACCACCACAACCTGCAAATGTAAATCCCATTAATAATGCACTGATAAATAACAGCATTAAATTCTTCTTTTTCATGATAATTAAGTATTAAATTAGACAATAAAGTTTTTATAATATTGGTTTTTAGTATCCGGAGTTTTGCGTTAATCCTCCTAAATTGACTTCTTCTTGCGGAATAGGGAATAATTCATGTTTTCCTTCAATGAAGTCACCCATTTCGGCCTTGGCTTCTGCGCTCTCCCCCGCTTTATAAGCATCCATTGTGGATTTGGCAATTCCCCATCGGCAGAGATCGAACCAGCGGTGACCTTCCATGGCCAGTTCTACCCGGCGTTCATGTCGAATGGCTTTTATCAAGTCTTCTTTGTTGTTGTCATTGTAACTGCCGTAAGGAAAGTCCGGGAGTATGTCTGGATTATTTCCGCGAGCCCTCTGGCGGACAGCATTGAGTGCACTCTTGGCGGAAGGTAAATTGTTGGTTTCACAACATGCTTCGGCATACATCAATAATACGTCGGCATATCTGATCACTTTATTATTGATGGGAGAACGAGTCGTATGTGATAATGAAGCGTACCGGTTGTTCTCGTCCATCAATGTATATTTCCGACTTACGTATCTGCTGCCTAGATAAATTTCTTCTGTTGGAGTCGTAATCTGTGCATCTGTCGGATTTAAGATGGAAATCTCACGGCGCGGATCACCATTCTCAAATTCATTATAAAGATTCTGTGTCGGCTTGTTGAATCCCCATCCGGAAGTACCGAATGCAGTAGAACGCGAACGTGTCAGAATCGTAGTGAATGTTCCGCGGGTAAATCCGTTTCCTTCACCAAAGTCGGAAGTCGGTTCATCCATATATTGAATTTCAAATACGGATTCCGAACCATTCTCTCCTTCCAGTGTGAAATTGTCCGCGTATTGTTCGCATAATCTATATTCACCGGCTTCTGCCTGGAGTTTGATGAATTCTCCCCATTTCTTAGCCTCAGTATAATTATGCATGTATAGATAGACTTTCAACAGCATAGCCTGTGCGGCTCCTTTGGTTGCGCGGCCTAAATCAGCATCTTCATATTCACTCTTTTTCCAGAGTACAGGTTCTGCGGCAAGAAGGTCTTTAGTAATCAGGTCGTAAATTTCCTCTTTGGTGGCACGTGGCTGTTTCCACTTCTCGCTGCTATAGATAACGTAATCTACTTTAGGAACTCCGCCGAACATTCGTACAAGGCGAAAATAGTACATGGCACGCAGGAACTTAGCCTCTCCAACCAATCTGTCACGTAGCTTCTCAGTGAATTTTTCATCCACTTCCATTCTAGGGATTTCTTCGATTGCTAAATTGCATCGTGCCACTCCTTGATATTGGGCACGGTAATAATCCAAGAGTAATCCGTTGTTGGAAATGGTCTTGAAGTTCTCAAGGTCATAGACGTCAGCCATATCCGACAAGTTTTGTCCGCCTTTCAAGGCATCATCCGATACCACGTCGCCAATGAACCATTCGGGATAATAGGTGTTGTTGTATTCCCACATGAGAGGTACGTAAGCAGCATTGACTGATTGTACCGCTGTTTCTTCGTTGGTAAAGAAGTCTTCGGATTTGGTAACCATTGGACCTTCTTCTGTCAGCCAGTCATTGCAGGAAGTCAGCCCTGCTGAAAGGCATAATATGCTGATGTAGATATATTTTCTCATTTTTCGTCGATATTAGAAGTTAATATTTGCGCCTAACATAAAGGTTCTGGACTGCGGATAGTTACCATAATCTACGCCACCACCGACTTCCGGGTCATATCCGGTGTACGGGGTAACTGTGAATAGATTGTTAGCAGACAGGTAAATACGACATCTGCTGAGTCCTGCTTTTCTGACTATTGCCGTGGGTAGTGTATAACCGATTTGCAGATTTTTCAGTCGTAAGTAAGCTCCGTTCTCGATGAGGCGGCTGCTATTTTCTTTGTTGGTCGAGCTCCCGTAAGGATTCGGAATATCACCTTCCGGGTTCGATTTAGACCATACATTGTGCATCGTTGTGCTCAGTGTCGCTTCATTTCCGGTTCCTTCTGTCCGAAGTCTTACAGCATTGAATATTTTGTTGCCATATACTCCCTGGAAGAAGAGTTGCAAATCAATACCTTTCCAGTCTGCTCCGAGGTTCAATCCGTAAGTCAGCCAGGGGAACGGGTTGCCTAAGTCGGTTTTATCATCATTGTCAATTTTACCGTCTCCGTTCAAGTCTTTGTAGCGGGCATCTCCGGCATGGTAACTGATAGAGTTGGGCTCATCTTTATATGAATATAAGTGATCCAGAGCTTCCTGGTCGGTACGGTAGATTCCTTCATATTGATATCCCCAGAATGTATATAGTGGCAGTCCTTCATCGCTGATTGTACGGTCGCCATACACCTTTTCTCCACCATTCAAGGCGGTCAGCTTATTGTTGATAAATGAGACGTTACCGGCTACAGAGTAGTTTACCTGTCCAATTCGGTTCTGGTGATTAAGTGATATTTCAATACCTTTGTTTCTTACAGTGCCTACGTTTGCAGTGGCATCGTAGCGGTTACCTACATGTGCCGGAGCTTTTACTCCTAACAGCATTTCTTTTGTATCACGAAGGAATAAATCTACTGTACCGGAGAGTTTATTGTTGAATAGTCCGAAGTCTACACCGGCATTCCATTGTTCCGTAGTTTCCCATTTCCCACCGCTGTTTACATAGGTTAAGATAGTTGCGCCGTTGGCAAGAGCCTGCTCTCTACCCAGTACATAATCAACGAAAGTAGGTCCTGTATTCATCATTTTAAGGATAAAACTGTCATCACCGATTTTATCATTACCGATACGTCCCCAACCGACACGTACCTTCAGGTTATCAAGCCAGGTAATATCTTTCATCCAATTTTCTTCACTGATTCTCCATGCCAAGGCCGTTGATGGAAAGTATCCCCATAAGTTTTCCGGGAATTTACTGGAAGCATCTGCACGAAAGTTAACCGTGATCAAGTAACGGCTGTTGTAGGAGTAATGCAAACGTCCCAACATTGAGAATCTTCGGGAACGGCTGGCAGAGTCGGAAGCTTTTGTCTGGTCTTCGGTTGCCTGAGACAAATACCAGTTTGTCTCTTTTGGATTCAGGATTGAAGAGCCGGCGCCACCAATGCTATAGTAGTTGTATTCTTCCATTGTCTGACCTACCATGGCAGAAAAACTGTGTTTTTTGATTTCTCTGGTATAAGTCAATGTGTTTTCGACGCCTATATTCGAATAACGTGCCATACTGCTTGATATGAAGTTCTTTTCAGCCTTGTCGTAACTGGAGTACTCATATTTGCTCTTATACAGTTTCGAGCGTGTGTTTGTTAAATCAAGGCTGACATCAGAACGGAAAGTGAGCCCCTTGATTGGAGTCAGTTCCAGATAAAGGTCGCCTACCCAACGCTCTGTCTTGTCTGACGGCTCAGATGTGTAGACCATTGAATATGGATTAACCACATTCTTGAAGTTGGAGGCAGCACTGATCTGACCACTCAGATCTTTTCCGTTTTTGTTGACACTTCCATCGGGATAATGAGTCGGATCCCAAGGAGCCATGGCAATAGCTGCCGAAAGCACTGATGCTCCGGGACTGCTATTATTATTCATTGCATTGCGCCCATGTGAACTCATGAACGAGAGGTTCTCGCCAATTTTTAACCAGCTTTTTACCTGATGAGAGGAATTGGCGCGCAGAGTGACTCTGGCATAGTCTGACCCCATAATAGTACCTTCTTGTGTGAAGTAACTTCCACTGATGGAATAACTGCTTTTCTCATTTCCACCGTCTACGGATACATGATAATTCTGCACAAGTGCGTTCTTTTGGAATACTTCGTCCTGCCAGTCTGTTTCGATTGTGGAATAGTCGAGCTTGGTAGGATAGTATTCTGAATCTCCCAGACGATAGGCGCGTAGCCATTTATTGAAGCCATTCTTTTCGTAAAAGTTCATTTCTGATTTTACATTATTCATATTGATTAATGTCTCGGCAAATTCCTGGCTTCCCATCAGGTCCAGCTTGTTCCAACGATTCTGTATACCTGCATATACATTCAGTGAAACGACAGCTTTCCCGTCTTTTCCACCTTTCTTGGTTGTTACCAGAATCACGCCGTTTGCACCACGCGAACCGTAGATAGCTGTTGCTGAGGCGTCTTTCAATATTTCAGTGGATTCAATATCGCTCGGGCTTAGATAGGTGATGTTGTCTACAATCACTCCGTCCACTACATAAATAGGCGCACTGTTGTTCACCGTACCGATACCGCGGATACGTACTTCGGCGGCAGCACCCGGTTGCCCGGAATTCGCGTTGACGGTGACACCGGCGGCACGTCCTTGTAACGCCTGGTCAAGTCCGGCAGCGGGAGTCTTTTGCAGTTGGTCGGCTTTTACGGAAGCAACCGAGCCTGTAAGGTCGCTCTTTTTCATCGTACCGTAGCCGATAGCTACTACTTCATCCAGCATCTGGGCATCGGGTTGCAGTACTATATTCATTGCTCCACCCTTTTGTACGGTGACCTCATGCTTCTTGCACCCTACATACGTAAATACTAAAGTCTTTCCTTTAGCCACATTGATAGAGTAGTTACCATCCATGTTCGTGATGGTTCCTTCATTCGTAGTACCTTTTACTGAAACTGTAACGCCCGGCAGTGAGAATCCGTCTTCTGCGGAAGTGACCTGACCTGTGACCCGAAGGGCTTGGGCGAAAGAGATTTGTCCTAGCAGCACGCTGCAAAAAATAAGAATAACTCTTTTCATGGTATTAATTTTAAGTGTAACTCAAATTTGCAATCGGAATCAATTCATTGTCTTGTTCCGACGTTGCAAAGATATGCCTGTTCAATCCTGAATTCCTCGTATTTTGTTTCACAAGAACTCAACATTACCCAATTATTAATTCTATAAAAACTCAACAAGAAATATATAAGCTGTTGAAAATCAGTAATTATATTAAAATGGATAAACTATATGAGCTAAAAATGCCTTGTCGGATAAACCCTACAAACCAACAATTTCATTATCTTTGCAATCGACCGGAGTCTAAAAATGATCTAGCCATTAAAGAGTAATATTATGAGAACGTTCTTATTGATTCTATTATTTTTATTTGTCCATAATTCTGTTTATTCTATTTATCCGATAGTGCGCAATTTCAGTAAGACGCATTATAAATCCGGTACGCAGAATTGGGATATTGTGCAGAATCCGGGTGGTTGTATTTACTTTGCTAATAATAATGGAGTGCTGGAATTTGACGGTAAGGATTGGGCAACCTATCCTATTGCCAATTATACCAATGTACGTTCTGTATTTTATGATAACGATTCCAAACGCCTGTATGCCGGAGCATTTAATGAGTTCGGATATTATCAGTTGGAAAATAATGGTGGAGTAGTCTATCAATCTCTGATACGGGCATTTGATTCTATAAAAGATATCTCCGAAATATGGAAAATCTATAAGATTGAACATTCATTCTACTTGCAGAGCAACCGCGATGTATATAAATATAATACGGATACGGTTCAAACCTATCATTTCAATCACAAAATAGACTGCTCGGCAGTCGTGCATAATTCTCTCCTGGTGTCGAACCGTGAAGAAGGACCGATGATTCTAACCGGCAATTCATTTATGTCTTTACCTTATACTGATGAATTGATAGGCAAAAAGGTATGTGCTATTTTACCTTATGAAAAGAACAAAATGTTGTTTGTCACTGATTTTCACGGAGTCTATCTGTATGACGGGAAACATCTGGAACCTTTGCCGTTGGATATCGACCCTTTTATAAAGCAGAGCCAGGTCTTTTGCGCAGCTACCGATGGCAAGTCGATAGCTTTCGGAACAGTGGCCAACGGGCTTTTCGTGAAAAATCTCTCCGACAATTCAACGTTGCATGTGAATACATTTTCCGGTATGCAGAATAATACCGTATTAAGTGTGGGATTCGACCGTTCAGGCAATCTTTGGTTAGGATTGGATAAAGGCATTGACTATGTTATTATTAATACGCCCGAATTCTCCCTGTTTGGTTCCGAGAATCTATACGGTTCCGGTTATGCTTCGCTGGTTTATAAGGACAAACTGTATCTGGGTACGAACCAGGGACTTTATTATATGGATTATCCTCTTAATAATCAGCAACAAACAGTCAAATCCGTGCAAGATATGAAGGGGCAGGTGTGGTATCTGGCGGAAATAGATAATACATTGTTCTGTGGACACGACAGGGGTGTTTTTATAATTACAGGCGACCGTGCGGAACGTATTCCGCAGGTAAATGGGACTTGGAAACTGGTACGGATGAAGAATCGTCCGGATTATATCCTGGGATGCTCTTATGATGGGCTTTTCTTTCTGCATAAGCATGGCGGGCGCTGGGAGTTTTCTCATTATCTGAAAGGCTTTAAAGAATCGAGCGGCATGTTTGCAGAAGACAATGACGGCACGATATGGATGACTCATTGGATGAAAGGACTTTTTCGTTTGACCTTGGACGCTCAAGCAGATTCCGTGTTGAATGTTGAGTATTTTGCTGAAGATAGAGGGTTCCCGACTAGCCGTAATAATCTGGTGAATCAGTTTAGAAACCGCATCGTATTTTCTTCTGATGCAGGATTTTATAAGTTCGACCTTACTCGTAATAAGGCAGTCTTGTTTGATAAATTGAATAAATATTTTGCAACTCTGCCTGCTGCCGCCCATTTATATGAATCTCCCTATGGCGATCTCTTCTTCATGTCCGGTACGTTGCAGGCGGTCGCTTTCCGGAATTCTGACCATACCTATACGCTGGATTCCATTTCATTGAATTTCTTGCAGGACAAACGTATATTCGGTTTTGAAAATATAAACTGTATTGACAGGAATCATCTTCTGTTCAGCACCGAGAATGGTTTCTCCTGGATTAATCTGGATAAGGTACGGACGAATGAAAAGAAACAGGGTAATAGCGTGTTTATCAAGAATATCTATCTCACCAATAACAATAAAGACTCTCTGATATACGGTTCCAGAGGTACTATCGAACAACCGTTCGTGATAAAACTTCCTTTTAAATATAATTCATTGCGCTTTGAATTTGTAGTTCCCGAATTTGAGAAGGAAGGTGCTGTGGAGTACAGTTATTTCCTTGAAGATTATGATAAGGAGTGGTCTTCTTATTCAATGACTAATATGAAAGAATATACTAAGTTGCCGCAAGGGAGCTATACCTTTCATGTACGTGCCAAGAATAAGTTTCGACCGGGAATGTCGGAAACTACCTGTCATTTTGAAGTGTTGCCCCCGTGGTATCTGAGTTCGGTGGCGTATTACGCATATTTTATCTTATTTTCTATGCTCGTCTGGCTGTTGGTACGCTTTGATAAAATGCGTTCCCGATTGAAAGAAGCAGAAGTGGAATTTCGTAAAGAAGAAGAAATGCGGGAGCAGCAACTGCGGTTCGAAGAAGACGCGCGCAAGCGTGAACAGGAAATCGTCATGCTGAAGAATCAAACATTGGAATATAACCTGCGGCACAAATCTCAGGATTTGGCTACTTCTACGATGAACCTCATTCGTAAAAATGAAATCCTGCTCAAGATAAAAGAAGACTTGGACAAACTTTATACATATGTGCCCGGTAGGGAAGACGAAGCAAAAATGACGAAGGTGTTGGGTAAAATACAAAAGGATATCCGGGAGAATATCGAGCATAATTTCGACATGGTTTATGAAGACTACCTGAAGCGGCTTGGCGAACGTTTTCCGCAATTGACGGTAGGAGATAAGCGGCTCTGTGCTTACCTGAAGATGGATTTATGTTCGAAAGATATTGCTCCGTTGCTGAACATGTCCGTTCGTAGTGTAGAGATGGCGCGCTATCGTCTGCGGAAGAAGATGGAACTGAGCCGTGATGTTAACCTGACGGATTTTCTTCAGCATTTTTAATGACGGTTCATGCTTGGGACTAATCACTGATACTGTGCAGGCAAAAGAAAAACGCCGACCGAAGGATTCTCCTTCGCCGTCGGCGTTTCCTCGTTGTAAGATGTGAGGTTGGTTTATAAAAACGTAATATAATAATTATGCATCGATATTTGCATACGTTGCATTCTCTTCAATAAATTCGCGGCGCGGCCCTACGTCTTCACCCATCAACATGGAGAATACATAATCGGCTTCTGCTGCGTTGTCGATATTTACCTGTTTCAGCATACGGTTTTCGGGGTCCATAGTCGTTTCCCACAATTGCTGGGCGTTCATTTCACCCAAACCTTTGTAGCGTTGGGTATGAATAGCGTTTTCCGAACCGCCACCATACGTGTCGATAAACTTCTGGCGTTGGGCATCTGTCCAGCAATACTCTTCAACTTTACCCTTCTTGCAGAGATAGAGCGGCGGAGTAGCAATGTACAGATAACCGTTCTGAATAATCTGCGGCATATAGCGGAAGAAGAACGTCATAATCAATGTGTCGATGTGAGAACCATCGACGTCGGCATCGGTCATGATGATAATCTTGTGATAGCGAAGTTTTGCAATGTTCGCTTCTTTGCTATCCTCTTCAGTTCCGATAGTGACGCCTAGAGCTGTATAGATATTGCGGATTTCATCGCTTTCCAAAGCCTTGTGATACATTGCCTTTTCTACGTTCAGAATCTTACCGCGCAACGGAAGGATAGCCTGAAACATACGGTTACGTCCCTGCTTGGCAGTACCACCTGCCGAGTCACCCTCGACGAGGAACAACTCGCACTTGGTTGCGTCCTTATCCGAACAGTCCGCCAGCTTACCCGGCAAACCGCCACCTGACATCGGAGACTTGCGTTGCACCATTTCACGGGCTTTTCTGGCAGCGTGACGTGCAGTAGCGGCCAGAATCACCTTGTCAACGATTATCTTCGCTTCTTTCGGATGTTCTTCCAGATAATATGCTAAGACTTCACCTACTGCCTGATCCACAGCACCCATCACTTCGTTGTTACCCAACTTAGTCTTAGTCTGTCCTTCAAACTGCGGTTCAGCTACTTTTACAGAAATAACGGCAGTCAGACCTTCGCGGAAGTCATCTCCTGAGATTTCCACTTTTACCTTTTCCAGCATCTTGCTGTCTTCGGCATATTTCTTCAGCGTACGAGTCAGTGCACGGCGGAAACCTGCCAGATGCGTACCACCTTCTATCGTGTTGATATTGTTAACGTACGAGTGAACGTTTTCAGAGAATCCTGTATTGTACATGATAGCCACTTCGATAGGAATTCCCTGTTTCTCTGTGCTCAAATAGATAACGTCATTAATCAAGTGTTCACGTGAAGACTCAATGAAACGTACGAATTCTCTCAAACCTTCTTCCGAGTAGAACTGTTCGCTCTTGAAGCTGCCGTCCTCATTTACTACCCGGCGGTCAGTCAGGGAGATAGCGAGACCTGCATTCAAATAAGCCAGCTCACGTAGGCGTGAAGCCAGAATCTTGTAATCATATACAGTTTCCGTGAAAATCGTGTTGTCCGGCCAGAACTGTTGACGGGTTCCCGTGATTTCGGCAGTACCGACCTCTTTTACAGAGTAAAGCGGTTTACCTATTTCGTACTCCTGCTGATAAATTTTGCCACCGCGGAATACTTGCGTTGTCATGTGAGTAGACAGTGCGTTCACACAAGACATACCTACACCGTGCAAACCGCCGGAAACTTTATACGATCCTTTGTCGAATTTACCGCCGGCATGCAGTACGGTCATGGCAACTTCCAGGGCCGACTTCTTTTCTTTTTCGTGGTAGTCAACCGGAATACCGCGTCCGTTGTCCTGTACTGTGATTGAATTGTCTTCGTTGATTGTCACTTCGATATGGTCGCAATAGCCGGCCAATGCTTCGTCGATAGAGTTGTCAACGATTTCGTATACCAAGTGGTGAAGTCCCTTTACGCTGATGTCACCGATGTACATCGCAGGGCGTTTTCTTACTGCTTCAAGACCTTCCAATACTTGGATACTATCCGCAGAATAAGACCCGTTATTGGGAGTGATTTGTTCTTCGCTCATAATTGCCTTTCTAACTTTAATAACAGAGCAAATATAGTGAAAATTGTCGACTTGGCGAAGAATAAATGGTGAAAAATGACGAATGAAAGTGGATTCTCTGCTTTCTTAACAGAACTGATATTCAGGTGTTTGTAAACAAGAAAGGCCGAACTTTTAAAGTTCAGCCTGATGCTATAGTAGAATTGTTAAATTCTTATTATTAAGCGAGCTTGTTGATATAAAGAGCCAACTTAGATTTCAGATTGCTAGCTTTATTCTTGTGAATCACATTTGTTTTAGCTAACTTATCCAACATCTTTGTAATGCCCGGATACATTGCAACTGCTTCTGCTTTGTCAGTAGTTGCGCGAAGCTTTCTAACAGCGTTTCTCATGGTCTTGCCATAATATCTGTTGTGAAGTCTTCTTGTCTCTTCTTGTCTGATTCTTTTCAGTGATGATTTATGATTTGCCATCTCGACTAATCTGTTTTTTTAGTTCTTTTATTCTTTTAACTTGTAGCCCGTGGGGGAGTCGAACCCCCCTTTCAAGAATGAAAATCTTGCGTCCTAACCGATAGACGAACGGGCCATCCTATTGTTGCATTTCTGCTTTTGCTTTCTCGAAGCTGTGTTTGTTTCTCGATTGCGGATGCAAAGGTAGGAACTTTTTTTAAACTGACAAATAATTAGCGAAAAAAAATAGAAGAAAAATTCACTTTTCTTCTATTGCTACCTTGTTATGTGTTGATATTCAATGAAATAAATACCTGCTTCATGAATGAAAAATTTTCTCTCTTCTATAAGAAAGCTGACGGACATGTTTTCACATATACCTTATTATATATAGAGAACATTATACTTCTTCTACTTTTACTAATTTCCAGCCTTTAAACACTAAAACGATACTCTTTAATTCTGTGGTTCCCTTATCTTGCAGAATCCATTCACTTGCTGCATACTGTTTCAGTTGTGTTTTGGCATCGACTGTCAATTTCTCTATCTCCATATCGGTGGCATCACGTTTGGCATACTTAACTTCGATGCAGTAACTGTACGCCATGTCGGGAAGTTGCAGCAAGCGGGGTTGCAGAAAAATATCCGCGTATCCTTTGTTGCTTTCGTATTCGGGGCGGGCGATATAGTAGCTGTTCAACCCCAGATAAGCGAGAATGAAAGCTTTCACGTGTGCTTCTCCTTCGATAAATTCCCGGATGCTGCTTTGATTGTCCAGCCGCTCGGCAATATGCTTGAAATAGGGTTCCCAATTACCCTCGTACGCCATATCATACATTAGGAAATTCAGCTTATCCACATTCAGGCTGAGGTCTGTCGCTTGTTGATAGATATCGATCATATATCCATAGAGTTGCTCGCGCACAGTCTGGTTGGGAATGGAAAGTATATTCATCGGTCCTCGTGTCCCATGAATGGTGAGCATGCCGTAATAATAGAGCAGGCTCTTGAAATTCTCAGCCTTGATGATATCTTCGGCCGGGAAACTGTCGGCAATGATTCCGGTAGTAGTTCCTTTTTCCACTATTTCCTGAACGACACTTGCATTCTCTCCAAAAGTCTTGTCAACATGGATAAGGTGGCGTAGCTTGTTGTAGTCGGTGCGAATGTTGGCATCAAGCATATTGGCAGGAATGCGTTTGTTCAGCAAATAACGATTCATGAAATAAAGCACCATATCCGAGTTGTACATGGATGGTTCGTCCAATGACTCTGTGGAGAAACAATAATTGTCGTACCACGGTTTCATCATTTCTATCAATTCGTCTGTAGTATGTGGCAACACTGTACAGCTTTTGTAGTAATCTATAAGAGTACGTACTTCGTATTCATTGAACCCTATCATGTTATTGAATGCGGAATTGCTGCTATAGTTATCTGCAATGTTGAATCCGCTGGTAAGATCGTCCATCGTTACAGGACTTACTCCGGTAAGGAAAATACGTTCAATCACAGAGTTTGAATAGTCTTTCACTACTTTGAGAAATCCCCGAAAGAAGCCGTTGCCGTGTGTGATGCTACGATAGCGTTCGTTACCATAATCTACCAGTATATTGTTGGCAAAGTTGTCATATTCATCAAGAATAAGGTATATTTTGTATCCCTTGTTTTGTGCGCTTTGGCACAATGAGCCCAATAAAGCGGCTCCCGTACTTAGCCCTCGTAGTTTCTCGACAGCTTCTTTTCCTAACAGATGAGCATATCTTTCCGCAAATCCATCCATTACTATTTTGCAATAGGTGTTGAATGTCTCTTCCAGTCGTTCCATATTGGCTGCCACGCTACTAAAATTGAGTGTCAAAACCAGATACTTATTACGGTAAGGCGTGGGATTCTTGCCAATAGATAGTCCGCCAAAGATTTCTTCGAACTTATCCTTTTTATTGATATCGTAGTATAGTCCGAGCATATTCAGGAAAAGACTCTTTCCGAAACGACGGGGACGGACAAAGAAGAAAAAACGACTTGTATTTTCTACTAAAGTAATATAGCGAGTTTTGTCTACATAGTAATAGTTATCACTGATAATAGACTCGAAGTTTGTCATTCCATAAGGTATTTTCTTTATTGCTGCATCCATAACCGCTTTATTTTTATTGAGAACATTATACTTCTTCTACTTTTACCAGTTTCCAGCCTTTAAACACTAAAACGATACTCTTCAATTCTGTGGTTCCCTTATCTTGCAGAATCCATTCACTTGCTGCATACTGTTTCAGTTGTGTTTTGGCATCGACTGTCAATTTCTCTATCTCCATATCGGCGGCATCACGTTTGGCATACTTAACTTCGATGCAGTAACTGTACGCCATGTCGGGAAGTTGTAGCAAGCGGGGTTGCAGAAAAATATCCGCGTATCCTTTGTTGCTTTCATATTCGGGGCGGGCGATATAATAGTGTGTCAGTCCCAGATATGATAAAATGAAGGTCTTTACATAAGCTTCCCCCTCTATAAAGTCTCGGATACAGCTCTGGCCGTTCAGGCGGTCGGCAATGTATCTGAAATAATTTTCCCATTCTCCTTTATATGCCATTCGTTTCATGAGATCTACCAATTTATCTATTTCAAGATAAAGGTCGGCAGTATCTTTATAGATGTCCGCCATATAACCGTAAAGTTGCTCACGTACTGCCCGGTTGGGAACGCTTAACACAGGCTCGCCCATTTCCATTCCACTGATGGTGAGCATTCCATAATAATAAAGCAGGCTCTTGAAGTTCCTAGGCTTGACAATGTCTTCCGCAGGGAAACTATCAGCAATAATTCCAGTGGTAGAGCCATTTTCTACTATCTCCTGAACGACACTTGCGTTTTCTCCAAAAATCTTGTCAACGTGGATAAGATGGCGTAACTTATTGTAGTCCGTACGGATATTTGCATCAAGCATATTGTCGGGAATATGCTTGTTCAGCAAATAGCGGTTCATGAAATAGAGCACCATATCCGAGTTGTACATAGACGGTTCATCCAGTGACTTTGTAGAGAAGCAGTAATTGTCGTACCATGGTTTCATGATTCCTATTAATTCGTCCGTGGTATGCGGTAATTCTGTTCTGCTTTTGTAGTAGTCTATTAGAGTGCGTACTTCGTATTCATTGAAACCTATCATGTTATTGAACACAGAGTTGCTACTGTAATTATCCGCTATGTTGAATCCACTGGTGAGGTCATCCATTGTTACGGGGCTGACACCGGTGAGGAAAATACGTTCGATTACAGAGTTTGAATAGTCTTTCACTACTTTCAGAAATCCTCGAAAAAAGCCGTTGTCATGAGTGATGTTATGGTAACGTTCGTTGTCGTAATCCACCAGAATGTTGTTAGCAAAGTTATCGTATTCGTCGAGGATGAGATACATTTTCAGCCTTTTGTTTTGAGCGGATAGGCATAAGAATCCCAATACCTCATCTGCAGTGTCATATTTTTCAAGTTCTTCCACTATGTCTTCGCCTAATAAGTGACTGTTATCTTTAGCAAAGGCACGCATGACCATCTTGCAATAGGCATTAAATTTCTGTTCCAGCTGTTCCAAGGTAGTGGCTACGCTGCTAAAATTGAGTTTTAGCACTAAATATTTATTCCGGTTGGGTGTAGGGTGCTTGCCTATATATAGCCCGCCAAAGATTTCTTCGAACTTATCTTGCTTGTTGATATCATAGTAAATACCGAGCATGTTCAGAAAAAGGCTTTTCCCGAAACGGCGGGGACGGACGAAGAAGAAAAAACGACTTGTGTCTTCTACTAAGGCAATATGACGTGTCTTGTCTACATAGTAATAGTTATCACTGATAATAGACTCGAAGTTCGTCATTCCATAAGGTATTTTCTTTATTGCTGCATCCATAACCGCTCTATATTTATAGTTGAGAACAAAAATAGTTTATTTTCTCCGATTCGGCAATTAATGAGATGTTTATTCTTGTTCTTTATTCTGTTGCCTTACAGTACGGAAATGAACTTATCTGTATTAAGATGAGTCTAATGTAATATTCATATTACTATAAAGTTTAAAAGTATGCAAGTATCTGCAACGCTGCAACAAAACGGGGGCAATGTATTATCTAATAGATAGTTATAGCGTTGCAGATACCTGTTGCAGATGGTTGCAGATATCCCTTATCTGCAACACGTATCGTGTAGTTACGGGCAGATATCCCCTTAAGGAAAAGCCGGAGGCATTACATTAATGTCAGTATCCGCATAGGGAAACTGGAGTATCTATACTCAGAAACTCCAATTTCCCTACGCGGATACTCTCGTTTCCCTACGCGGATACTGCAATTTCCAGCCTGGGAACGGGAGTTTCGATGTAGGGAACCATTGTTTCATATATATGATTGTACCGTTTGCAATAAAAGATTTATTGTTTTATACAGTGTGGCAGATAAAGGCTATCTGCCACCATCTGCAACAGGTATCTGCAACGCTGTAACTATCTATTAGATAATACATTGTCCCCGTTTTGTTGCAGCGTTGCAGATACTTGCACACTTTTAAACTTTGTAGTAGTGAGAGAATCACATCAATTAGCTCAAAACCGTATTGATTTGAGCCAATCCATCTGATACACTGATGACTCAAATATCCAATTATCCGAATCTAATCCTGTCGATGCTCACCAAGCGGGGGATATAGATTCATCACGTGGGCAAAAGTGGGTGGCACATGGGCTTAGGGTTGTTTACCTGTGGGCTTAAAGTCATCGGCAGGTGGCTGAACAGGACAGAGCCTCTATTCTGGTGAAGCAGAGGCTCTGTTTAAATGAAATGCAAGCTCCGTTGCGCTAAAACAGAACTTGCATTTCAAGTAGGTATAGTATAAAAAAAAAGGAACTTAAATTATACGCTTCCGCATTCAGGTTCGCTTTCAGGCAAAACCTTCGATGAAAAGGGGCTTTTAGGAAGGGCTGAAAGCTGAAAGCGTTTTTTTACTTTTACTATTTAGTAGTATTGCTTTATAGGTATCTCTAGCGATTTCTCATGTTAGCGATTATTCTAAGATATGTATCTCTATAGATATAACCACCGGGTTCAAAATCGACTCTTCCGTCATCATAAACCATATAGTAGCCATTGAATTCGTCCCCCCTGCCAAAGTTGCAATGGAAATATACCGTATTCTCATCATTAATTGCATAACCATCAATTAAAAAAGCAACTCTATTTAGATCACCGACAAAAACAGGATAGAAAGAAAGCAGTGATTTTTTCACTATATCCAGATTCCATTTTTGATCTCTATCACCGATTATTTTATATTGAGAAGAATTTAAAGCATCAGATACTTTATTTATTGGAGTTTCCATTGCAACAACAGCATCCACAATTGTAGACTGTGGCCATTGATCGTTGTAAGATTTGCCCCACACAGGATATGTCCCAATAGTATCATATATGTATTTGGATAATGTTGCGGCCATGTTATAATAAGGTCTTGTAACATCTTTCTCCATCGTTAATTCTTCCCAATTAATATAAGTACCATTTATTTCTAAGTAAGGTTGTAAGTATGCCATTGCTTGGGTAATAGCAACAACGGCTTCGCCTGTAAAATAATTATTGTGCCATGCGGCTCCCGGTCTACTACCCACCCCTACTGCATATTGTACCCAAGCTGTTGGCAATAATTGATTAAATGGACTGCTTTGCCCCCAATCTGTTTTGCAAAATGGAACAATCATAACACTGACTTCTCCTGATACAGAATCTACCGGACGAGAACGTGTTGCCGACGTGGTCGCGTAGTTCTGAATTTTATCAAGTAAAGCATTTTTTGCCATTTGTACCATTACATTTGGACCTGTGGCAACTTTATAAAGTGAATCATTGAATGAAGGCATATATGCTAATACTTCTGGAAATCTTTTATCACCAGAAACAATGATTTTACCATTTTCCAAACCATCATTCATTTCTATCTCATAAATTAAGGGGGAGTTCTCATCAGATAATGTTCTTGTTTGTCCCGAAGCATTAAGTCGATATTGGCTTTTTATACCCAAAGTTACTCCGTTCGCTCTTGTTTCAGGACTGGCTGTAACTGATTTTTGAAATGATTTGGCGATTGTGAGTGCCTCATTTTCTGACAAATCATAGAGGCTGCTTTTTATATTTGCTTCAGTTAACCTATCCATTTCTTCTGTGCAGGAAGATATCAATGCTGCCAAAATAATATATATAAAGATGTTTTTTCTCATAATACTTTTTATTTACTTAATTTTATGCTCACTATTTACCTTGTCTTTGTTTGAATAGTTGATTGCAAGTATGCAAGATGTTAATGGTAACAGTTTCATTTTATTTTTTTTATTGAAATCAATTAAAATGTAAGTCCTCTTAATTGAATTATTCCATTATCCTTCCAAACATGATTAACCTTTACTTCTGTGATACCGGCATCAGGATATCGTTGCTGATATTTTTCTGTTTTATCAGCTTCTATGATATATCCGTGTGACATTCCAGTAGCGAATTTGAAACCATATTTTTCTTTTTTGCCGTCATGCATTAAGGTTAAAGAAGTAAGGTTCCATTCGTATGATCCTTCATAAGATATTCCCGAAAAAGTTTCTATTGTGAACTTTTTCGTATTCTGATTGAACGTATAAATTGCGCTGATAAATGGTTTACTTTCTTCCCGTAACTCTTTCTCTATTTCCGGGGGGATTCTTAGGTCTGTTGCTTTTATTGTTATCCCTGGATACCCTGGATTGCCTTCTTTTAATGGAATCCCCCAATCTATAATTTCTGGACTACCGAAATATTTTACATATACGAATATTTCACATAATATTTTATCATTATCTAGAAGCCGTATCATAGTACTTCCACTTTTGTGTGTAATGATGCAGATACCCATTTTGTCAATAGTTGCAGTTGCAATTTCTTGATCATCAGACTGTAGTGTGCAATTGTAGCGCGTTAAGTCAGTTTCGATACTAATATGTGACGTTTCTCCTTCCCATATAGAAATCGATTTCTTTTCCGGTTCGTATGGTTCTTCCTTAGAACAGCCATAAAAGGATATGAATAATGATGCGATAAGTAAAAAAATAGCAAATCTCATATCTCTATTATTTTTTCGTTATATTATATAACATGGTCATTTCTTGGGTATAATATGCGATGTTACCATTGTCTGTATGAAATATGACATCACAATCTTGTAGATTATTACTTGTTCTGAAATAAGCCTTAGAACCTATTCCCCAGCCAATGTTTACTGACCAATAGTGGCAGTATACAGCACTTCGGGAGTCTTTGGTAATAACAACTCCATCAATTAGCCAAGCGTGTGCCCCAGCTTTTTCTATTATATTACCATCTTTGTCTACTTTATGTCCAGAGCCGCACAAGAGAACAGGCTTTCTTTCAAATAAAGATTGCTTGGCAAGACTACCATTGAATTTCTCCTTTTCATTTCCTGAAAAATTAGTCATGATTCTTAAATAATTTACCATATCAAGAGGTTTAGTTCCAGTTTGTGTAATTACGTCTTTCGTATATTCACTATCTGTGTCAATATCGTACAACTTTTTGTTTTCTCGAGTGGGGTATGAATCTGTGTCTACGTATATTTTGTATAATAAACCAGAAATCATATCTATCAAGTCTTGTGGTGAATCTTGTTCAGGTTTCCATGGGTTGCTAACAATATTATCAACTGAAGTTACGTAGTCCCAATCTACTCTTTGATTATCTTTTATATACATAGTAGGCTTTATTATACTAAATAATATTCCTATTGCGAGATTGGCACATCCTACCGATATATGTCCTTCATATTCGCTGTTTTTTCCATCAAAAATCATCATTACGGGCATACTGAAATTGTATGGATTGCTTTGTTTCCATTCTACTTTGGATAAGGGATTAACGAACGCTACCACTTCTGAACTAGGTCTTTCTACACCCCCGGCGGGATTCCCGGGATTATTATTTCTTGTAGATATTGCATCGGTTGTTGTAATTCGATCTTTAATGTCTTGATAAGATATTTCTCTTATAGATATATTTAGTTGTTGAGCTATTTTATAAAGGGTAGAATCTCTTTTTGTAGATTTTATGTTTTCTATTAGTTGGATATCTGAAAGAATATTTTTTTTAGATAATTCTAATAAATAGCGTGTTCCATTATCTATTTTAGTATCAGGGCAATAATTGTCTGTATAGAAAAGAACCTCAGGCATTCTTTCGTCACCGCATACGACAGCTAAGCTTTTACTACCATCATAGTTGGACAATTCAACATCAAATATAGGTACTGTGAGTTCTTCCGATATTGGTGAGCGAGTTGCAACTACACTTTTAATGATATTATTGCTTTCGGTGATATAATATTTCTTTTTGATTGATATTGGAGATATTTCTGAATTTCGTGTAGTAGCTATTTTTTTAGTTTCTATATTATTTCTAAAATCAGAAATAAGATTACCTATTTCCTCTTCAGATAGTTCATCAGGATTATCATATGCAATACTGACAAATTCTTCTGGTGTTAAAATTATCTTATCGTTTTTCGTTGCTCTATCATTAGTGCTGCTGACAATGTCAGTGTCTGTACATGATAAAATCAGAAATGAGGTGATAAGTATGTATAAAAAGTATTTATTCTTTAGCATATTGTTTTTATCTTACGGAAATATTATTTAAGTAATCCATTTTATAACACCATTGTTGAACGCCTTTGGCATCAAAATATGTATTAGCATTACTGTCTAATTGATAGTAGCCAGTGCATTCATCTGCCCACCCTAAATTAGCATGCCAATAAACATCGTTACTCTTTACTAATTGGCGGGTAGCTATAGATTTTTCAGTTATTAACATGCCAGAGATGATGAAGGCGTGATCGGAAGTTAACATCATAATTAGGCGCTTTGCACGTAATGCTGCCCATGCCATATCACCATTGAAAGAGGCTTTTGGCTTATAATTAAAGTACTTACTCATTGTTCTTAGCATATTTTCTTCCGTAACTTCGCTTGCAATGACAGCGCCATCCCAATCCTTTTTGGAAGTTGTATGGTTTTCACGATAAAGGTCAATTATTAGCTCTTCTGTATCACTACGTCCCCTTTCACTAGCTCCCGGATCATCGATCTTAGGAGTTTGAGCCATCAGATCCCAATTCGGAATAAACGTACCATGTCCATCAGGATTAGGAAATGAAATTTGTGGGATTCTACGACGATGGGTATATGTCATCATTTGAGCCATGGCAATGTTCACACATCCTGCGGGAACTGTTGTGAAATTTTTCCCTCCTTTTTCTGTCCTGACCCAATCAAGTAATTCATTAAAATAACCAAATTCTGCATTGTAAGGAAATCCTTGTCCCCAATTGGTTTTTACCAAAGGAGGATATATCGATGTTTCCTGTATTTGCATTTCTATATCTCCTATTTGTACAGCTGTTGCCCTCGTTATAGGTTTTGCATCAGTGATAACTATATTATCTTTAATTGCTTCATAAGAAATCTCATCCAAAGGCAATTTTAGTTCTTTACTTACTTTTTCAAGTGTCGGAAGTCGTAAAGAGTCCACGAGTTCTTTCATTTTTATTGTATTGTAGAGATAACTTGCTTTTGATGCATGCAATAATTCACTAGCACCTGTTTGCTTTAGCATTGTTTCGCTACTACATTGAGGAATAAAAGCAATGATGCCGGGAAAATTAGCATTTGCTGAAACCACAGCACGGCCTATAGAAGAGCCATTGCTAAATTCGATCTCGCAGATTTTGGACGTGATATCGTCATTGCTTATCGCTCTTGTAGCTTGTTCTTGTTCTTTGAACTCTCCTTCTTTATTAATGAAACTTTCTTTTACTATTTTAAAGGAAGCTACATTGCTTCTTGTCACATTTCCGCCTTGTAGTTCGGCAAAAGAGTTTACCATATTGAAAAGAGTCTTATCATCCAAATCTTTCGTTTCATCGTAAGAGATACTTAAAACTTCGTTTTGGTTAAGTTTGATTTTCTTTTGAGATATGACATCTTCTGTAATATCATTCGAGCAGGAGTTTAGGGCAGATAGTCCTGTAATCGTGCATAGTAGGTAAAAAAACTTTTTCATACTTTTAATTATTATATTGTTAAATGGTGCGTGTTACTTATTAATGGATTGAGTGTTCAATCTCGAATTCCCCTATGAGGGGCATGTTTCCTTCTATGTAAAAAAACTCATAATGACCAACTTTGTAGCCTTTCAAATCAATCTTATAAACTTCTGCTTCATTAGGAGTTACTATCACATCTTGGAACATGATGTTTCCTTGCTGATCTTTTACTTGGAAGATGACTTGCTTGTCTACATGTTCTAAAAAACGAACTTCGATGGAGTTTTCGTCGAGGATAGCTTCTATAGGAATAGAAACTGGTACTTCTCTATGCTGATGCCATATTTTGATAACTAACCGCTTAGTTCTATGCTCTGATAGAGTATTGGCTTCCATCGTCATAAATGAAATGCCAATTAATAATACAATACTTAGTCTTTTCATATCTTTAATTGTTTTCTGCAAAGTTATAGAGATATGAAGGGGTGCACAAGCAAAAGACGTTTTTCGGTGTGGACAAAAGACTGTTGATAATCAGTAGTTTATGCACTTTTGCGTGGACGGCTTCTTAAACTGTAGTTTATTTCCTTCTAAAATGAAGGTATTAGTGCATATTTTCAATCAAGTACTCATATAATGTAGCATTATCATTCAGCAATGCAATGTTCAGTTTTTCTCTAAGCCTAAGCCGTTTTTTTCTTACTGAATCGCTTGCAATATTTAGTAACTTCGCTTCTGTGTTAGTGTCAAATCCGCACATACATAAACAGCAATACAAAAAGTCTTGTTCTGGTAAATTGGGGCATAAACTATATATGTATTTTGATAAATTTGGATAGATATATGTTATTTCATCTGCAATGAGTTTCCATTGTTTATCTGTTATTAATGGCTTATCATTTCTTGGCTTATTTTGTTTGGCTAATCGTACCAACTCTTTAAATACCGGTGAATTTTCTAGAGATTTATGTTGTAATTCCTTATAATTGCTAGTTAAAAGTGATATTTCTTCCTCTATCTTATTATAGTTGTCATCTTTTTCTTTAAATGTGTCTAATAACTTTTTTCTCTCTTCCAATTCTAATGATACATAGAGAAAATCTGTTTTAATCCGGTTTAATTCATCGCGTTGTCTTTGGATTTTCTCTTTTACTTGTTTTCGATATAATAAGTACACTATCGTTATCAATAATAAGCATGAAATGCAGATAACTGAAAATATAATGTAGCTTTGTTGTTTAATCTTTAATCTATCGACTTCTTTGCTGATTTTTAAATGATTATATTTAGATTCTATGTTTAATATCTTAGATTGGTTGTCAGCGTATACGATAGAATCTACCATGTCAACATATTCTTCCAGGTAGGCAAGCGCTTCTTTATAGTTTCTCTCTGCATTATGGATTTGATAATATAAATAATTGATGCTACACGTATATTGGGGATCATCTTGTGGCATTTTAGATAATAGTTCTTTAGCTTTATCTATAGAATCAGTTGTGGTATATAAGTCAATCAGTGCTACATAATCAGGCATTTTTTCTTTTCCCGTCGATAATGCTTTAAGAAAGTACTTTTCGGCTTTATTATATTCTTCTCGCATTACATAAATATTTCCTAAAGCATTATTTATTGAAGCGGTAACTTCTATATCTTTAGTATTAGCTGCTACGGAATCAGCGATAGTCAGTATTTCTAAAGCACGTGATAATGAGTCTATGCATGCATATTCACGTCCTATGTTTTTTAATGCACAGGCATAACTATCTGTATTATTTTCTTTTTTGAAACATTCGGCAGCAGTCTCGTATTTTTTGATAGCTTCTGTGAACATGAATTTTTCTCTATACAAATCACCTATATGATTATATGTGTATCCGGTGAGATTATTGAGTTTATGTTTTTCTGCGATATCCAATGCATTGGTGTATATTGACATTGCTTTATCATAATCTCCTTCTGCAAAATAGGAGCGACCGAGATAAATTAAGATTTGCGCTTGTTCATCGGGAGTGCCGTGTGACGAATACCAGCCATAAGCCCTTTCAAACTGATAAGTAGGTAAAAGGTCATTGAATATTTTATCTGTTACTTTGCCGGATAGCATACACCAGCGTGCATACGTTCTGTTATCCAGTTCTTCGGGCGATGGTATACTTTTTAGGATATTCGATGCACTGTCAGGATTCACTTCAATGATTTTCTCAATTTCATCTAGCTGTTTGTCAGAGTCGGACGGTTGTCTATTGCATCCTAATAACAGGAAAATAAACATGAATAGTATGTAGATATGCTTCTTCATTAGTCTGTGTGTTTTAGTTTTGTTCTAAAAGTAGTCTATTTTTCGATTGGATGTCATTTAATCGGATTTTATTTAGGGAATTTTCTCTCACAGGATTAGATTTTTAACTGAATGCGCAGTCTTATGTTTTAAAATATATACTACTTTTGTCCCCAACGAAAACGACAAAAGGACAATGGCATGAAAAAGTGCATAGACTTAACAGCATATCTTCTTATTCTATTGGTATTTTATAGTTGCAACGGGGATGTATTTGTTGACGATTTCCGCTCTTCCGATTCCGAACTGACTTTGGATGGGAACGGTGATGTCGCGGTAATCCGGTTTGCGTCTTCCAATTGGGATTTATTAATTTATACTCATAGTGATAACTTCTCTTATCCATATAAAATCTATGATGTGGACGGCAACCTGACGACAACGGGAGAAGTTCCATATCTGGAAGGATTGGGGAAAATTGTGTGTGATGAAGAATTGACAGGTTTCACCATAGAACGCAGTAATTCCAAAGAATTGAAGATTACAGTGGACGAGAATGCCCGCTCCATTCACTTCCAATTTATGATTATGGTAGGCAATGAATATGAGTACCAAGAAATTTATGTTGATATTTCACCGTCGGACAGATATGTGTTCGATCGTATCACTTACTCTTTGGATGCGTATTCCTATAAACGCGAAACATACACACTAAAGGATTTCGTGCAAACTAACAGTTCGGATATTTTTTATTCTCATGTATGGTTTCCATACGAGAATGCTCGCTATGAAGTGGCATTCGGAAGTAATAGGTCCGAAGCTTTTCAATTACTGGGAAAAGATAATTTGACAGTAGAGATACCAAGTCTGGAAGACGGGCGTTTGGGTATGAATGGCAAACAGGCGCAATATACTTCCATGCAGCAAACATTGCCTTTTCCTAACACGGAACAAGTAGAAGTTCCTATTCCACCTAATTCTATTCAGCATATTATTCTGAAGATGGATTATGAATGGTTTGAAACGGAATATACTCTCTATGCCACTCAACCCAAGACGGGGAAACAACGAATCATAACCGGCATGTTACAAAGTAAAATTCCTGGAAAATATTACCTAATACGCGAAAACCTAAAATGACTGGAAATATGAATACCGGACGGTTACTGTATATTATTTGCCTGCTGTCGCTCCTGGCAGTTGGCGGAAAATTGAAGGCGCAGATAGTTGAGAAACATAGGATAGGTTTGGACATTCGTCCGGGCTATGTTGTTCCGACAAACAGTTTTCTCGAAGGAGATAATTTGCAGCAGAAAACCATCGAACAATCGCTCTCCCTGCATCTGAAGTATGCTTTCCAGTTTAGTAAAGATTCCAATTTGGGCAGAATGTATCCTCATGCTTATCAGGGGATTGGAGTTTCGTATAATACTTTTCACTGCCCTGCCGAATTAGGAAACCCGGTGACGGTATATGCTTTTCAAGGTGCACCCATAGTACGACTTTCGTCCCGTCTGTCATTCGATTATGAGTGGAATTTCGGAGCTTCTTTCGGTTGGAAGAAATATGATGAACAATACAATCCGCAGAATGAGGTTATCGGCTCTAAAATTAATGCATATATCAATTTGGGGCTTCTTCTGAACTGGCAGTTTCATCCGCAATGGAGACTGGCGGCAGGTGTGGACTTAACGCATTTCTCCAATGGAAATACTCATTATCCCAATGGGGGACTCAATATTATCGGTGGGAAAGTAGGCATTGTACGCACCTTTGGCGATACGGATGGTGCGTTCGAGGGAATAGTTCCCAAACGATTGTTCATAAAGCCGCACGTCAGTTATGATTTGGTGTTATATGGTGCGACTCGCAAAAGGGGATTCGTTAAAGACAATGTACCGAGTTTGGTGCCCGGTTCGTTTGGTATCGCGGGGCTCAATTTTGCTCCGATGTATAATTTCAATAACTATTTCCGAGCGGGACTTTCTGTGGATGCGCAGTATGACGAAAGCGCTAATATCAAGGATTATAAACTGGAAGGAAGCTATCAGGACGATATAAAGTTCCATCGTCCTCCTTTCCGCGAGCAATTTGCGGTGGGGCTGTCCCTTCGCGCGGAACTGGTGATGCCGATTTTCTCAATCAATGCCGGACTTGGACGAAACTTGGTATGCCGTGGAGATGATACGAACGGTTTCTATCAGATTCTGGCTCTCAAGACTTACGTCACGCGCCATTTGTTTCTGCATGTGGGATACCAGTTGAGCAAGTTCAAAGACCCTAATAATCTGATGTTAGGGGTAGGATATAGATTCCATGATAAAAGGTGAATAAATTCATTCAGGGTGAATAACAAAAGTAGTTGTTTTTTAGGTTGTTAATGCTTATGAAAAGTCTCTGATTACCTTGTATTTTTTGTAATTTTGTTCCGGATTGATAATGAAGTGGTCTGTTATGTTGCAAAAAACAAAAGGAATAGTTCTACATACGTTAAAATATAATGATACGTCCATCATTGTAGATATGTACACGGAATTGTCCGGAAGGGCTTCTTTCCTTGTAGCAGTACCTCGTTCGCGAAAGGCGGCAGTAAAGTCCGTCCTGTTCCAGCCATTATCTTTTATTGAATTTGAAGCGGATTACAGACCGAACACGACTCTCTATCGTGTGAAGGAAGCGAAATCTTTTTATCCTTTTTCTTCCATTCCTTATGACCCGTACAAGTCTGCGATGGCACTTTTCCTCGCGGAGTTCCTTTATCGTGCTATCCGCGAAGAAGCTGAAAACCGTCCTTTGTTTGCCTATTTGCAACATTCTATTATCTGGCTGGATGAGTGCAGCGAAGGTTTTGCCAATTTCCATTTAGTTTTCCTGATGCGTCTTTCCCGCTTTCTGGGACTTTATCCCAATCTCGAAGATTATCATACCGGCGATTATTTCGACTTGCTGAATGCTTGCTTCACTTCGATTCGTCCCCAACTACATTCATCTTATATCAAGCCCGATGAGGCGGGGCGTCTTCGCCGACTAATGCGTATGAATTATGAGACGATGCATCTTTTCGGCCTGAGTCGTGCGGAACGTACCCGATGCCTGGCGACTATAAATGATTATTATAGCTTGCATTTGCCGGACTTCCCGGCTTTAAAATCACTGGAAGTACTGAAGGAATTATTTGACTAAGGCTGCTAAAGTTCGCCATCCTTGAGGATAGTTTCTTTTTCCCGGCTCTAAACACTTTGTTTCCCGGCTTGAAACTATTTGATAAAAAATAAGGTGACAATAGAAAGCACGTAACCTTTCTATTATCACCTTATTATCACTGTCTATTGTCACTCTAAGATTGCTGATTACCAATAGAATGGCTTAAAAAAATGACAAGTGACAATAAAAACAGCATGAAACTTTTTGTGTAGAGTCGTGGGAAAGTTATCCCAAAAGTTCTTTCACTTTTGCGGAGATGGCACGTCCTTCTGCAAGGCCAGCCAACTTCTTGGAAGCAACTCCCATCACTTTACCCATATCCTTACCGCTGGTAGCACCTACCTCGGCGATGATTTCCTTCAATGCAGCTTCCAATTCTTCGGCAGACATTTGTTTAGGCAAGAATTTTTCCATAACGGCTACCTGACCCAATTCCACGTCAGCCAAATCCTGACGACCCTGTCCGATATAGATTTCAGCAGAATCTTTTCCTTGTTTTACTAATTTCTGAATGATTTTGAGAGCTGCATCATCCGTCAATGTATCATTAGCTCCCGGAGCAGTCTTTGCTTCCAGGAAAAACTTCTTTATATTTCTCAAAGTTTCCAAGGCAACTTTGTCTTTTGCCTTCATTGCGGTTTTAATGTCTTCGCTGACTTGTTCGAATAAATCCATATCTTTATATGTTTATATGTTATGAGTTATCAGAAAGTGATGACACCGTTATCGTCTGTCGCTTCTTCCGTCGCTACTTCCTCTTCAAGAGCCGCTTTCGTGCGAATCTTAGTCAGAGTCGTCTTGTCACGCATATACGTAGGAGAGTCCTCTACCATGGCGATGATGTCGTCGTTGTCCAAATCTTCCGTGTTGAAGAGATAGATATGGCGACGTTTGCGGAGACTCTTGCTTCCGATGTTGCTGGCACTTTCGCCGTATGCCTTGCGGATACGCTCTTTGTTCTTTTCTTTCTCTTCTTCCAGTTGCAACTGGCGTTCTTCTTCTTCCTGACTGCGTGCGGCATGCAGAGTATCCATTCCGGGAACGTCTTCCACACCGAATCCGGTGGCCAGTACGGTAATCTTTACTCTTGATTCCAGAGAATTGTCGATGGCAACACCCCAGATTACTTCCACACCTTCGCGGAATTTGCTCATGAACTCGTGAATCTCGTTCATTTCCTCCATCATCAGTTCCGACGACGGGCAGAAAGATACGTTCAGCATAACCTTCTTGGCGTTGAAGATATCATTATTATTGAGCAATGGAGAATGGAGAGCATCGTCTATGGCCTTGGTGACACGGTTTTCTCCTTCGCCGAATCCGGTACTCATGATGGCTACGCCACCATCTTTCAGGATGGTCTTGACGTCGGCAAAGTCCAGGTTGACCGTACCACGCATGGTGATAATCTCGGCAATGCTCTTGGCGGCAATCGAGAGGGTATCATCGGCTTTGCCGAAGGCGTTCATAAAGGTAAGGTCGGCATATATTTCGCGCAGGCGTTCGTTGTTGATAACCAGCAGGGCATCAACGTGCTGGGCGATGCGTTCCACACCGTCCAGTGCCTGGATGATTTTCTTTTCTCCTTCGAAGATAAAGGGGATGGTGACGATACCGACAGTCAGGATATCCATTTCCTTCGCAATGCGGGCAATGACAGGGGCGGCTCCGGTTCCGGTTCCTCCTCCCATTCCGGCGGTGATGAATACCATCTTGGTGCCGTCATTCAGTTGGCTTTTGATATCTTCTATACTTTCTTCGGCGGCGTCGCGTGCCCGTTCGGGACGGTTGCCGGCTCCAAGCCCTTGGGTGATGCTACGGCCCAGTTGCAGTTTCACCGGGACGGGTGATTCGGCTAACGCCTGGTTGTCCGTGTTGCAAAGAACGAACGTTACATCATGGATACCTTCCCGGTACATGTGGTTTACAGCGTTACCACCACCACCACCTACACCAATCACTTTGATGATTTTCGGTGAATCTGTCGGGAAATCGAATTGTACTATCTCGTCCATATCCTATCTATTTTTATTTATCACTAAAACACTAATCACTTACTTCATATCGTCGTCGGAGAAGATTTCTTTCGTCAGCGAGTCAATCTTACGCTGAATCCAGCTCGGGCCGGCTTCTCTTTTCCGTCTTTCTTTCTCTTCCTTCTCCTTCTGCTTACGAAGCTTTTCCGCTTCTTTGGCTGCTGTCTTCGCTTCCCGTTCTTCCTCCTCTTTTTTAAGCCGGGCGATGCGGGCTTGCTCTTTCAGTTCCTGGTCGTCCTCAAACATATCTACCGTTTTGTGGACTTCTGCCGGTTCCGGTTTGGAAGTTGCCGGAGCGGGAGCAGGTTGCGGAGCGGTTTCTGTCAGACAGCAGTTCTGGTTTCCTTCAAACAGAAGTCCGAACAGTGTGTTCTGCGAACCGTCTTTTTTCAGGATATTGCTTGGGGCATGAACTGTGTTGCGAGGAAGTTTCGCAATCCGTATTTTCTCTACTTTACTACGTTTGCGCAGCATTTCCTCGATATTCTTCAAGTTGGCGGTTCCTCCCGTCAGGATGATTCCTGCCAGCAGTTTATCATCAAATCCGGATAGCTGTACCTGGTTCCATACGTTGGCGATGATTTCTTCGGCACGGGCTTCGATGATATTGTTGAGGTCGGCTACTTTGAGGGTACGACTGTCATCGTCCAGTTTGCAGGTAGCTTCTTCTTGTTCCGGGTCTTCCTCGTAGAGGACGTCACCATAGGCTTTCTTCAGGCGTTCCGCTTCTTCTTCCTCCATTTGCAGGGTGGTGATGTCGCGCGTGATGCTGTTGCCACCTAGCGGCAGTACGGTCAGGAAGCGGAGAATGTTGTTCTTGTAAACAGAGATGGTGGTCGTGTCTGCGCCGAGGTCGATGAGTGCGCAACCCGAACGGCGTTCGCTTTCTGTCAGTACGGCGTTGGCTGTAACGAGTGGAGCAATCAGTTGGTCGGCAATGTCGATTTTAGCCTGCTGGAAACAGTGTTCCAGATTTTTCCGTACGGAAGCGCGGGCAACGATATTGAGGAAACGGCCTTCGATATGGCTTCCTACCAGTCCAACGGGATTGGCTTGCAGGTTATTGCCTACCTTATATTCCTGTGGCGCTACGTCCAGTATATCCATATCGACTACCGGGATGGCGATATTCTCGTCGCCGATAGCGCTTACGAGCTCTTCCGATATGATGGCTTCATCTTCCAGGTCGCGACTTACTACGTTGCGGACTGTGCGGAGTGACTGTCCGCCGATGCCTACATATACTTTGGCAATTGAGTTTTTCAACTCACCTTCCAGTCTGTTGATGATAGAAGTAAGGCTTTGTGCCGTTTTGTCCAGGTTAAAGATTACTCCCTTACGGATGAACGTAGAAGAGTCTTCCTGGGCATATGCCAATACCTGCATACTTCCGTCACTGTTCTTTCTTCCGGCCACACCGGTTATCTTCGATGAACCAAGTTCAATAGCGGCGATAAATTCTGTTGTTGCCATCTCTTTATTTACAATTTAATTATTTACAATTTACTATTTAGAGAGACTTGTCACTCATCACTCATAATCTATTACTCATCACTCTCTCTTTGTGCAGATAATTTGGTTACTGAACTCAAGATTGATACGTGAATACTTGTTCCAGCCTACCTGGTTGAGTCCTTTCTTATAGAATTCTTTCAGGCGTGCCAGTTTGTTTTCAAAGTTTTCCAGTTTTCCCAGATAGATAAGGTGGTCGCCTACACGCGGCACTAATTCGATACTGCGGTCGGACAGCACATGAATTTGTTCTATCTGGGCATCCCAGAACTTATTGTTATGCAAAAATACACCAAACTTATATAAATCCTTCATTGCAAACGACTTTTCTACGTTTCCGGTGACAATTACCCGGTGTGCGACACATTTTGCCTCCGGTGGCATGACGGTTCCTTTGTTGTCGAGATAGTAATTCTCACCGTTGGCACTCATCACCCGCAGGATAGGAATACGCTGTGTCACCTCCACGCAGACTTTGCCGCTTGGAGTCTTGTAACATTCTGCTTCATCAATCAACGGATGCTTACTTAACTCCCGTTCCAACGACTTGGTGGAGATGCGCTCCATCTTTTTCCCGATGGGATAGATACCTTTATGCTGAAGGATACCTTTCAATTCGTCCTTGGTGATGAAGCCGGCGTAAGCTGTATCCTTGATAACCAGTTCCATGTCACGGCAGGTCTGGTCTGCAGGCTTGCGGTTGAAGGCGCTGATAGCTACGACGAGGTAGGCTATAAGCATCAGCATGACGATGGACAGAAGGATTCTCTTTACCATAAGCTTTATCGGTTTTCGAGGATTTTACAAATCCCGGGGACATAGTTGTCGATGTCACCGGCTCCCAAAGTTATTAATACTTCAATGTTTTTATCTTTCAGAATGTTCAGTATATCTTCCTTTTTGCACATACTTTTTTCGATGCCGGGGCGTAGATTGTCATAGATTAACTGACTGGTGACGCCGGGAATCGGTGCTTCGCGTGCCGGGTAGATGTCTACAAGGATTACTTCATCGAGCAGCGAGAGGCTGTCGGCAAAGTCCTGATAGAAGTCACGCGTACGGGAGTAAAGATGCGGCTGGAAGATGGCTGTGATTTTCTTGTCTTTGTAAAGCTCACGCATAGACAGTACGCTCTGTTTGATTTCAGAGGGGTGGTGTGCGTAGTCGCTTAGGAAGACAATGCGGTCGTTCTTGATTTTGAAATCGAACCGGCGGTCTACTCCGCGGAAACTGGCCATTCCTCTTTTAATCTCCTCGGCAGTCACTCCGTTCAGGTACGCCAGTGCCATGGCAGCTACGCCATTCTCAATGTTGATGCTTACCGGGACTCCCAGTTGGATGTCATTGATGCGGGTGTCCGGGGCTACAAAGTCGATGAATATCTCTCCGTTGCCGATGCGGATGTTCTCTGCGTGGAAATCGCCTTCGTCACGTGAATAGGTGTAGACACGTACGCCGGGCTGCACTTTCGGTTGCAGGGAGATGCCTTTGCGGATTATCAATGCACCGCCCGGTTGGATAAGGGTGGTGTAATGTTCGAAGCTTTCCAGATAGGCTTCCGCTGTTCCATAGATGTCGAGATGGTCGGGGTCTGTCGAGGTGATGACGGACATAAATGGCGACAGCCAGTGGAAGGAGCGGTCGAACTCGTCGGCTTCGATAACCGTGTAGGGGCTTTTCTGGGAAAGCAGCAGGTTTGTTCCGTAGTTCTTCGAGATTCCGCCGAGGAAAGCGGTACATTCTACGTGTGACTGGTGGAACAGATGGGCGGTCATGATAGAAGTGGTGGTCTTGCCATGAGTACCGGCTACGCACAGGCCTTTGCTCGAATGGGTAATTGTGCCCAATACCTGGGCGCGTTTCTGTATTTCGAATCCGTTGTTGCGGAAATAGACTAATTCTTCGTGTTCCTGCGGAACGGCGGGAGTGAATATGACGAGGGTGCTTTCCTTGTCCTTACAGGCTTCCGGAATCAGGCCGACGTTTTCTTCGTAATGTATTTGTGCGCCTTCGGCGATTAGTGTTTCAGTCAATGGAGTAGGGGTGCGGTCGTATCCTGCCACTACTTTTCCTTTGAAGAGGAAGTAACGTACAAGCGCACTCATACCGATGCCGCCGGCACCAACGAAGTAGACTGATTTTATTGTTTCGATATTCATTTCTTTTTATTTTTTATTTTAGGCACGGATTACACGGATTTCACGGTTTCATGATGTGTCAGTATTTTACGTTTTATCTCTGCTGTTACACCAAAATTTAGTAATAAACCAACTTCTATTCCTGTTGCTTTTAGATAATTTACTAATTGCCATTCATGTTCTGGACGAAGAGTTGTTACTGCTTTTAATTCAAGAATGATTTCATTATTTACTATCATATCTGCAATATACCTTCCAACAACTTCACCTTTATAATATACTTTCATCTCTTTTTGAGTTTGGCAAAAGAGTCCTCTTCTTAAGAGTTCCTTATAAAGTGCATTTTGATAGACCTGCTCTAGGAATCCGAATCCTAATGTGCTATGTACCTCATAAAAAGCATTTATAATTTCTTTTGTCAATTTCTCGTGTATCATTCTTAAACCGTGTAATCCGCGTAATCCGTGCCTAATTATTATTATTTATCTATTTCTGCCAGCTTTATTACCTCTTGGGCGATGATTCTCGCTGAATCGGGTAAGGCTAACCTGGCGATATTTTCACTTAGCTCTTTTAGTTTCTGCTCGTCGTTAACGGTGGATAAGGCTACATCCATCAAAATGCTTTCCGCTTCGCTGTCTTTGACGTAGATGGCTGCCTGTTTGTTTACCAGTGCTAACGCATTCTTAGTCTGATGGTCTTCCGCCACATTGGGCGAAGGCACCAGGACGACCGGTTTATGCAAAAGGCAGAACTCTGAGATTGACCCTGCTCCTGCACGGGAGATAACGAGGTCGGCGGCTGCATAAGCGGCTGCCATGTCTTTGATGAAATCCGTCACGTACAGGTTCGGGAGTTCTCCTGCCGCTTTCACGGCTTCGGTCACTTGCGGATAATAGTATTTTCCTGTTTGCCAGATGAACTGCACGTCACTGTTCTCTTTGATAGTCGTTAGTCCGGCTGTCAGCGTATTGTTAATGGTGCGTGCTCCCAAGCTACCGCCTACGATGAGGATTGTTTTTTTATTCGGTTGCAGATTGAATGAACGCAATGCGTCTTCCTTGGACGGCATCTCTTTAGTCAGATTCTGTCGCACCGGATTGCCTGTCATAATGATTTTATCCGCAGGGAAGAACTTTTCCATTCCATCATAAGCTACGCAAATAGCTTTTGCTTTCTGTGCCAGTAGTTTATTGGTTACTCCGGCATATGAGTTTTGCTCCTGTATCAGAGTAGGGACGCCCATCATTCCGGCAGTCTTTAAGGTCGGCCCACTGGCGTAACCGCCTACACCTACCGCCACTTGCGGGCGGAAGTTCTTGATAACTTTCCGGGCTTTCCACTGGCTGCGTATCAGTTTGATTACTACCGATACGTTTTTCCATAAATGCTTACGGTCGAAGCCGGCTATCGGCAGACCGATAATCTGATAGCCTGCATCGGGAACCCGTTGCATCTCCATACGTCCTTCTGCCCCTACAAAGAGTATTTTTGCGTCGGGACGCAGTTCCATTATAGCGTTCGCAATGGAGACAGCAGGAAAGATATGTCCTCCTGTGCCCCCACCGCTAATAATAATTCTAAGTTCTTTTTCCATCATAATCCTTTCTTTCTATCCGTTGTTCACCCTTTCCGATGCACCTTCGTCCGTTAACTGTTCTTGTTTATATCGTTCTCGTCTTCGAACTTGGCATCGCTGTTCAGAATCTGCGCGGTCGGTTCGGCGGCAGTTTGTGCTTCGGAATTGGCTGCTGCATCTGTTGCTATCTGCAACTGAAGCTGTGCGTCATGCTCTTTCTGTTCTTCCAGATGAGCGGTATATCGGCTTACACTTAATATCATACCGATATAAGCGCAGTTGATTAATGTACTTGTTCCTCCCTTGCTGACTAATGGCAGCGGTTGTCCTGTGACAGGGAATAATCCGACTGCTACCATCATATTCAATATCGCTTGCGATACTAATAATAACGCAATGCCCATGACCAGGAAAGCGGGGAAAGTGCGTTCGCACTTCTGGGCGATTTTTCCCGCTCGATACAGCAGGCATAAATAGAAGAATACAACGAATATCCCTCCTATCAACCCTAGTTCCTCGATGATAATGGCGAAAATGAAATCGGAGAATGCCTGGCTCAGGAAGTCGCGTTGTACGGAGTTTCCCGGGCCTTTGCCGACTACATTGCTGGTGGCAATGGCGATACGGGCATGAGCTATCTGTGCGTCTTTATCAATATCGAATTTGGCGGCAGGCACTTCTTCTTTCTCGAAGAAACCGGAAACACGGTTTTGCCAAGTCTCGAAGCGGTGAAGGCCGGGAGTGCTATGTAGTGTCTTTGCGGGGATAGCCATTAATATGCCTACGGCTACTCCACCCAGGAGTGCCATGATTCCCAACATTCCGAACAGTTTTTTGGAAGATACCCGTCCGATGAACATCATCATACATACCACGCCGAATAGCAGCATGGCTGTCGAAAGGTTCTCCGGTGCGATAAGCAGAAAGACGAGTCCGGTGAGAATCATGATATATTTAAAGGCGCTCGGATTGGCTCCATATTCGTCCTGCCGCTTGGACAGGATGAAGGAGACGGCAATAATAACAGCCATCTTTGCCAGTTCCGAAGGCTGAAATTGCAACCCCATAAAGGTCATCCAGCGGGCGGCTCCGTTGACACGGTCGCCTGTGATGATACCCATCAATGTGACGAATGCCAGTAGCACCAGGGAAATCGGGTACAGGAAGACTGGAAATACCTGAAACCATTTGTAGGGTACGTTGTGCAGAAATACCACTACTACGGCACCTACCATAAGAATGATAGAGTGTTGCGTAATCGGTCCCCAATGGTCGCCGCTTTTGTAAGTCAGCGTCGATGCTGCCGAGAACACCTCGACAATCGAGATGAGGCAGAGACAGAGGAAGATAATCCAGATTACCTTGTCGCCTTTGAATATGTTCTTTAATAAATCCACTTCGTTACTCTCTAATTACTTATCCGTTAAACGTTATCTAAAGTTCTCTCACGCATTGCTTGAACTGGTCGCCGCGGTCTTCGTAGCTCTTGAAGAGGTCGAAAGAAGCGCAGCAAGGGCTTAATAATACGGTTTCACCTTTCTTCGCCAGTTTGTAGGCTGCTTCTACGGCATCCTTCATTCCGGTTTGCACGTCTGCCACGGGCAGGCCGAGACGGTCGAAGAACTCGTGAAGTTTCTCGTTGTGCAGTCCCATATATACGAGAGCCGAACATTTCTCACGTACCAGGTCTTCAATTTCCGTATAATCGTTTCCTTTATCTTTCCCGCCAAGAATCAGGACCGTTTTGGTAGTCATGCTTTGCAGGGCATACCAGCAGGAGTTGACGTTCGTGGCTTTCGAGTCGTTGATAAAATCAATTCCGCGGACACGCGCCACTTTTTCCAGGCGGTGCTCTACCCCTTTGAAGTCGGAGAGGGCTTTGCGGATATTCTCTTTGGCGATACCTGCCAGGTTGGCTGAGATGCCGGCTGCCAGAGAGTTGTATAAGTTATGTTGTCCTGTCAAAGCCAGTTCTTCCTGTTCCATGTTGAAGGCAATCGGTTCGTTGATTTTCACTTCATGGTCTTCAACGTAGGCGATGGCTCCATCCTCTTTCACTGCGGCGAAAGGATACAGGTGTGCTTTCAGACCGTGCTTTGCGAGCTCGTGTTTGATAATCGGGTCATCATTCCAGAAAATAAAGGCATCGTCCGGTGTTTGATTTTGAGTGATGCGGAATTTGGCGTCGATATAATTCTGCATACAGTGGTCGTAACGGTCGAGGTGGTCGGGAGTGATGTTCATCAATACGGCGATGTTCGCACGGAAATTATACATATTATCCAACTGGAAAGAACTCAGTTCGATAATATAATAGTCATGATGTTCTTCGGCTACCTGTAAAGCCAGGCTCTTGCCGATATTGCCTGCCAAACCTACATTCAGGTCTGCACTCTTGAAAATATGGTAAATCAAGGAAGTCGTAGTCGTCTTCCCGTTGGAACCGGTGATACAAATCATTTTGGCATCCGTATAGCGTCCGGCAAACTCAATCTCTGATATAACCGGAGTGCCTTGAGCTTTCAGTTTAAGGATGAGTGGGGCGTCATTCGGGATACCGGGGCTTTTGATGACCTCGTCGGCATTCAGAATGAGTTCTTCGGTGTGGTGTCCTTCTTCCCAGGCAATGTTGTGGCTGTCAAGAAGTTCCTTATACTTGTCCTTGATGGCGGACATATCCGAAACAAATGTCTCAAATCCTTTGACTTTGGCGAGTACGGCTGCACCTGCGCCGCTTTCGCCAGCTCCTAAAATTACTATTCTTTTCATCTACAATAATGTGCTCTTGTTTCCAATATGCTGAATTGCTTTATTAGTTGTGCACATCCTTTAAAAGTTAATAATCGGGTTAATACTCTCTATATTTTAATTAGGCACGGATTACGCGGATTTCACGGTTTTAAGAGATTACGCAGCTAAAACCGCGTTATCCGTGTAATCCGTGCCTCAATCCTATCTTATTTTTAGCGTTATAATTGTTATAGCTGCCAACACAATAGTTACAATCCAGAAGCGGATGGTAATTTTTGATTCGTGGAACAGTTGGTCGGGTTTGGTGAACTTCACTGTGCAGCCCGGTTCTATCAGACTCATAGAAGTACGGAAGTGGTCGTGAATCGGTGTCCGTTTGAACAGCCGTTGTTTCACTCCTTTCCGCTTTCCTGCCTTATAATAAGCCCGTTGCAGGATAACCGACAGGTTTTCTACGAGGAATACACCGCAAAGAATCGGTATCAGTAACTCTTTGTGGATGATAATGGCAAATACGGCGATGATACCGCCGATTGTCAGGCTACCAGTGTCACCCATGAATACTTGCGCCGGGTAAGCGTTGTACCACAGGAAGCCAATCATGGCACCGATAAAGGCACAGATATAGATTACCAGTTCTTCCGAGCCCGGGATATACATGATATTCAGATAACTTGCAAATTCGATGTGCGACGACACATAGGCCAATATACCTAGTGTGGCACCGATAATGGCGGAGTTTCCCGCGGCCATTCCGTCCATGCCGTCGTTCAGGTTGGCGCCGTTTGATACGGCGGCAACTACGATGATTGTGATAATAACAAACAATACCCAACCGGCTGCCTGAGCGTGTTCGCCCATGAAAGAAACCAAATCGGCATAGTCGAGGTTGTTACTCTTGAAGAAAGGAATGGTGGTTTGAGTCGATTTCAAGTCATTCGTTCCATGTATCACTTCCATTTCCTGTCCCGGAGTATGCACTTCGATGTTCTCGCGGATTACCACGTCCGGGCTTAAATATAGAGTAAGTCCGACGATTAAGCCTAAACCGACCTGTCCGATAATCTTGAATTTGCCATGCAATCCTTCCTTATCTTTCTTGAAGATTTTGATATAGTCGTCAGCGAACCCGAGTGAGCCCAGCCATACGGTGGTTATCAACATCAATATCATATATATGTTGCTCAGCTTGCCCAGTAACAGACATGGAATGAGAATGGCTACAATAATAATAACACCACCCATGCTTGGCACACCTATCTTGTTGACTCCGAACGGGTCTATTTTGGCATCACGCTGTGTTTCCGTGATTTGCTTCCTCTTTAGCAGGTTGATAAATTTATCTCCCCAGATACTTGAAATAAGTAGCGCGAGGATAACAGCCATTAAAGCACGGAATGAGGTGTAACCAAACATTCCCGCTCCGGGAAAATTGAGCTTATGCAGCCATTCGAACAGATAATATAGCATGATGAAATTTACTATTTTACAATTTACTATTTACAATTTACTATGCAGACGACGTTATTGGAATACCTCTTTGAGTACTTCCTTGTCGTCGAAGTGATGTTTCACTCCTTTTATCTCCTGGTAATTCTCGTGTCCTTTTCCGGCAACGAGTATTACGTCTCCTTTTTCTGCCAACATGCAAGCCGTGCGGATTGCTTCCTTACGGTCGGCAATGCTTAGTGTTTTCTTCATATCCTCGGCGTCGAGTCCTGCCAGCATATCATTGATAATATCCTGCGGCTCTTCAAAACGGGGATTATCCGAAGTGATGATGACACGGTCGCTGGCTCTGGCAGCTTCTTTCGCCATGATAGGGCGTTTACCCTTATCACGGTTGCCGCCTGCACCTACCACAGTGATAACCTTTCCTTTTCCTTCGAGTACTCCGTGTATGGCATTCAGCACATTGATAAGCGCGTCCGGCGTATGTGCATAATCCACAATCGCCGTAACACCCTTCGGTGAACGGACAGCGTCGAAACGCCCTGCCACCGGATGAAGTGTGCTAAGGGCGACAAGTACTTCTTCTTCCTTCTTACCCAGCAGAACCGCCGCTCCGAACACAGCCAATAAATTGGAAGCGTTGAACTTACCGATAAACTGAACAGCCAGTTCGTGATTGTTGAAATCAAGCAACATTCCTTCGAAATGAGATTCCAATACCCGGCCTTTGAAATCACTAAGACTTCTCAATGAATACGTATAAACCGTAGAGCGAGTATTCTGCGTCATTACCAATCCATTCTTATCATCGAGATTAGTAAGGCTGAACGCATTCTTCGGCATGTCGTCAAAGAACTTTTTCTTAGCTTTCAGATAGTTCTCCACTGTTTTATGATAGTCAAGATGGTCGCGTGTAAGATTGGTGAAGATGCCGCCTGCAAACTTCAATCCACTGATACGCTTCTGTGCAATGGAATGAGAGCTAACTTCCATAAACGCATATTTGCATCCTTCGTCCGCCATTCGTCCTAACAAGCGATTCAGTGTGATAGGGTCGGGCGTAGTATGCTCTGTCGGAATAGGCTCATTGTCAATATAGTTGCAAACGGTAGAGATAAGCCCCACCTTATATCCGAAATAGCGGAAAGTATCATATAATAAGGTAGCAATGGTTGTCTTGCCATTCGTTCCTGTGACGCCGACCAGTTCCAGTTTGGAAGTCGGGTCATCATAGAATGTAGTGGCAATCTTGCCTACCGCATCTTCGCTGTCCTTTACTTGTATATAAGTGATTCCCGCCACAGGTTCTTCCGGCATATCCTCGCAGAGGATAGCGATAGCTCCTTTATTAATGGCAGCAGGTATATAGGCATGACCGTCGGCTTGCGTGCCGCGCATAGCCATGAACAATTGTCCGGTTTCTACCAAACGGGAATCAATGTTGATTCCGGTGATTTCTATGTCTGAATTTCCGGCTATCTGTTCCGGCTGAATTGCTTTCAGTAACTTGCTTAGTAACATAGTCTCTTTTTTAATACTTCATTTTTACTTTTAATGCATCGAAAGGGTAATCGTCTGCCCCTTCTTTACGATCGTTCCGTTGGCTATCGACTGGCTTTTCACCTTGCCTACTCCAACCAGGTGGACTTTTAATCCCTTGCTTTCCAGTAGGTACACGGCATCTTTCGCCCCCATGCCTATGACACTCGGCACGAAATTCTGCATATTGCTCCGGCTTTCAAGAACCACCGCCTGAGGTGCCGAATGGGTATTTCCCCACACTTCCTTTCCTGTGTCGGCTATCTTGCCTTGTACCTGAATATTCAACTCTTCCAATACCCGTTGCGCTTCCCTCATTTCTCCGGCCTTTACGTTCGGAATGACTACGGAGTTCGTATCAACCGCATTCGCAAGCGGCAAACGCAGGTCTTTGGCATACACCCTTTCGGCAATCTTGCTGAATACGCTACCTGCCATCAAACCACCCGACGCCGGCAAACCCGGTTTCTGAATGGAAACAATCATACTATATTTAGGCGCTTCCGACGGGAAATACCCGCAGAAACTTACAAGATAGTTCGTCCTTCCCGTTTTATATCCGGCGGCTCCCTGTGAAATCTGTGCCGTTCCCGTTTTGCCTGAAACATGGAACTGCTTGCTTCCCGCAGGCTTGGCCAACCCTTCGCCTACTACTTTACGCAGTATCTCACGGATTTGTGCCAAAGTCTTGTCCGAACAAATCTTCGGATTGATAACCTCTGTCGGATATTCTTTCACTATTTCTCCGTCTTTCACCGCAGCCTTTACGAACTTCGGACGTACTGTAACGCCATTGTTCGCTATTCCATTGTAGAACGTGAGAATATTTATCGGCGGAACTTGCGTTTCATAACCGATACTCATCCACGGGAGTGCCGTTTTGGAGAAATAACTTCTTTCTTTCGGGCCACGAATATTCGGCTTACCTTCTCCCGCAATTTGCAGGTGAAGCGGCTGGTCGATACTCATTCGTCTCAATCCGTCAATGAACTTCTGCGGATTGCTGCCGTAGAAATGGTCTATAATATAAGATGTACCGACATTGGAAGAAACTCCCAAAATCTCGGTAACCGTTAATTTTCCGTATCCCCCGCGATGCCAGTTGTGGTCTTTCATCACACGGCCGTGCATCGGCATTTGTCCGTTGCCGGTATCCACTACATAATCGGGGGTGATTTTCCCGTCTTCAAGGGCTACCATGATAGAGGCTGTCTTGAAAGTTGACCCCGGCTCGAGCATGTCACTGATGGCATTATTACGCATTTCGTAATACTCGCCGTCTTTGCCCTGCATCATATTAACGATGGCTTTCACCTCTCCGGTAGCAACTTCCATCAGTACGACTACCCCTACGCTGGCATTCAGCTCTTTCAGTTTGTCTACCAATGCTTTCTCGCAAATATCCTGCATACCTACGTCAATAGTCGAAATGAGGTCGCAACCGTCAACCGGCGGCACATCTACGATATTCAGATATTTGTTCATCACCTTTTGGCGGTGCGTCAATCCGTCCCGTCCCTTCAGGATTGTATCAAAAGCAAGCTCGATACCATTTCTAGCCCCTTTCGCAGTGTCGGCATATACATCGCCCAGTGTACGGGCTGCCAATGATCCGAAAGGTTTTTTCCGCTGATTATAAGCCAGTTCCTTGAATCCCCCTTTGTAGCGGTTCAGGCAGAAAACAGGCAATCTTTTTACCTCTTTATATTGTATATAAGAGATACGTTTCGGATAAATCAGATAATTACGGCTCTTAGCCTGGCGTCCTTTTTTCAAGTGCGCCTTGAATTGAGCCACGCTCTTATCCGGAAATATTTTGTTCAGTCCGATGCAGATTGAATCCATGTTGGCAGTAAGGATGGAGTCCCGGCGTGCCTGGTCCTTCTTTCTGCGTTTTTCATCCTTTTCACCGGACATAAAGTCCATATATATCCTGTATTCGGGTAGAGAACTGGCCATTAGTTTGCCGTCGGAAGATATAATGTTTCCGCGGTTGGGTTTCACTGTCACGTTTTCTTTTACGAAACGGTCGGCTACGTCCTGCCAGTATTGACGTTCGGCAAACATGGTGATGCCTGCCTTTACGACAATTGCCACGCCTATCAACGCCATCAAAAGAAGGACGAAGAAGTAACGGGTCATTATATTCTTTTTATTAACTGCCACAGTATTTGTCTTTTAAAAACTCTCAACTCTCAATTCTCAACTCTCCACTTATTTAATAAGGTAAGGGGGATTTGTGGATGTCTGCAAATCACTTTCCTTACTCGAGATATAATCTTCAATGCGTGACTGGCGGCTCTTTTCCATCAGTTCCGAACTGCGTGTCAGCGCATCATATTTAATATCTATCAGTTCTTGCTTCAACTTGTCTATCTCAATCTGCTGTTGCTGACTGGCATAGCGGTTGTGGATATAGAAGATGATGAATACCATAATCAGTACCAGCAACTTCGTCTGACGACGGAAAAAGTCGGTAGCCAGAATGTCTCCACCCAGAATACTTTTCAGTGAGGTACGTTTTTTCTTCTTGCCCTCTTCTGCTTTCTTGTTTACTACTTCTTCTTCCATTTTTTCTTATTTCTTTTCTGCAATACGTAATTTAGCGCTTCTCGACCGTGGATTCCTTTCTATTTCTGCCTGGTCGGGCACAATCACCTTATTATTGACGAGGCGGAATGGCGTCTGTAGATTTCCAAAGAAATCCGTTTCGGCTTTACCTTCCACGTTTCCTGTTTTCATGATATTCTTCACCATGCGGTCTTCCAGTGAGTGATAGGTGATAACTACCAGTCTGCCACCCGGCTTTAACGCTTCGGTTGCGGCCAATAGCATCTCCTTCAGAGCTTCCATCTCCTGGTTTACTTCAATTCTTAGTGCCTGGAATACTTTTGCAAGCTCTTTCTTTTCCCGTTCGCGGCCGAAAAGCGGTTTGATGATTTCCAGGAACTCTCCGATAGTGCGGATAGTCTGTCCGCTCCTGGCTTTGACGATGACAGAAGCCAGCTTACGGCTGTTTTTTAGCTCTCCATACAGATAGAGAACGTTTGCAAGACGCTCTTCTTCGTAAGTGTTCACGATGTCTGCCGCCGTAAGTCCCGCACGTTTGTTCATACGCATATCCAAATCTCCGTCGAAACGGAAAGAGAAACCGCGTTCGCTGTCATCGAAGTGGTGGGAAGATACGCCGAGGTCGGCCAGGATTGCATCCACCTGTTCGATGTCGTGATAACGTAGGAAATTGTAGAGGTAGCGGAAATTGCTGCGTACAAAGATAAAATGGGGGTCGTTGACAATGTTCCGTTCGGCATCCTCGTCCTGGTCGAATCCCAGGAGCCGTCCGCCCTCGCCGAGCCGTGAAAGAATCTCGCGTGAATGTCCCGCCCCCCCGAAAGTAACGTCTACATACGTTCCATCCGGCCGGATATTCATCCCGTCAACGCTTTCCTTTAGCAGTACAGGTACATGATATGTCAATTCATCTTTCTCCATCTTGTCTATTTTCATCGTTCATAATTTCTTCTAATGCCGCTCCGAACTCTTCGGGTGACATAAACGGCTGTTCTGCCCGCTCCTTCGACCAAATCTCTATTTTATTGTCGATGCCGATAAAGCGTATATCCCCGTGGATGCTGCAAATCTGCAAATATCGTTTCGGGATTAATATGCGACCGTTATTGTCGGGTGTCACCACCTCAACGTCGCTCACAAACTGCCTGAAAATGAGTTGATGCTTGCTGTTCCATTTGTTGAGCCTGCTTCGAAGCTCGTTCAACTCCTCGTTCCACACGCTCTCGGGGTACAGAGTCAGACAGTCCTGAAACACGTCTTTACGCATAATGAGCCTCTCCTCAGAAGCAGCTTGCAATTGCTTCCTGAAGATGGCGGGTATGAACACCCTTCCTTTGGTGTCCGCCTTGGCTTCAATATTACCTAAAAAACGTATCATTACCTTATTATAATAAGAGACCGTAAAAGTATGAAATTCCCCACAATTCCCCACAATTTTCCATGGAAAACTTTTAGATAAGTTTTCAACCGATTGTTAAATGGTTATTTGCTTGAAAATGAATGGGCTTTTCAAAGCCCTTATTCGTGGGGAATCAGGAAGGATGGTAGTCAAAATAACTTTTATTTGTCTATAACCGTTTTTTGTTGCGCTGCATACCCGATTTATTTCTTATGCAAGGATGGCTTGTCTGACACCCGGGTCTTATAGGTGCTGACACCCGGGTCTCAGCATGCTTGATACCCGGGTGTTGTTATGCCTGACACCCGGGTGTCAGACAAACTGTTTATGCTAATGAAAAAAAAGGCAGAAGGTATTGAACTCTTCTGCCTTTGAATCATTGACACAACTAAAAAATTACATTTAAATATTTAATCTGGAATCAAAAGTTATATAGTTAAGGTCGGCTTAGCGGAAGTCTTTCAATTCTTCCTGCAATTTCTGGCGTGTGAAGAAAATGCGGCTTTTCACTGTACCTAGCGGGAGATTCAGCTTTTCCGCAATCTCACGATATTTGAATCCTGAAACGTGCATGGCAAACGGAATCCTGTATTCTTTGGGGAGTTTGTTCACCACCCGGTGCATCTCTTTCAGGTCGTACGCTCTTTCTGTACTCTCCGAACTTGCATCTTGCGGCAGGTTCAGATGATATAAGTTGTCGGTTTGGTCAATAAAAGTCTGGTCGCGAACCACTTTACGGTAGTTGTTGATGAATATATTGCGCATGATGGTGTACATCCATCCTTTAAAATTCGTATCGGGCATGTATTTGTCTTCATTATCCAATGCTTTCAATGATGTTTCCTGCAACAAGTCATTTGCTTCTTCGCGGTCGGTTGTCAGTTTATAAGCGAAGCGAAGTAACTCATCTTGTACTCCTACTAAATCTTTTCTGAAGCTTAAACTTTTCATATGCGTTGCTTTTAAATTGTGAATATTCGTTCGTTAATTTCGATGTTACAAGTTTACGGGATTTTTGAAAACCTGACGGGGGAGAATCCGACTAAATTTCACCCGAAAACTATCCGCGGATAGTTTTTAGGTGTTATTTGATAGTTTTTAGGTGGTATTTTTTCGCCTTCTGAACTTAAATCCTGCATTTTCTACTGATTTATTGCAATTAATAAAAAAGAACCGTTAATTTTGTGGCATCATTTTTATTTGAAAAGAATGACTGATGACTCTTTATTTTTAATCGATGTCGATAAGATACTTCGGACGAAAGCTCCGAAGCAATATAAGTACATCCCTAAGTTTGTGGTTTCTTATCTGAAGAAAATTGTTCATCAGGATGAGCTTAATGTGTTTTTGAATGAGTCGAAAGATAAATTAGGGGTGGACTTCCTGGAGGCATGTATGGATTTTCTGGATGCAAAAGTAGATGTGAAGGGTATCGAGAACCTTCCCAAAGACGGTTTGTACACCTTTGTTTCCAATCATCCGTTAGGGGGGCAGGATGGTGTCGCACTCGGTTATGTGCTGGGACGTCATTATGACGGAAAAGTGAAATACCTGGTGAATGACTTGCTGATGAACCTGCGCGGATTGGCTCCGCTTTGTATCCCTATCAATAAAACCGGTAAACAGGCGAAAGATTTCCCAAGAATGGTGGAAGCCGGATTTAAGTCTGACGACCAGCTTATCATGTTTCCTGCCGGGTTATGTTCGCGCCGTCAGAACGGAGTAATCCGTGACTTGGAATGGAAAAAAACATTTGTTGTGAAAAGCATACAAGCAGAACGTGATGTGATACCTGTACATTTTGGGGGCAGAAATTCTGATTTCTTCTACAATCTGGCAAATGTCTGTAAGACACTGGGTATTAAGTTTAACATCGCTATGTTGTATCTTGCGGATGAAATGTTTAAGAACCGCCACAAAACTTTTACTGTCACTTTTGGCAAGCCAATACCCTGGCAGACGTTCGATAAATCGAAAACTCCGGCTCAATGGGCCGAATACGTAAAGGATATTGTATATAAACTGTAACTGATAGAACAACTATAACAAGAAATATGGAAGAGATTATCAAACCGATAAGCAAGGAACTGCTGAAAGCCGAGTTGACGGAAGACAGGCGCTTACGAATGACGAATAAGAGTAATAATCAGATTTATATTATTACTCACCAGAATGCTCCCAACGTGATGAAAGAGATTGGTCGTTTGCGTGAAATTGCTTTCCGTGCTGCTGGTGGTGGAACGGGCATGTCGATGGATATAGACGAATACGACACAATGGAGCATCCATACAAACAACTGATTGTGTGGAATCCGGAAGCGGAAGAAATCTTGGGCGGTTATCGGTATTTGCTTGGAACGGATGTTTGTTTTGATGAAAAAGGGGCTCCGATTCTGGCTACTTCCCACATGTTTCATTTTTCAGACCCTTTTATCAAAGAGTATTTGCCACAGACGATTGAGCTGGGACGTTCGTTCGTTACGCTTGAATATCAGTCTACCCGTGCCGGAAGCAAAGGATTGTTTGCCTTGGATAATCTGTGGGACGGATTGGGCGCATTGACGGTCGTAATGCCGAACGTGAAATATTTCTTTGGAAAAGTGACCATGTATCCCAGTTACCATCGCCGCGGTCGTGATATGATTCTTTATTTCCTCAAAAAACACTTCTATGATAAGGATACGCTTGTCACCCCGTTGGACCCGTTGATACCGGAGACTTCAGAAGAGGAACTTCGTGCTTTATTCTGCAAAGATACCTTTAAGGAAGATTATAAAATATTGAATTGTGAGATTCGCAAATTGGGCTATAACATTCCGCCGTTGGTGAATGCTTATATGAGCCTGAGTCCTACCATGCGGATGTTCGGAACGGCTATCAACTATGAATTCGGTGATGTGGAAGAAACCGGAATCCTGATTGCTGTGGATGAAATCCTGGAAGATAAACGGATCCGGCACATCCAGACGTTTATAGAAAGCCATCCGGATGCGCTGAAAATGCCTTGTGAGGATGATGAAGCGTTTACTCCTAAAGTGGTTACACCGCAGGCAGACTGTTGCCGTTAATTTTGCGATATAAATCGAGGGCAAAGACATCGGTCATTCCCGAAATATAATCAAGTACCGCCTGTATTCTTTCATAGAGTGCAGGCGCTTGTATATTATACTGGCTGGATACACGGTCAATCAGAAGCTTGGAGTAAGCCTTTTCGGGTGAGGTTACGGCATCCACCATTAATTCGAGCAGCGTGCTGATGACACGGAAGCCGGCCAGTTCGATGTCCAGTACGTCCCGTGAGCGGTAAATCTTCTTTAAAGATACCTGGGCACAGTGTCGGTATGCTTCTGCCGGACGTTCGGCGATGTGTTTGATAAGTGCCCCTTCGAAAGTGCCTGATAATATTTCTTGTTCATGTTCCAGGAATATGCGGGTACATTCACGAATCAATAATCCGATTACGGAAGAGCGCAGATAGGCGATTTGCTCGTTTGTATCATTGACAATCTGAAAAGTATTCCGGATATGTCCCTGCCGCTTGTCATCAAAATAAGACATTAATAGTTCTTTCGTCTCTTCCGTAGTGAGAATCTTCAGTTTATGGGCATCTTCAATGTCCATCATCTGATAACAAATATCATCTGCGGCTTCGACCAGATAGACTAAGGGGTGACGGGCATATTTTAAGGGATGTTCGTTCAGTAAAGTCAATCCCAACTCTGTTGCTATTTTCCGGAAACTGTCTTCTTCGCTGACGAAGAAACCGAATTTGGACTTTGTTCCGGCAAGGCTCGATGAAAAGGGATATTTTACGATAGAAGCCAATGTAGTATATGTCAGGACAAATCCACCGTTCCGACGTCCCTCAAACCGATGAGTCAAGAGACGGAATGCATTTGCATTTCCTTCGAAATGTGTCAAATCTTCCCATTCCATCGCAGAAATTTGATCTCCATTGGGTTGTTTTTCTTTCAGGCGCAGCCCTTTTCCTTCGGAGAAGAAGGTGGATATAGCCCGTTCTCCGGAATGTCCGAAGGGTGGGTTCCCCAAATCGTGCGCCAGACAAGCGGCGGATACGATTGAACCAATCTCCGGCAGGAAAGAGTCCTCAAGTTCAGGTTGACGTTCCAGGATAGCTTTGGCGACATCGTCGCCTAAAGAACGGCCTACGCTAGCCACTTCGAGACTATGTGTGAGCCGGTTGTGTACAAAGACGCTACCCGGCAGGGGAAATACCTGTGTTTTGTTCTGTAACCTGCGAAAAGGCGCGGAAAAGATAAGGCGGTCATAATCCCGTTGAAATTCCGAGCGATTTTCCTGGCGTTCTTCGTGGAACTCTTCCATTCCGAAACGTTTAGCTGATATTAATTGATTCCAATTCATCATTTTATTTGTAATTTCAGTGTTTACCGTCCGCAAATTGGTTGCCGGTACATTATTTAACTGCAAACTTAACTATTTTTCAGTTCAAAATGTGTATTTTCGCCCGTTAAATAGTAAACATGCATTTATGAATATTCAAGTTATCAATAAATCGAAGCATCCGCTTCCGGCTTACGCCACCGAATTATCTGCAGGAATGGATATCCGTGCTAATCTTTCCGAACCTATCACACTGGAACCACTACAACGCTGCCTGGTACCGACAGGATTATATATTGCTCTTCCGAAGGGATTTGAAGCACAAATTCGTCCCCGTAGCGGATTGGCCATCAAGAAAGGAATTTCCGTACTCAATTCACCGGGAACAATCGACGCGGATTATCGGGGAGAAATCTGTATTATCTTAGTCAATCTTTCATCTGAAACTTTTGTGATTGAAGATGGTGAACGTATTGCCCAAATGGTGATAGCAAAGCATGAGCAACCAACATGGCAGGAAGTGGAAGTTCTGGATGAAACAGAACGGGGAGCCGGTGGCTTCGGTCATACCGGAGTATGATGAATGCTTAAATCAAGAAAATAAAATGAAGATAAAAATAGGATGGCTGCTGGTCGCAGTTTGGATACTGGCCTCATGTGGAACGACACGTACAGGACGTACGGCGAAATCCGCGACAGGTGAGGGAGTTTCTTTCCTTCCACAGATACAGGTGACTGCCGAACAACAGCGTAAGTATGACTACTTCTTTCTGGAAGCCATGCGGATGAAGGAAAAGAAAGAATATGATGCAGCTTTTGGCTTGTTGCAGCATTGTCTGGATATTAACCCGAGTGCTTCATCTGCGCTTTACGAGGTTTCCCAGTATTATATGTTTCTCCGCCAGGTACCGCAAGGTCAGGCAGCTTTGGAGAAAGCGGTAGCTTATGCTCCCGACAATTTCTGGTATAGTCAGGGATTGGTTAATTTATATCAGCAGCAGAATGAACTGGATAAAGCGGTCGTTTTGCTTGAGAAGATGGTCACTCGCTTCCCGGCAAAACAAGACCCATTGTTCAGCCTGCTTGATATTTACGGCCGTCAGGAGAAGTATAATGAGGTAATTTCGACACTGAACCGTTTGGAGAAGCGTTTGGGCAAGAACGAACAGTTGTCTATGGAGAAATTCCGTATTTATTTCCAGATGAAGGATGATAAGAAAGCATTTCAGGAAATCGAGAGCTTGGTACAGGAATATCCGATGGATATGCGGTATCAGGTGATTTTGGGGGATGTTTATCTTCAGAATGGCAAGAAAGAGGAAGCCTACGAAGCATATCAGAAAGTGTTGGCGGTAGAGCCGGACAATCCGATGGCTCTTTTCTCGATGGCGTCTTATTATGAACAGACCGGGCAAAAAGAGTTGTATCAACAGCAACTGGATACACTGTTGCTGAATAAGAAGGTGACTCCTGATACGAAAATCAATGTCATGCGTCAGATAATTGTGGAAAACGAACAGTCGGCGGCTAAAGACAGTACCCAAGTGATTGCTTTGTTTGACCGGATGATGAAGCAGGACCAGGATGACCCGCAAGTTCCGATGCTTTATGCGCAGTATCTGCTGTCGAAGAATATGGAGCAGGAAGCTGTCCCGGTCTTAGAACAAGTGGTCGATTTAGACCCGACTAACAAGGTTGCCCGCTTGATGCTGGTCGATGCTGCCGTGAAAAAAGAGGATTACAAACAAATTATAAAAGTCTGTGAGCCGGGAATCGAAGCCACTCCAGATGCTTTGCCCCTTTATTATTACCTGGCTATTGCCTATCATCAGGCGGAACAAACGGATAGTGTATTAAGTGTTTGCGGCAGGGCGCTGGAACATATTACACCCGATACGCGGAAAGAAGTTATTTCGGATTTCTATTCGATAATGGGTGACATTTATCATACTAAGAAACAGATGTCGGAAGCTTATGCCGCCTATGATTCGGCTTTGGTGTACAATCCTTCCAATATCGGCGCATTGAATAATTATGCTTATTACCTGTCAGTAGAACGACGTGATTTGGATAAGGCGGAAGAAATGAGTTATAAGACCGTAAAGGCTGAACCTAATAATTCGACTTATCTCGATACTTATGCCTGGATTCTCTTTGAAAAAGGAAATTATGCCGAGGCGCGTATTTATATTGATAATGCGATGAAGAGTGACGGAGAGAAAAGTGATGTGATTGTGGAGCATTGCGGGGATATTTATTTCATGACCGGTGATGTCGAAGGTGCGCTGAAATACTGGAAACAGGCGTTGGAAATGGGTAGTGAGTCGAAAACATTGAAACAGAAAATAGAAAAGAAGAAATATATTGCAGAATGAAAAGGTTTGTATATCTATTGTTGGTTGTAGTCGTATTGGTTGGTTGTAAGAGCTCAAAGCATTTGGCGACTTCAGAAACAAAGGCTCCCGTATCCAGTTATCTGACTTCCAAACTTCAACTGACCATTCCCAATAAAAAAGGGGGAAGCATGTCCGTAGGAGGAACAATGAAGATGAAAACCCATGAACGGGTACAAGTCTCTTTATTGATGCCTATCTTGCGCACGGAAGTGGCGCGTATTGAGATTACCCCTGACGAGGTGTTGCTGGTAGACCGGATGAACAGGAGATTTGTCCGTGCGACTAAAGAAGAATTGAAAGGTATGTTACCGAAGAACGCGGAGTTTTCCCGGTTGGAAAAAATATTGATGGATGCATCCCTGCCTGGTGGAAAAACAGAACTGACGGGAAAAGATGTAGGCATCCCTTCACTGGAAAAAGCAAAAGTGCAACTTTATGAGTTTTCCACGAAAGAATTCTCCATGACTCCTACGGAGCTTACTGCTAAATACAGGCAAGTTCCTTTGGAACAATTAGTAAAAATGCTGACGGCTTTGTTATGATGAAACGCTTCTTTGTTATTCTTATCAGTTGCCTGTGGTTGGCAGTTCCGCTCTCTGCTCAGTCGAATAAATTGATTCGTGACTTGGAAAGTAAGCGCGGTGCCCTGCAAAAGCAGATTGCCGAGTCGGAATCTATATTGAAGGATACAAAGAAAGACGTAGGCAGCCAATTAAATAGCCTGGCTGCATTGACCGGACAGATTGAAGAGCGGAAACGCTATATTCTGGCTATAAACAATGATGTGGATGCCATTGAACGTGAATTGAACTCCTTGGAACGCCAGTTGCGGGCACTGGAGAAGGATTTGAAAGACAAGAAGAAGAAATATGAAGCCTCTGTCCAATACCTGTATAAGAATAAATCAATAGAGGAAAAATTAATGTTCATCTTCTCGGCCAAGAATCTGGGGCAGACATACCGACGTATGCGCTATGTACGTGAATATGCCACTTACCAACGTTTGCAAGGAGAGGAAATCCTGAAGAAGCAGGAGCAGATACGCAAGAAAAAAGCAGAACGCCAGCAAGTGAAAGCTGCCAAGGAGAGTCTGCTGAAAGAGCGTGAAGGCGAAAAGGTGAAACTGGAAGAGCAGGAAAAAGAAAAACGTACCTTGGTCGCTAACCTGCAAAAGAAACAGAAAGGCTTGCAAAGTGAGATTAATAAGAAGCGAAGAGAGGCGAACCAACTGAACGCCCGTATCGACAAGCTCATTGCCGAAGAAATAGAACGCGCCCGCAAGCGCGCTCAGGAAGAAGCCCGTCGTGAAGCGGCTGCACGTAAGAAGGCGGAAGGGAAAGAAGCACAATCTACTGGAACGGGAACGGGGGCAGCAGCAAAAACGAGCTCGAAACCTCTGGAAACTTTTACGATGAGTAAGGCAGACCGGGAACTGTCCGGTAATTTTGCCGCCAACCGCGGAAAACTTCCCATGCCTATATCCGGCGCTTATATCATCACCAGCCATTACGGACAATATGCAGTAGAGGGTTTGCGCAATGTGAAGCTGGATAATAAGGGAATAGACATTCAGGGAAAACCGGGTGCGCAGGCACGTGCCATCTTCGATGGTAAAGTGGCGGCTGTATTCCAGCTAAACGGATTATTTAATGTGCTGATCCGTCACGGTAACTATATTTCCGTTTATTGCAATCTTTCTTCCGCTTCTGTAAAGTCCGGTGATACGGTCAAGACCAAACAGAGTATCGGACAAGTCTTTTCCGACGGAACGGACAATGGACGGACGGTATTGCATTTCCAGTTACGGCGGGAAAAAGAAAAACTGAATCCGGAGCCTTGGCTCAACCGATAATAGATGACTGTATTAAGCCCTTATAAGTGACATTCTCATAGCAATTCTATATGATAAGCTACCCGCAAAAACAGTGAAATGTTCAGAATCGTAATGATTCTGGTTAGTTTTTGTTATTTATTGGTTAATAATTAATCTTCAAATTATTGAAGATTTCCCAATTTTGCGGCGTAGACTTTAAATGGAATAGATATATGAAGCAACAACTAATGACGCTGTTGCTGGGTGCGACAACTGTACTTTGCAGTTGTGACTCCCAGGTGACACAGCGCGAAAAGAATGATTTGCGGGCTCCGGCTTATCCGCTAGTGACAATTGACCCTTATACCAGTGCCTGGGCTTTTACAGATAATCTGTATGATGGTTCCGTAAAACACTGGACCGGCAAAGACTTTCCTTTGGTTGGCGTAGCCAAAGTCGACGGTCAGACTTACCGTTTCATGGGAACGGAAGAACTGGAACTTCGGCCTTTGGCGAAAACCTCGGAGCAAGGTAACTGGACAGGCAAATATACTACCCGGAAACCTGCTGACGGATGGCAGAATCCCGAATTCAACGACAAAGCATGGAAAGAAGGCGAAGCCGCTTTCGGTACTATGGAGAATGAACATACCGCCAAAACCCAATGGGGAGAAGAATTTATCTGGGTGCGCAGGATCATTGATATTCCTGAAGACTTATCAGGTAAAAATGTATATCTGGAGTATTCTCACGATGATGATGTGATTATCTATATCAACGGTATTAAAGTAGTTGATACGGGAAATGCCTGTAAGAAGCATGTACAGGTAAAACTGTCGGAAGAAGCGGTCGCATCCTTAAAACCGGGAGAGAATATGATTGCCGCTTACTGCCACAACCGCGTAGGGAACGGTTTGCTGGATTTCGGCTTGCTGGTAGAACTGGATGATTACCGCTATTTCCATCAGACGGCGGAACAAACTTCTGTTGATGTACAACCCATGCAGACGTATTATTCATTTATTTGTGGCCCGGTAGACTTGAAAGTGACCTTTACCGCGCCTTTGTTTATGGACAATCTGGATCTGTTGTCGCGTCCGGTCAATTATATCTCTTACGAGGTCGTCTCAAATGATGGGCGAAAACATCAAGTTGAACTGTATTTCGAAGCTTCTCCACAGTGGGCGCTTGATACTCCTCATCAGAAGTCGGTTGCCGATAGCCTTACTGAGGATGGCTTATTGTTCTTATGTACTGGAAACCGTATTCAGGACATTTTGGAGAAGAAAGGTGATGATGTACGTATCGACTGGGGACGTTTCTACCTGGCTGCTGAAAAAGAAAACAGTATGTATGCCATTGGTGATGGCAAGAAGTTGCGTAAAAGCTTTATTGAAAATAAGTTGGAAGCCCCGTCTACGGAAGGGTATGATAAGCTGGCTCTGGTACGTTCACTGGGTGAAACGAAAAAGAGCGAGGGGCATCTGCTGATAGGATATGATGACATTTATTCTATCCAATATTTTGGTGAGAACCTGCGCCCTTACTGGAACCGTCAGGATAACGAGACAATTATTTCCCAATTCCGGAAAGCGGAGAAAGAATATGAGGCACAAATGAAAAATTGTGCTGTTTTCGACCGGAAAATGATGGATGAGGCTACCGCTGCCGGCGGACGTAAATATGCCGAACTTTGTGCATTGGCTTACCGCCAGGCTATTGCAGCCCACAAACTGGTGGAAGCGCCGAATGGTGACCTGCTTTTCCTTTCCAAAGAAAATTTCAGTAATGGCTCCATCGGAACAGTGGATATCACATATCCTTCCGCACCTCTCTTTCTGCTTTATAACCCGGAGCTGGTAAAAGCTATGATGAATCATATCTTCTATTACAGTGAAAGCGGCAAATGGACGAAACCTTTTGCAGCCCATGACGTGGGTACATATCCATTGGCCAACGGGCAGACTTATGGCGGTGATATGCCTGTGGAAGAGTCCGGTAATATGTTGCTTCTGACGGCAGCTATTGCGGCAGTTGAAGGAAATGCCGACTATGCACGGAAGCATTGGGAAACTCTGACGACATGGGCGGACTACCTGGTAGGGTACGGCCTGGATCCCGAAAATCAGCTTTGTACCGATGACTTTGCCGGACACTTTGCCCACAATGCCAATCTTTCTATCAAAGCTATCCTAGGGATTGCTTCTTACGGTTACCTGGCGGAGCAACTGGGCAAGAAGGATATTGCGGACAAATATACCCGGAAAGCGAAGGAAATGGCTGCCGAATGGATGAAAATGGCTCATGACGGTGACCATTATCGTCTGACATTTGACAAGCCGGGAACCTGGAGCCAGAAATATAATTTGGTATGGGATAAATTAATAAAACTGCAAATCTTCCCGGAAAGTGTGGCTGAAACGGAAATTGCCTACTATCTGACCAAGCAAGACAAATACGGTCTTCCACTGGATAACCGTGAAACATATACCAAAACAGACTGGATTATGTGGACAGCTACATTGGCCAATGATAAATCCACTTTTGGGAAATTCATTGACCCCGTATATCTGTTTATGAACGAAACGACAGACCGTGTGCCGATGTCCGACTGGGTATTTACGGATACCCCGACACAGAAAGGCTTCCAGGCACGCTCCGTAGTAGGCGGATATTTTATCAAGATGCTCGAAAATAAACTAACTAAATAAAACGAAAGAACATGCGAAAATTATGTGTATGGGGAGTTGCCGCCCTTCTGATGGCGGCTTGTACGCCAAAGGCTGAACAGGCTACGGATTCCGGGTTATTGCAGAGTAAGTTCCGGACAGAAGTGGACGGAAAGAAGACTGGGCTGTTCACTTTGCGTAACAAAAACAATATGGAAGTTTGTATCACAAACTTTGGTGGACGTATTGTTTCCGTCATGGTTCCCGATAAGGACGGGCAGATGCGTGACGTAGTGCTTGGTTTTGATTCTATTCAAGATTACATCAGTAAGCCTTCCGATTTTGGAGCTAGTATCGGTCGCTATGCGAACCGTATCAACCAAGGTAAATTTACACTGGATGGCGTTGAATATCAATTGCCGCGCAATAACTACGGGCATTGCCTGCACGGTGGTCCGCAAGGTTTCCAGTATCGTGTGTTTGACGCTGTGCAACCGAATCCTCAGGAAGTGGAACTTACTTATGTCGCAAAAGACGGTGAAGAAGGCTTTCCGGGAAATATCACCTGCAAAGTCCTGATGAAACTGGCAGATGACAATGCCATTGATATCCGTTATGAAGCGGAAACCGACAAGCCCACTATCGTGAACATGACGAACCATTCTTATTTCAATCTTGACGGAGATGCCGGCAGCAATGCCGACCACCTGTTGACAGTTGATGCTGATTATTACACACCGGTGGACAGCACATTCATGACTACGGGCGAAATAGCTCCTGTAGAAGGTACTCCAATGGATTTTCGCACACCGGTTCCGGTGGGCACACGCATCAATGATTATGACTTTGTCCAATTGAAAAATGGCAATGGCTATGACCATAATTGGGTCTTGAATGCCAAAGGAGATATCAACCGGAAGGCCGCCTCTTTGAAATCACCGAAAACGGGCATTGTATTGGATGTATATACCAACGAACCGGGAGTTCAAGTATATGCCGGAAACTTCCTTGATGGTTCTCTGACCGGAAAGAAAGGCATTGCCTACAATCAGCGTGCTTCCGTATGTCTTGAAACACAGAAATATCCGGATACTCCGAACAAACCTGAATGGCCTTCGGCCGTGCTTCGTCCAGGCGAAAAATATATGAGCCGATGTATCTTCAAGTTCTCAGTAGACAAGTAATACAAATTGCTAATCAAATCAGAAAACCTCAAAAATGAAACGTATTGTTTTTTTAGATTATATCCGTGTGTTCGCCTGCTTCCTCGTTATGGTTGTCCACGCCAGTGAAAACTTCTACATTGCTCCCGGAGCCACAGATATGGCAGGACCGCAATCCTTTCTGGCTACTGAAGTAGACCGATTGTGGGTGTCTGTGTACGACGGCTTTTCACGCATGGCAGTACCCCTGTTCATGATTGTCTCCGCTTTTCTTCTCGCACCGATGAAAGAGGGACAGACGATGTGGCAATTCTACCGCCAGCGTTGTCTCCGCATCCTGCCGGCGTTTGTCATATTTATGATACTATACAGCACCTTGCCATTGCTGTGGGGACAATTGGACGGAGAAACCTCATTGAAGGATATGTCGCGGATACTCTTGAACTTCCCGACACTTGCCGGACACCTATGGTTCATGTATCCTCTGATTAGCCTTTACCTGTTCATACCTGTCATATCTCCATGGTTGAGGAAAGCTACGGCGAAAGAAGAACGTTTCTTCATCGGATTGTTCCTGCTGTCCACCTGTATGCCCTACCTCAACCGTTGGTGCGGTGAAGTGTGGGGACAATGTTTCTGGAACGAATATCATATGTTATGGTACTTTTCCGGCTATCTGGGATACCTCGTACTGGCGCATTACATACGTACACACCTGACTTGGAGCCGTTCCAAGCGTTTCGTTATTGGAACCATCCTTATGGTTGTCGGTGCTGTATGGACTATCTATTCATTCTATGTCCAGGCCGTACCCGGCGAGCTTCATGTCACTCCTGTCATAGAAATAGGTTGGGCTTTCTGTACAATCAACTGTGTACTTCTCACAACGGGCACGTTCCTTTTGTTCACCTGCATCAAACGGCAGGAAGCCCCGAAAGCTGTAACAGAAATGTCGAAACTCAGCTATGGCATGTATCTTATGCACATATTCTGGCTCGGACTGTGGGTAACCTTGTTCAAGCAAACACTGGGATTGCCTACCGTCGCCGCCATACCTTGCATCGCTGTGGCTACATTCATCAGTTGTTTCGTAACGACGAAGATTATCTCGTTTGTGCCGGGCAGTAAGTGGATAATAGGATAAAATGAATATCTCATCCAAAAGGTATCGTTTTCATCGTTTCTATCGGTGGAAACGATACCTTTTTCTTTTGAGTACACATTCTTTTTCACCTCTTTCATCAGATGCATATTCTCTTTTAATACAGCTTATTACGGGTGAACCCTTGCTCGAAATCAGGGACTATGCCGCTTTCAACGCTTTCACCAGATACACATTCCCATATTTGGTATGTTTGCGGGTGACTCCCGCCGCAAGCAACACTTGTGCAAATGTAGCCGGATTACTTCCACGCATGGCAGCCGGGTTATACATTTTCAGTCTCCTGAATATGTCCGAAGCCGAAAGCCGTTCGCTTCCTACTTCGTCGTCTCCGGCCATCCGGTAACAGGCATGAAAGACTTCTTCCGCCGGGCAAGGATGATAAAAGGCGGTGTTGTGGCGTTGCAATTCCCGTTCTTCCTCTTTAGTAAACCAATAGCGGATGCCGGAGAGTAGTTCCTCTTTCAGTTGTGCATATATTTGGTCGTGCTCCATGTCTTCGCAATTAATGAGGTGTTCCGCTTCAATGCAAATGAACCGCCGGCTGCCGGTAGGGTCGGTGAGCAAGTCAAAACGGTTGCTTGTGCCGATGAAAGAAGCGATGCGCGGCAAGTTGCGGAAATTCTTCTGATAAGCCTTGCAGATATTCAGGTTCGCCATTTGCATCAAGTTCTTCAATAACGGCATTTGCTGCGTACCGTACTTGTCAAACTCATCCATGTTCAGAAGCCCCATCTCGGCAAGCAGCCTTTCCGTTTTTCCCTGTGCCGACAGTTTTAGGTTGTCCATGTAATAGCGTGATAGTACTGGTGGCATCAGTGCCTTGCAAAAGGTGGATTTTTGTCGTCCCTGCTCGCTGCTGACGAGTATAGGCGCTACACTGTTGGCATGTATGCCCGTCATGCCCAGCCATTGGGCGGTGAGTCCCAGCAGCCATGTGTGGAAGCTCTTCACCCAGAGCGGGTGGTCGGAGACACGCCGTGCCAAAGACTCCAGTCTGTCTGTTCCGTCCCAACCGGGCAGTTCTTCCATGTAAAGCCGGAAAGGATGGTATCCGGAAATACAGGTAGAGTAGATGTAGCGGCTTAAGTCTTTGTCCCAGCAGGGTATGCCTTGGTCATGCGCTTCCATGCAGAATGTGTTCAGTTCCCGCTTGCCTACGGGCTCGAAGGGTGTACCACGTTTGCCGGCGGGACGATATTCCGTTTCTTCTGTCAGTAAGTTGTAGCGGAAATCATACTGCTTTTGCAGGAATGCGCGTACCTCTTGTGTCAGCCGGACGGGTTGTTTTCGCTCCGTCTCTTCCTTTTTCTCTTTCTCCTTTTTCTCCTTTTCGGCAGACAGTTCAGTGTCCGTAAGACTGCCTATATGCATGTCTCCACAACATTCTGTCGGCTTTGTCCGGGATTTCTCCGCTTTCTCTGTCGCGTCTTCTTTATTCTCCTTCATTTGGAACAGTTTCAGTCCTTTCACTATCTGTTTCCACACTAATGTCATTGCATTCATTATTTTTTGTTTTTAAGTGACTAAAATAGGTTTGTTTATCAGCGCTGATACTGCAAATCTACTATAGGACGATACCGGTTTGCAAGTATTTCTCTAGAAAAAAGATATTTTTTCCTTAACGGAAGAAGTCGGCTTTTTATCACCTTTTTCACTACTATTTATCGTATCTTTGCCGTAGAGTTATCAATGATTCACTAGGGTGGTTTAATTAAATAACTAAAGTTGTTTAATTGAATAACAATAGTAGTTTGAATGAACCACAGTAGTGGTTTATTGACAACTCTAAAGGTTTCGTAAGCATTCGGCCTTTTGCGTATTTCTCTCCAAGCTATAATAAAGTCAAAAGCCAGACATACTTCGTCTGGCTTTTGACTTTACTAAATTATCTTGTTTATCCTTTCCAATTAAATGGCAGTAAATCGGAGTAGTCGTTTTTCTCTTCTCTTTCTTTCTCCTGTACCCTGATCAACACGTCCTGCATCCATAGTTTTGGGTTCACCTTATTTTCCCTGCAACATCCCATCAGTGAAAAGAATATTGCCGCTGCATGTGCCGCCTCATGTGAACCGGAGAAAAGAGTGTTTTTTCTGTTCAAAGTCAATGGTCTTATAGAACGCTCCACCGGATTATTGTCAATGCAGAATTGTGCATCGTTGACATATCCGGACAGTTGTTCAAATCGTGTGTACATATAGAATATGGCCTTGGCAATAGGCGATTTCTCAACCGTATGTTCATATTCCTCCTTGCACCATTTTTCCAGTCCTTTGATAATAGGGTACGATTCTTCCCGGCGAAGCTTTACTACAGCCCCGCCTTCCAGATGTTCTATGCTGATTTTCTCCTCCACAGCATACAGTCTGCCTATTTGTTCAAGTGCATGCCTTGCTCTGGGAGGGTCATTTCCTTCCGCTTCCACAAACTTGCGCCTGACGTGTGCCCAGCAGCACAGGTGCAACTTTCCGGGTAGCGTGTCGAACTCGTCATATACTGCAAAACCGTCACTCTGTACCACCCGGACCTGTCCTGCCAGCAGTGTGTCTATTCCACTGCTGCCACGTCCCTTGTGATATTCAAAGAAGGGGGTATGGAACCGGGGCAGATAGAAGTTCCACATATACCCGCGGTGAAGGGCACCGGGACGGTCGCTTTCAAGTACGGGATGGGGCGTCTCATCGGCCATGACGTAATAACTGTCCTTGACCAGTTCACGAAGCTCATTATAGACCGGCTCCAGACGCTGTGCGGCGGCCATCATCCAGTTACTTACGGTGGAAGGACTCAGATGGATGCCTTCACGCTCAAAAATGTCCAGCTGTCTGTGCAGAGGCAGATGATCGTAATATTTGGCGGTAGCAATGTGGGACAGTATACTTTCCGACGCATTGCTGTGAGGGTGTGCCATTACGGGCATGGGAGCAGTCATGATACGACCGTCGGCAAGTCGGTATTTAGGGCGGATGATGCGTCTCACATAGAATCGCGCAGGGCTGACGGCATATTGTTCGCTCACTTCCTCCCCCAGCTTTGTCGCTCCCTCCAGGGAAAGACCTTCCGGCATGGGAATGATGATTTCCTCACGGGGAAGGGACGGGTCGATGGGCTTACGGGCGTGGGGAGTAATCTTTTGGGTGAAGCTCTTACGGAAACGGTTGTAACCATTCTCCGATTTGACAGATTTCTCAGCTATTTTCTGTTCTTCCGCTACCGGGTCATTGACATCGGACGGGGATTCGAAACAGATGCTCAATTGGCTGGCATCTTCGGGAAGATGACGTTTTTCACTGGATTTACCCCATAAACGGCGTGTCAAGTCAGCCAATTTCCATCTCAAGTCAGCTATGACGGCTGTACAGGCTGAGATTTCCCCGGCCTGGCGGGAATACTCCTGCAAAGAGGCTTCGTATTTTCTCTGAAGTTCCGCATGCTCCTTTTCAAGACGTTCACGTTCCTTGCGCAACTCTTCGTACTCTTCCAAAGTAAGGGTAATGACTGGTTCTTTCACTGTATATCCACTTTTTTATTATGTGGCAAAGTTATCAAAATAAAGCTGTACGGCTTATAGGACGGGAGATTACTTTTCAACTGTTTTCCGATACTTTTTAACAGTAAGCAGCTCATTCAGGCGATTCCAGGAAATTTGAAGAAAATCCCTCTTCCGTTCGTCCTTTTTCAAGAGGAAAGAACCGTGGTTCAGACGACGGCATTCCAGACGGTATTCATCGTCGCACCGATAAAGGATATGCAACCTGCTACGGGAACGGTCAAGAAAAATATGGCAGCTCTGCTCTGACACGTAAGAACCCGTGTGCCGGATGACCTCACCACAAAGACCGTCAATTCCTTTATGGAAATTACAACCTTGGGGATAAAGGTAATAAGACCAGAAAGGACTGCTACGGAAAAGACCAAGACCTAAAGGGAGAAGTAGGTCCTGAGGGGAATGGATACCAAGACTGGAAGCCGATACTTTATAACGACGACCACCATCAAATATGAAAAGAACAGAATCAAAATGATTAGACTCAGACAAGAGACTACGCAGCTTTTCACTTTCATTAGAAAATACTAAGACTGAACACATAATGGAGTAAGATAATTATGAAGTCACAAAGGTAGGAAGGAAAACAAGGGAAACAAACACGCACAAGGCCGAATACTTACAAGGTTTCAGGGAAAACGCACGAGTGCTAATTATTTAATAACCAGCATTTTCTTTTCTTCTCAAAACTTATTTGATGGCAATACTCTTTTATATCAACTAATAAATAAAGTCTTCCTACTTTCTTTTCCTCATATAGACGTGTCACAACTTCACATTGTCATGATACCTATTGCTTTCATCCTTTTTTTATCTTCGGGGTTCTTCAATTGATATATTGATTATTTATATTGTATTCCTTCTAGTATTTCATTATCTTCACGTCTAAATAATAAATAGTAATGGATAAGATTGCAAAGGATTTTTTAATAAATGACGAATTAGCACGTCATATGGCCAGTATGTCTGAAGCTATTGATACAATTGACCCACGTGAAAAGAATAAAGTCACTTATTCGGGCAAATTGATAATGCTTGTCACTTTAGCAGGTATTTTTTGTGATTGTCAGAGTTGGAATGATATAGCAGACTTCGCCCGTTATAAGAAAGATTTTCTTAGGAGATTCATACCGGATTTAGAAACTACCCCCTCACATGATACATTACGTCGATTTTTTTGTATCCTAAAAACAGAAAGATTAGAGAGTTGTTACAGAGAATGGGCCTGTAATATGAGAGGTGATTCACCGTCCATAGAAGATTGCGACTGGTCGAAAGTTCAAATAGGTGAGGGTAATGATCTTTATACGAATAGACATATAGCTGTTGACGGAAAAACGATCTGTGGTGCCATCAATGCTGATAAACTGGTACAAGAGTCAGCGGATAAAATAACAAAGGAGCAGGCATCAGTAGCCAAACTTCATATTGTCAGTGCCTTTCTTTCTGATATGAGTCTGTCATTAGGGCAGGAACGGGTCTCAATAAAAGAGAATGAAATAGTAGCAATACCCAAATTACTGGACGACATTGATATACGACAAGGAGATGTAGTTACCATCGATGCGCTTGGTACCCAAAAGAAAATTGTAGAAAAAATAGTAGAGAAACAAGCCGATTATCTTTTGGAGGTAAAAAATAATCATTTAAAACTAAGGGAAAATATCGAAAACGATGCGGAGTACTTGCTAATTTCCGGAAGAAAAAATGATTTTATCAAAAGAGCCGAAGAAACCACAGAAGGTCATGGATTTATGGTGACAAGGACCTGCATATCCTGCTCTGAACCCAGTAGATTAGGGTTCTGTTATCGTGATTGGAAAAATCTTAGGACTTATGGAATAATAAAGACCGAAAAAATTAATATAGCCACAGGAGAAATACAAAATGAGAAACATTGTTTCATCTCTTCATTAGTGAACAATCCAGAGCTTATTCTTAAATATAAGAGAAAGCATTGGGCGGTAGAAAATGGATTGCATTGGCAATTGGATGTTACATTTAATGAAGATGATGGAAGAAAAATGATGAATTCCGCACAAAACTTTTCCACCTTAACGAAAATGGCATTGACCATTTTGAAGAATTATCAGGATGAAGACAAGAAGACTTCGCTCAATAGGAAAAGGAAGAAGGCAGGATGGAGTGATGACTACCTAACTAATTTGATAGATACCTTTATTAAAGCCTTTTAACTCGTGCGTTTTCCCTGCTAAAGGTTTTGCATGAAAAGTATTCATTATAAAGATGTTAACTGCTTATGGCTATACTTTACGATTGGTATGAGAATCCCGGTGAGTCCGACGATTCGGAAGAGAAAGGCTTGCACCCCCGCATTTTTTTGAACGGAAAGCTGGGGACGGACAAACTGTGCTGGATGATTCACAACCGCAGTTCCCTTTCTGTAGGTGATGTGAAAAACGCGTTCGAGATGCTAGCCCAAATCTGTGGTGAGGAACTGCGCGAAGGGCGTGAAGTGCATATCGAAGGGCTTGGCTATTTTGCTCCTATCTTAAGAAGCACGGAAAAAGTGACTCGTAGCACTAAGAACAAATCATCGAAAATGGAGTTGAAAACAATCGGTTTTCGTCCCGATGCCCGTCTGAAGGGTGAGCTTAGAGGTGTCAAGGTCAGCCGGAGCAAGTATGCACGCCATTCGGAATCCTTGTCGGAAGTAGAGATAGATATGCGTTTGAAGGAATATTTTGTCGAACACGATGTAATGCTTCGTTACGACTTTCAGGAAGTGTGCTGCATGACGCGGACTACGGCGAACCGTCATCTCCGAAGATTGCAGGAAGAAGGGAAATTGCGGAATATAGGTAAACTTATGCAACCGATTTATGTACCTGCGGCAGGGTATTACGGGGTGTCGCGCGAATTGGTGCGGCGATAAGCGGTGAAAGCGTTGAAAGCACTGTAAGGCGACTTTTACAGCATCGCTTTCACCCGCTTTCCTACTTCGGATAGAGGTTTCGGGAAAAAAGGTGAAAGCGATGAAGGTGCAGTGACTTTGTTGGGTAATCCGGGACTTTTCGTTTTATGAAAAGAATATTGAAGATGATTGTCAATGTGAATATTCTTTTCGCTATATTTGTGGCTCAAGAACACAAGATAAAATGAGTGATGAAATTTCCGACTTATCCTTTTAAGCAATTACTGTCAGGTGGTTTACTCTGCTGTTTGATTCTGCTGGCGGCTTATATATTCCAGGCTTTTTTCCCTGAAATGTATGTTGATGCATTTTCATCTTCCATGCATCTATTGATGTGGCTGATCCTTTTCGTTGGGGCGTTGCTATGGACATTTCATGCAAAAGGAGAGCGTATCGGAATTTCTGAAGTAATAGACTGGCAGTTTATAGCTGCTTTTATTTTAATTACGGCAGATGAGATTTATATGATAATGCCGAGAGAAATCTATATGGAGGCAGCGCCGACCCTATCTGAATATACCATTCCCGTGTTGGCCGTTGTTGGCATAATGATAGCTGCTACTATTAAAGTCTCCACAACGTTGTATCAGAAATTGGCGGACGAACGACGACAAACTATTCTTCAAACTCAGAGAATACAGCAATTACTGGATTCTCCTCCGACAAAACAGAAAAATATAACTTTAGTTCGTAAACTTATGGAAAATCGGTCTATCGCCCAATTTTCCGCCAAAGACTATCTTTTACTAGTAGAAGAGTGCCAAATGATTGATCCCGAATTCTTTGCTTGGCTGAAGAAACAAGGTTGTCAACTTCCACCGCGGGATATTGTACTATGTGTGCTTATTCGAATGTATAAAACGAAAGAAGAAATATTGTCTATATTTTGCATTGCTGATGGGGCTTATCGCACGATGAGGTCTCGTGTCCGAAAACGTTTAGGACTTGGCGATGAGGAGTTGGAGGCTTTTCTACAAGCGGAGCTAAAATAATAACTTTTGCAGAGTGCCTGCCAGTTTCATAAATGTGTAGATAGTAGCCAAACTTCCACCCATGATGATATAATAGAACCATACTCGCCTATTGGAGTATGGTTCTTGTGGAAATAGACTGATAGCTCCAACCACAAGTGTTATTCGTGCAAGAAGCTCAAAAAAGAATATTAGAAAATCTTGAAATGTGTAGTTCAGGTTGCCAATAAAACAATCTAAATAACACATTGCGGTACTGATAAGCCACATTGCACTATTGAGAACTATATATATAATTAATTTCTTTGTATACATGATTTGTATTCCTTTTCGGCCGCCCTTTGGTTTCTTTCGTATCTCGATAATGCCTGTGCGTAGCAATTATTTGTAGAGGGCCCTATTCTACAGTTAATAATGTCATTATCATAATCCGCTTTTGCCTGTGCATACGCTGCTTGTCTTTTTGCTTCACAGCTATTAGCATCTCCGCCTTCAGTGCGTGTTTTTATGAGTGTTTTACCTGTAGATTCATGGCTCTCAGCATACTGTCTGAATAGAGATATACGTTCATCTTCGCTTAGTCTGGAGAATCCAGTATATAGAAGCAAGTTTTCCTTAGCTTCATTCATCTGTTGAAATTCTTGTTCTAAATTCGCTTTTTTGATAAACTCTTCCATGTAATCATCATCATTCAGTTTTTCCATAAGTTTGCCATACTCTTCTTCACTCAGTGTTGAAGTATAAGCCTGAAATTTGTCAGATAAGAGTTTACTATTCTTTTCAAACTCCCAAAATTCATCAGAAATAGCAATAGAGTCAATAAGTAAATTCGCATTATTTATTGTGTCTGATGAAAGTGCGGATTTTTTTGGTATTCTGTTTCCTTTTATTTGTAGTTCGTCAGAACAATATTCGTCCGTGCTGCAGCTATAAATAACAAAGATTGTTGCTAATCCACAGGCAAGTGCCATTGCATAATACAAAAAATGTCTTTTCTTTCTCATGATTATAAGTGTTTGGTTAGATTTAGAGTGTAAAGTAACGAAAAAAAATATTCTAAGGATGATTTTTAAGGAAAAAAATAAGGACGTATTTAGCTTTGATACATATTACAGTGTTACAATATTGTATTAAATTAAGAGATAGAAAGCTGTGAGAATCTTTTCTGGATTGGTTTAGCGACTTTATGAGTGTAACATTTATAAGAATAGAAGTAGACCTATTCTGAAAAGGATAAATTCATTTTTCCAAAGAACATGAAATCCATTTTATATTGTTACAATATTGGAGAAAGATGAAAAAATATTGTGCTAGAATCCTTTCTGGGCTTTTGTAAAGCTTGAATGAGTGTAACACTCTCTTGTATTGTGTAAAAATAGCTCATACATTTGCAATAAAATAATACAGACAATGTATCTGTTGTGTGATATTCATGTATGCTATTTGAATAACTATTAATAAATTAAATCTAATAAAAAAGAGTATGAATTTGAATTTTAAAAAAAAGGTTTTGTGCTTTGGTGCTATTATTTTTATCGCCGGCATGAGTGTGGTTATTTCTAGTTGTAGTTCTGATGAAGATGGCTCTGATAACAGAACTAAAAATGCACTAATGGATTCTGTTGCAGAGTCTGATGAATTTATTGATTTTGTGGATATGAGTGAAGTCTTGTCCAAAAAGACATTATCTTATACCTCTACTTTATCTCAAGAAGAGTTTGACGAGCTTGTGTATAATTTGAATAATGATGATTATATGGAAGAATTTGTGACTAAAGCTAATATTAAGAATGAGATATCAGCAATCACAAAAGCAAAGGAAAAACTTTTAAATAATACAGATTTTTTAAATTTGAATGAAACGGAGCGGACTAAGCTTTTTTTAGAAACTGCGAAGCGAAATTCTTCAATTATGTTGAAAACTCGTTCGGAAATGACTTCTAATGAGTGTGACCAACGAAGAGCTCAAGACTACTCATGGGCTAGAGCTCAAGCAGATATCGCTCTGATAGGTTGTACATGCTTATGGGAGATACCAATTGCAGCCTGCGCATGTTATGCGCTTGCTATGGCCAATTATGCAAACGATATAAGACTTGCGGATAGAGCTTATGAGGATTGCATGAGAAGTATTCACTAGAATTAGATACAGACTAAACAAATGAAACGTTATTATATTGCGTTATGTCTTTTATGTTTGTTTGACATAATAATCATTGCAGTAGATATCTTCTATCGAATAGATACTCTGTATTCTTCTTTAGGCAGTATATTAGTATGGGCAATGTTACTGTTTATATTGGCGAAAATAAACTTGAATAAAGAAAAAAAAAGTATCTGGATTTATTTGTCAATGTTTTGTATAGTTCTGGTGATATTGATGATTATTTATAGAATGATAAATAATTTAATGTAAGAAAAATTCCGAAGTTGGATTTATCTCTCTCTTCTATAAGTATCTACTGATAGATGAATTTGACTTTGGAATATTGCAAATATCTAAATCATACAATTTGTAAGGATGGAGTAAAATGATAAGAACATCTCATTATCTGTTTGCTGCATTGTGTTTAGGCAGTCTTTTTGTCTATTCACGACAATTTACGGACTCGTACATTGTTCCTAAATGGTGCTTTGTTGTGTTTATATTATTAGTAATATTAGTATATGAAGCTGTAAATATATTATTTGGCAGGCAGAATAAGCAGAAAGATATAGGGAACTCAGTATATGGTTTTATCATTGTTACTGCTTGCTTTTTGCAAGCAATATTCGGGGTTGTTCAGTTTTTCGGTTTCTTTCAGGCATCTACTGCTTTCAGAGTTACAGGAAGTTTTGACAATCCTGCAGGTTTTGCGGCATGTCTCTGTGCAGGCTTCCCTTTTGTCGGATTCTTATTGTCGGATAATAATAAATATATCAGGTATGGAGGATGGATGGCAGGATTCGTAATTGCGGTAGCTGTGATTCTGTCGCAATCAAGAGCTGGCATTATGAGTATTGCCTTTATCTGTTTTATTCTTTTGAATATGAAGTTCTTTCATAAAAGATGGATGAAGTATCTCTCTTTAGTCTGTTTCGTCTTATTATTGTCAGGATGTTACTGGATGAAAAAAGATTCCGCTGATGGCAGGTTACTTATTTGGCGATGCAGTGTAAATATGGTAAAAGATGCACCGTGGTTGGGACATGGAATAGGTAGTTTTGAGGCTCGCTATATGGATTATCAAGCAGATTATTTCCGACAACATGGGCAGAATCGTTATTCCATGTTAGCTGATAATGTGAAACATCCTTTTAATGAATATTTGGGAATTCTCCTGAATTTTGGATTTGTCGGCTTGTTAGTGATGCTTGCAATGATAACTTTGATAATGTACTGCTATAAAAAATATCCTTGCCTGGAGAAACGAATAGCTCTTTATTCCCTTATTTCAATAGGTCTATTTTCATTCTTCTCCTATCCGTTCACTTATCCTTTTACGTGGATTGTTATGCTCTTGTGCATCGTCATTCTTACAAGGGAATATGTTGCTATGATTTTTGCTCGTCCAATGATAAAGAATACTATATGTGTTTTCGTTCTTTTTTGTTCACTTGGAGGAATTTACAAATTAGTGGAACGCGTAATGGCGGAAAAAGAATGGGGCAAGACGTCCGGACTTGCACTTTGCGGAGCGTCCGGCAAGACTCTTTCGGACTATAAAGAGTTAGAGAAGAAATTTGAAGATAATCCTTATTTTCTTTATAACTATGCAGCCATACTTTTGGAAAATAAGCAATATGAAGAGAGCTTGAGAATAGCATTGCAATGCCGTAAGTATTGGGCGGACTATGATTTGGAACTTATAATCGGTGAAAACTATCAGGAATTGGATGAACATGGGCTGGCGGAGAAGTATTATAATAATGCATCTATGATGTGCCCTTCCCGTTTCATGCCTTTTTATAAGTTATTTCATTTATATAAGGATGTGGGTAGCCGGGAACATATGCTTGATACTGCCGGAGCGATTATAGATAAACCTATGAAAATTAAAACCTCAGCTATCAGGATGATGAAAAGGGAAATGAAAAGAGAACAAACGAGGTTGTTGGCAGAAGAGAATTTTGAATGACTAAAGAAATCATATCATTAGTGTCCACTAAAAAATCGCAATAGTTCTTTGAAATATTTGAAATATAGTTAGTTACAAAGGATTCCTGAGAGAACGGATTTGAAATTGTAGATTTGCATCATATTAAATATGATAGCAGATGCATCAAGATAAATACGTTTTCTCACAGTTGGTATCATTCCTTGACCGAAGTAAATTTAATCGCATCGTTACTAAGTATGATGGAGACAAATATGTGAAGTACTTCACATGCTGGAATCAACTACTAGCTTTGATGTTCGGGCAACTCTCAAACAGAGAAAGTCTACGCGACCTTATTATCGCTTTGGAAGCCCATCAAGGGAAAACATACCATTTAGGTCTTGGAAAAAATGTAACCAGAAGCAATTTATCCAAAGCCAATCAAAATAGAGACTACCGTATCTTTGAATCTTTTGCTTATTACATGGTTGAACAGGCACAAAAGAAACTCAAAACTAGTATCTTTAATCTCGGTAGTAATGTTTATGCTTTCGATTCTACAACCATTGACTTGTGTTTGGTTGTATTTTGGTGGGCAAAGTTCCGAAAGAAAAAAGGAGGTATTAAAATACATACACTATATGATATAGAAACTCAAATACCTGCATTCTTCCATATAACTACAGCTTCGGTTCACGATAGCAAAGCTATGAGTGAAATTCCTTATGAGACAGGTGCTTACTACATCTTTGACCGTGGTTATAACTGTTTTAAGAGTCTTTTCAAAATAGAAACCTTAGAGTCCTATTTCGTTGTAAGAGCAAAATCAAACTTACAGTTCAAAGCTATAAATTGGAAACGCCGTTTACCCAGAAATATACTTTCTGATGCAATTGGCGAACTCACTATTTATAAAAGCTCCAAGGATTATCCTTCTCACATACGAAAGGTTTGTTTTTGGGATGAAGAGCAAAAACGTAAGTTTACGTTCCTTACCAATGCTATGGATTTATCTCCGCTACAAATTGCAGAACTTTATAAAAACAGGTGGCAGATTGAGCTTTTCTTTAAATGGCTTAAGCAACATCTGAAAATAAAGAAGTTCTGGGGCAATACAGAGAATGCTGTAAGAATACAAATATACTCTGCAATCATTGCCTATTGCCTTGTAGCAATTATTCAGCATGACATGGAAATTGATAGAACAACTTATGAGATTCTTCAAATCCTGAGCATATCGCTAACTGATAAAACTAGACTTAGAGACCTCTTTAACAAAACTAATTTCAATAATGACAAAGAACGATGCGGTTTTAGTGAACCAAGTTTATTTAAATTTTAACCGTCCGCTTTTTTAGTGGACAGCAATGAAATCATATTATAAAATAGAATTGAATATGACAAAGAAGAGCCTTGTTATTACTTTTTTTCTGTTTCTATTGTCAGGCTGTGCAAGTGAAGTTGATAAACGTGTTGATACTGTCTTGTCAATCTCCGGGTCGAACAGGACTGAGTTGGAAACTGTTTTGAAGCATTATAAGCATGAACCTCAAAAATTGAAAGCCGCAAAGTTCTTGATTGCGAATATGCGATATCACCATTCGTATTATTCCGTAAGGAATCCACGGCAACATCCGTTGTTAGACTCATTGACAAGAGCCGCGGACTCTCTTTTCTATTATTCAGTGTATATGGCTACTGATAGTTTTCATAATGGGAATATACAAAAATTGATAGATAGTGTTCGCATTGGATTCAGAGAACAAAATGATGTCAGAGTTTCGGAGCAATCTGTCAAAACATTCTGGAAAGAAGATTATGATTTTAATTGGATTACAGCCAAGCAATTAATCAATCATATAGATCATGTTTTTGAGTGGAAGAGGCAGATGAATAGTATACGACAGTTGCCTACGGAGGATTTTTATGAATATGTTCTTCCTTATCGAAGTATTCCCGATAACTCATTAACTGATTTTTCGGATATATATTTTGCTTTTATGGATAAATATTTGAAGGATATTGATAAAGATTCCGTGCAAAATGTGGTTCAGCGATATAATTTCGTAATAAATCAGTTATGTAAATTTTTTCCTTTATATCCTTATAAAGAAGAAATAGGTTATCAGGAACTGTTTTTTTATGGCTTTCATGACTGCATCCCGATTGCAAGTTATGGTGTGTCTATATTGAGGGCTTGTGGTATACCTGCTGCTGTGGAGTTTAATGCATGTTATAAACAGTTTCAAGGAAGGCATTATCATGGAGTAGTATTGGATAAAAATGGAAATTGGCTGGCGTTTAATCCGGAATCGTCAATACCGACCAGCGACAATAGTTCTTTTGATACGAAAGACATACTGAATATTTATCGTTTTATGTTTTCAGAACAAAAAGATACGCCTTTCTTTATGGAGAAGAATGGTGAATATATCCCGGACATTTTTGATTCTCCATTTCTGAAAGACGTAACTTCTCATCTGTTGAAGACTGTTCCATTGATTCTTCCTTATCAGGAAACCGGCAATAATAATCTGGCATATCTTGCCGCTTTTAATAGTGGAGTGCCCTCTGGCATCATTCCCGTAACTTGGGGGAAAATAAACCGTACGAAACAGAATGTCACTTTCTTGTCCGTAATTCCAGATAGATACTATTTCCCTGTCTACTATTCACCATTTGGCAAGTCATTCTCTTTTGGAAAGCCTTTTTATCTCGACAAAGATGGGAAGATAATAAAATCTCATATAGAAGGAAAGGCTGACGATGTGACATTGCTTCGTAAGTTCCCTATGAAGCAAGGGTTGGTGGATAAGGCGGTAAAATTGATTGGAACGATAATTCAGGCGAGCAATGAACCCAGTTTTCAGCCCTGTGATACAGTTGGGATAATAGCGGATACACTGCAACCTTATTTTCAAGATATAAAACTTGACATGAAAAAAGGACCTTATCAATATTACCAAGTAAAGACAACGAATGAATATCCTCATGCCGTCCTGTCGGAACTGGAATTTATTACTGATATTCGATATGGATATGAGAATGTCATTCCAGCATCTCCTTTGCCGATACTGTCATCTGGGGATACTTTATCAGAAGATAATACAGAAGTTCGGCTTATGGATGAACCTTTGGAACGGATTAAGTGGAAGGCTGAATATGATGGTAATCCGCAAACATCTCCGGAGCCTTACCCGACTATACGTTTTATGTTGAAGAAACCTCAGTTGGTCACAAAAGTACGAATGATGCCATTGAATGCTGACAATGGTATTATAGCGGGCAATCAATATGAGTTGTTCTGTTGGGATAATGGCGAATGGAAGAAAATCCTGAGTCAACAGGCATAACTATTTTGCGGTCAGTGTTCCGTTCGGTTCACTCTTATGGCTCAGGAATCTGACAGGGGGAAGAGAGGAACTTCCATTCTATATAGATGATAACGGACAGCAGAGGTTTATTTATATGCAGTAATAGTCAGAGGAAATTGATGAAAACCGTATGACATTTCTTTGTCTGATAATTAAATATTTCCTATCTTTATAGAAAATATTCTTTTTAGGATTGTTTGACGGACATTGTTGATAATTGAAAAATGACACACTTATGAAACACAAAGCGTATTTTCTTATTCTGGTAATATCTTTGATACTCACTTTTGCAGTTGCACCATTGCGTATGTTCCAACTTTTCGAGAATCCTCCACTTTATTTGGGCACATTGATACGTGGAGTAATCTTTTGGGGAGTGACTGTTTATTTTCTTGCCAAATATAGTAGTATAGTGAAGCCATACAAAATTGTATTGTTGGTGTTACTGGCGGACTTACTACCGGATATTATTGTCAGGGTGTTTATGGGGCATTTCATTATCGCATTGCCTTCATTCCCTGATACTTTTTTACAGATAATAGTCGTTTTATCAGGTTGGTGGTATGCCCGGCTCAATAACATAGGAAAGGTGACGCTGGCAATAGTAAATTTATTGGTCTGTACTGCTATATCTTCTTATGGCTTTGTCGTTTGGAATGAGTTGGACTTTGTTAAAGATAGCAGGTTTGATAAATTGGAAGTCGTTGAAATCTTAAAACAAGCAGATTCTTCTTTGCTGTCGGATAGTATCACAACTTATTTTCAGAACAAAAACCTGATTGTTTATGTCGGCGGCGAAAACGATGAGGCAAATGAAATCGGATTGTCTTTCTTACAGAAAGTACAGGATGAGTTTAAAGAAAATAAAGAGGTCGCTGTATTATCTCTGATTTGTCTTGACAAGCTTGAAGAACTGAATCAAAAAACTCAATTTTCAAAAGAGACAAAGTTCCCGATTGTTTACATTGATAAAGATAAGTCTTGTCTCGATAGCTCTGCTTTATATCAATGGTATGTGATAGATAGAAACGGAATAATTAGAGTTAGAGAAAAGGTACACTTTCTGGGAAATAATGATAACCGGAAAGAACAGAATGAATTACAGTTTCTAAAGAAACTCATGGCATGGCTAGACTAAGAATAGAAAAGATGATAATATGTTTTATTTAATAAAGAAAATTCGATAATTATGAAAAACTTTTTTCCTTCCCAGGTAATAGTGTGTGTAATTGCACTGTTTACTTTAACTTTGCCGGTTTCTGCACAAAACCCGAATGCGACAGATGAATACAAAGAAACATTGAAGAAGATAATGGAGCTTTCCGGAACTGCGGCTACTACGGACGACCTTTATCCGAAAATGCTTTCTGTAATGAAACTTAATGCGCCGGGAAAAGATGATGCCTATTGGAATGAATTTGCTAAAGGTTGGAAAGAAAAAATAGAAAATAGGGTGATCGAAATATGTACGCCTGTTTATAAGAAACATTTGACATTGGAAGAACTGAAAGCAGTTGCCGCGTTTTATGAATCTCCTGTCGGCAGAAAATATAAAGAAAGCTCATTGGCTGTGATGCGTGAAGCAATGCCATTATTGGTGCAGGAACTCCAGACAGAGATGTTTAAAGAGGTGAGGCCTGACATGGATAAACAAATGACTGAGAACAAACAGGCAATGACAGAGTATGAGCAAAAAAGAAAACGTGATAAAGAATTGTATTCACAGGCTTATATGCTTCCGAAAGATAGTATAGTCGTAGTCCCCGGAAAAGTCTATAAGAACGGAATGTCTACAACTCCTTCATTGTACTCGATTGAGAGAAGAAAGAATGATACTAAAGTTACATTCGCACAACCTGTTTATTGGGATTCGCAATGGTTGTATTATAGTCCGGGATTCAAGATTATAGATAAAGAAAGTGGTGACGAATATAATGTGAGAGGATATGATGGTGGGGCCTCTATGAATAAACTGTTGACTGTTGAAGGGTTTAATCATAAATATATTTATATCAGTCTCCTATTCCCGAAATTGAAGAAAAGTGTGAAGGATATTGATATCCTTGAATTGCCTCATGCAAAGGATAAGGAACTATTGCCTTCTAATGACGACGGAAAGGCTAAATCATATTTTAATGTAAGGGTGAAGGACTACCAGGTTTCTTCCAGGAAAAAAAATAAAAAGGTCTATTTCTAGTTTAAGCGGCTGGTGGAACCTCAAATGCATTTGCCATTCCACCACTGTATTTTCGGGTAGGCAAAGTGACTATCCGGAAATACTGAGCCGCCTTATAGTTATATACTTCTCTCCGATGTAAATTTGAAGTCGTATTCCGGCTCGTTATCTTCTTTTATTAGAGGTCTTATCGTCCCTTCAAGAATCATGGATTCGGCAGAACCTAATGCCGGCAATTTCAAAATATTATATCCCGTTGCTGCTTCTCTTACAAACTTTTCATTTTCATCACTACAGATAATCAGTGTATTCTTCGGATTATATAACATAGGGGTTTCTGTCAACAACTTTTCCAGACGCATAAAGGCTTTAAGATTGGTTTTTGGATTTACTGAAATTACATGGATATATGATGGCTTCCATGCTTTATTCAGATTTTCGTTTTTAATAAGGGCGGTTGTTTCCGTGTCGTATGTATGGACGGTAACTTTACTTGTAATATGCCGGATGGGAGTTTGTGCATGGGTGAAACCTAAAGTGATGCAAAGTAAGCATAGTAATAAAATTCTTTTTTTCATGGTTCTATTTTTTATTAGTTTAAAGTGGCATTGGTTTATGCTTTTGAGCCTTTCTTTATATAAATACACTTGAAAAGAGGCTATCCCCACAACGGGAAAGTATAAAAAAGTTAAATGCCATAAAGAAGCTTCGGTAGTAATGAAAAAACCACTGACAACTTTGTGTTGAAAAAGCTGTTAGTGGTTTGTATTAAGTAAAGTAGATGTGATGACAATCAATAAAGAGTATAATGAAGACGGTGTGGCTAAATCAGAAGTCCGTCCAATAACTCCAGATAGATTCCGATAGCTTCCTCTATCTCTTTCAGCATGATATATTCCTCTGCCGTGTGCGAGCGTGAAGAACGTCCCGGTCCTATTTTTACCGATGGAAAGGACATTAATGCCTGGTCGGACAGGGTGGGAGAGCCGAATGGAACGCATCCCAATTTTACCGCTTTCTGTACAAACGGATGCTTCTCGTCAATTCGTGAAGAATTGAGGCGGAATGAACGTGCCTTGGCATCACAAGAAATATGTTTCTTGATTTCGGCAAATAGTTCTTCGTTGGAATAAAGCTCATTGCTGCGAATATCAACTACGAAAGTGCATTTGTCGGGAACTACATTATGTTGCGTACCTGCATTGATTACAGTCACACTCATTTTTACAGCACCCAGCAGTGGGGATTCTTTTTCAAAATGATAATCGCGGAACCAGGCAATATCGTTCAATACCTTATATATAGCATTGTCTCCTTCATTGCGTGCCGCATGTCCGGCTTTGCCTGTTGCGGTAACGTCCAATACCATCAGCCCTTTTTCGGCAACGGCAGGTTGCATCTCCGTCGGTTCGCCTACGATGGCAAATGAAATAGGCGGAAGTCCCGGCAGTACGCTTTCAATTCCGTCTTTACCTGAAACTTCTTCTTCGCAGGAAGCAAGGTAGATGAGATTATACTTCTGCGAAGTGCGACATAGTTGCAGGAACACCTGTAATAAAGAGACAACGCTGGCACCGGCATCATTGCTTCCCAAACCATACAGTTTGCCGTTTTCTTCACGCGGAGTGAACGGGTCTTTCCGCCAGCCGTTGACAGGTTTCACCGTGTCAATGTGAGAGTTAAGCAGGATAGTCGGTTTCTTCAGGTCGAACATCGGGCTGAGGCACCATACATTGTTTCCCTTGCGTCCGGTCTGCATGCCTGCCATTTCAATATAGTTTTGCAGGAAATCCGCAGCCTGAGTCTCTTCCCGGCTGATTGAGGGAATGCTAATTAATGATTTGAGCAGGCTTACAGCCTCTGTTGCCATATACGGAATATCATATTTCATAGTGCAAATCTTTTATCTATTACCATAATATTTGCACAAAGATAGTCGTTTTGCGCAATAGTTTCAAATAAAACTAATACCTTTGTACCATATTTACTAATACAAAGAGTATGACTTATCATCATTTATCTGTCTTAGTCCATCGTCAGGCTGAAAAGTATGGCGACAAGGTAGCTCTGAAATACCGTGACTATGAGACAGCACAATGGATTCCGATTACCTGGAATCAATTCTCCGGAACAGTGAAGCAGGCTGCCAACGCATTTGTGGCACTGGGAGTAGAGGAACAAGAAAATATTGGAATCTTTTCGCAGAATAAGCCCGAATGGTTTTATGTAGACTTTGGGGCATTCGCCAACCGGGCTGTTACCATTCCGTTCTATGCAACCAGTTCTCCGGCTCAAGCGCAATATATTATCAATGATGCACAGATACGTTACCTTTTTGTAGGTGAACAATATCAGTATGATGCTGCTTTCAGTATCTTTGGTTTCTGTTCTTCTTTGCAACAGTTGATTATCTTTGACCGTTCGGTGGTGAAAGACCCTCGTGACGTATCGTCTATCTATTTTGATGAGTTTATGGCGATGGGAGAGGGACTTCTGCAAAATGATGTGGTGGAAGAACGCACGGACCGTGCTTCTTATGATGATTTGGCGAATATCCTCTATACATCCGGAACAACGGGTGAGCCGAAAGGAGTAATGCTTCATCATTCCTGCTACCTGGAACAATTCCATACACATGATGACCGTCTGACTACGATGTCCGATAAGGATGTATCTATGAACTTCCTTCCCTTGACTCATGTGTTCGAGAAAGCATGGTGTTATCTCTGTATCCATAAGGGAGTGCAGATTTGCATCAATCTTCGCCCGGCGGATATTCAGACAACCATTAAGGAGATTCGCCCAACACTGATGTGCAGTGTTCCCCGTTTTTGGGAAAAGGTATATGCAGGTGTGCAGGAGAAAATAAATGAAACGACAGGTGTGAAGAAAGCGTTGATGCTCGATGCTATCCGGGTAGGTAGAATCCATAATTTGGATTATCTGCGTCAGGGTAAGACTCCGCCGGTGATGAATCAACTGAAATATAAGTTCTACGAAAAGACTATCTATTCTTTACTGAAGAAGACTATCGGCATTGAGAACGGTAACTTTTTCCCGACAGCCGGTGCTGCCGTGCCCGATGAAATCAATGAATTTGTTCATTCGGTAGGCATTAATATGGTAGTTGGCTATGGACTGACAGAGTCTACGGCTACTGTATCCTGTACGTTGCCGGTTGGTTATGATATTGGTTCGGTAGGTGTTGTATTGCCGGGAATTGAAGTGAAGATTGGCGAAGACAATGAGATTCTGCTCCGGGGTAAAACTATCACGAAAGGGTATTATAAGAAAGCGGAAGCTACGGCTGCCGCCATTGAACCCGATGGATGGTTTCACACAGGTGACGCGGGATATTTCAAGAATGGCCAGCTTTTCTTGACGGAACGTATCAAGGACTTGTTCAAAACATCGAACGGTAAGTATATTGCTCCGCAGGCTTTGGAAACGAAACTGGTTATCGACCGCTATATTGACCAGATTGCCATTATCGCCGATCAGCGTAAGTTTGTCTCTGCTCTGATTGTTCCTGTGTATGGATATGTGAAAGAGTACGCAAAGGAGAAAGGCATCGAATATAAAGATATGGCTGAGTTGTTGCAGCATCCCAAGATTGTAGGTCTGTTCCGTGCACGGATAGAAACTTTACAACAGCAGTTTGCGCATTATGAGCAAATCAAACGTTTCACTTTGCTTCCCGAACCGTTCAGCATGGAACGTGGAGAGCTGACTAATACGTTGAAGCTGAAACGCTCGGTTGTTTCTGAAAATTATAAGGATATAATTGAAAAGATGTACGAAGAAAACGTGTAAAGCGATAAGGCATAAATGATAAACGGTGAACAAGGATGCGAAATAATGCAGCTTGTTCACCGTTTGGCGTTTATTGATTAGTTGTTTCTTTTCTTTTTAATAGCCGAAGATTTGTTTCTGTGTCAGTTCTTCAATAGGACCGATTGTCTTCAACTTATCCAGTTCCAGGTCTTTTTTGTCTCCCAGGATGCAATAAACATAGGTACGTCCTTTCACCCATTGCTTTTGGAAATCGGCGATGTCTTTCAATGTCATATTTTGCACATCATTGTAAAGCTTGATACGCGGGTCTACACTTTGTCCCAAATCCTGTGCGTCGATATAACTCCAGATAATATCACCTTTGATGATGCGGTCGGTGCGCATCCGGTTGATTAATCCGTCTTTGGCTAGTTTGAAGGCAGCTTCTGATTCCGGCATATTGTTGATAATGTCGTTGAATGTATTGACGGCATCAATCATCTTGTCGTTCTGTGTCGCAATCTGCGTACGTAATACGTACGGGTATTTCAGATAGCTTGGCGCCATCATGCCTGCCCAGGCTGAATAAGCCAGTCCGCGTGTCTCACGCATTTCCTGAAAGACAATGGAGTTCATTCCGCCGCCGAAATATTCATTGTACAATTCGCGGACAGGTTCGATGGCCGGATCGTATTTCTTATCCAGATTGGAGATTTGCGCCATATATATCTGTTTGGCGTCATAAGGAGCTATCAGGACTTTAGTAGCCGGAGTTTCAAGATAAGGATATTCATTTCCGGCGGGAATGTCTTTCAGGGTTTCCGGAACCTGATGATGTTGGTTGATGATAGCCAACAGGTCTTTGCTACTGCTAGGACCGTAATATAGGATGCGATGCTTATAGCTGTTCTGATTGTGAATCCGGTCTACCAATTCTTGCGGATTCAATTTAGTCAGCTCTGCTTCTGTCAGTAAGTTGGTAGTAGGAGAATCAGGACCGTACATGGCATAGCTCATAAGGCGTGAGAAGTTCTTCCCTTGATTTAGCTTTTCATCTGCGCGGGCTTTCAATATGTCTCCTGCCATACTAATATAAGCTTCCTGATTGACTTGTGCATCTGCCAGTAACTTCTCGAACAGTTGCATGGCATCGGGCATATTCTCGTTCAGGCCGGAAAGTACAACGTAGGTACGTTCGTTGCCCGGAGATACGAAGAAAGTACAGGCCAGGCGATAGAATTCGCTTTTCAGTTCTTCCGGTGTCATGTCGGAAGTTCCGAGGTATTCGAGATAGTCGAAAGCGGTACCTAAAGCTTTGTCGTGGTTATTGCCCATGTCGAAGACGTAGATTAGTTGGAAAAGGTCGTTGGTGACATTCTGTTTATAAAGAATGGGGATGTCTGACTTTGCGGTCAACTGGTTCAGGTCTTTCTTAAAGTCGAGGAATACAGGTTCGATGGGTTGCACGGCGCTTTCTTGTATTTCTGCAAGGAAGGGACTCGCTACATCCCGGTTGGATATGATAGGAGTAATCTCCGGTTTCGTCATCTTCTTTTCGTTCGGATCTTTTCCCTGTTTTTTGTAGATGGCGGCATAATTATTTTCTTTGAGATATTTGTTGGCGAAGGCTACGATATCCTCTTTGGTCAGTTTGGACATACGGTCGATGGCGTTCACTTCGTCTTTCCAGTCCGTTCCGTTGATAAATGAACTGACAAACATATCGGCACGTCCTTCATTGCTTTCCATGCTTTGCAATTGGGCAAGTTTGAAGTTGTTGATATTGGCTTCCAGCATCTTGTCGTCAAAGTCTCCGGTACGGAGTTTATTGATTTCTTTCAGCAGGAGGTCTTTTACTTCGTCTAGCGTCTGACCTTGCTTGGGAAGCCCGCCTAATAGCAATACCGAATAATCTGCCAGTCCCATCGGGTAACCGTAGCTGTTCAATACCTTTTGTTGTTGGTTTAGGTTCAGGTCGATAAGTCCTGCCGTACCGTTATATAATACTTGCGAAACTACTTGCAAGGTTTCAAAATCCTTGTCGGATGCGCCGGGGAATCTCCATGCCAGTGCAATACTTTCAGCATCGGGGCCTAATACATCCTTCACAACCGGTTGGCTGATAGGCTCTTCTTTCGGCAGATTGAGTTTTGGAAGTTCGGGATTCGGTTGCTGTCGGCCGAAATATTTGTCGATTAGGGCGATTGTCTTCTCCGGGTCTAAGTCGCCGGACATACAGATAGCCATATTATTGGGCACATACCATTGTTTATAATAGTTCTTGATGTTGGTGATAGAAGGATTCTTCAGATTCTCTTGCGTACCCAGTACCGTTTGCGTTCCGTATGGATGCTTTGGGAAAAGAGAGGAGAAGATGGCTTCCTGCACTTTTTCGTTGTCACGGGTGAGCGACATGTTTTTCTCTTCATATACAGCTTCCAGTTCCGTATGGAAACCACGGATAACATTGTTCTCAAAACGGTCGGACTGAATCTTTGCCCAGTTTTCTATTTGGTTGGAAGGGATATCTTCTTGATAAACAGTCTGATCATACCATGTATAGGCGTTGCTTCCGGTAGAACCGATGGCAGCCATCAGTTTGTCGTATTCATTGGGGATAGCATACTTGGATGCTTCGTAAGAAAGGCTGTCGATGGTGTGGTAGATAGCCTTGCGCTCTGCTTCGTCCGTAGTCTTGCGGTAAATTTCGAATTGTTGCTCGATGGCGTCCAGCAGTGGTTTCTCGGTCGCGTAGTCTTGTGTGCCGAATTTGTCTGTTCCTTTGAACATCAGATGCTCGAAGTAATGAGCAAGTCCGGTCGTTTCGGCCGGGTCATTCTTTCCACCCACTCGTACGGCGATAAATGTTTGAATGCGTGGAGTTTCCTTGTTTACGGTAAGGTAAACTTTTAGTCCGTTGTCCAGTGTGTAAATGCGGGCTTTTAGCGGGTCATAGGGCACTGTCTCGTAGCTGTACTTCTCTGGTGCGCTACAACTGCCGATCACTAATGCGAGGAGAAGTGAGAAGCATGAAAGCTTTAGTCGTTTGTTCATAATGTGATAACATTTTAGTATCAGAAACAAAGGTAGCGGATTTTTGCTTATCTTTGTGCCCGATATCAGAAATTTGTAAATAATAAAATTCTAAATCAAATGATTACTATTGAACAACTTAAAGACGTGAAAGAGCGCACTGATGCGCTGAGGAGGTATCTTTGACGTCGACGGGAAGAAAATTCAAGTCGAAGAAGAACAATTAAGAACACAAGCTCCGGGATTCTGGGACGACCAGAAGAGAGCTGAAGCTCAAATGAAACTGGTGAAAGACCTGCAAAAGTGGATTGACGGCTATAATGAAATCAAGACGCTGGCAGATGAACTCGAACTGTCATTTGATTTCTATAAGGAAGAATTGGTGACTGAGGAAGATGTGGACGCGGCTTATGCGAAAGCTTACGAAGCTGTGGAAGCACTCGAACTCAAAAATATGCTTCGTGATGAAGCCGACCAGATGGCTTGCGTGTTGAAAATCAACTCCGGTGCCGGTGGTACGGAAAGTCAGGACTGGGCTTCCATGCTGATGCGTATGTATCTGCGCTATGCCGAGACAAATGGTTATAAGGCTACCATTGCCAACCTTCAGGAAGGTGACGAGGCGGGAATTAAAACCTGTACAATCAATATCGAAGGAGATTTTGCTTACGGTTACCTGAAAGGGGAAAACGGTGTGCATCGGCTGGTACGTGTTTCTCCATATAATGCACAGGGGAAACGTATGACTTCTTTTGCCTCTGTATTCGTTACTCCGTTGGTGGATGACAGTATTGAGGTGAATATTTTGCCTGCCAATATCTCGTGGGATACCTTCCGAAGTGGTGGTGCCGGTGGGCAGAATGTGAACAAGGTAGAATCCGGTGTTCGTCTGCGTTATCAGTACAAAGACCCTTATACCGGCGAGGAAGAAGAAATCCTGATCGAAAATACCGAAACCCGTGACCAACCGAAGAACCGTGAGAATGCAATGCGCCAATTACGCTCTATCTTATATGATAAGGAGTTGCAGCACCGCATGGCTGAACAGGCAAAGGTGGAAGCCGGCAAGAAGAAAATCGAATGGGGCTCGCAGATACGAAGCTATGTGTTTGATGACCGACGTGTGAAAGACCATCGTACCAACTATCAGACTTCGGATGTAAACGGAGTGATGGACGGTAAAATAGAAGACTTCATCAAAGCTTATCTGATGGAATTCTCTTCACAGGAATCATAAAAAGCAAAATTAGCGAGTGTTATTTTTGGAAAGTTAAAAGAATTGTTCTTACTTTGTTAGCGTTGAACTTTAAAGCTAACTATTATGGGTAAGAGTAAGAAAAAAACAGCGATAAGTAAGAAGGAAGAAGAGAAAGCCCAGAAAGTTGTCAAAATAGTATTCGTCTCATTAATTATTTTGGCACTGATTATGCTGATCGCATATTCCTTTTTCGGCTGATTGATTCACTACAGATTATAGAGATTATGCAGAGAAACTGAAACGGTTACGTCTCAGTTGTTGAACACTCCGGCAAATCATATAATCTGTGGTGAATTTTGTTTTGTAATGCTTCTGTAACCCATGTAACGGGAATGTAACTTTTCTGTAATTCATCCGTATTCAAATTGTCATTTTTGTGTATCCTCACAGTTGTACTTTTGCCACGAATTAAGTAGCAAACAACTGAAATGAGTAGAATCACAACAACAGTCGTTACACTTCTGTTAGCGACAGCGGCCTTCGGGCAGGCCAAAGAAGATGCCGGGGATGGCAAGAAACTGGAGATGGAAACAATGGAATTTAAGGATTATCTGCCCGAAATTCATGGAACAATCCGGGGGAAATACGAATTCCAGACGGAAACACAGGAAAGTCGTTTCGAAGTACGTAATGCGCGTTTCAGCGTTTCGGGGAATGTGCATCCTTTGGTGGCTTATAAAGCTGAAATTGATCTTTCTGACGAGGGTTCTATCAAGATGCTCGATGCATATGCGCGTGTCTTTCCACTGAAAGACCTGAATTTTACAATAGGGCAGATGCGTGTTCCTTTCACGATAGACGCCCATCGTTCTCCTCATCAGCAATATTTCGCCAACCGTTCGTTCATTGCCAAGCAAGTGGGTAATGTGCGTGATGTCGGTTTTACTGCTGCCTATACAAATAAAGGCGGTCTTCCTTTTATTCTTGAAGGTGGATTATTCAACGGTTCCGGTCTGACCAATCAGAAGGAATGGCATAAGACACTGAATTATTCGGTGAAAGCACAGCTATTACCTAATAAAAATTGGAATGTAACGCTCAGCACCCAAATGATAAAACCGGGAGAGGTGCGGATTAATATGTACGATGCCGGTATTTATTATCAGAACAATCGTTTTCATATTGAAGCGGAATACTTATATAAGATGTACGGGCATGAAGCTTTTAAAGATGTACATGCTGTGAATAGTTTCATTAATTATGATTTACCGTTAAAGAAGGTGTTCAATAAGATTTCCTTCCTTGCCCGTTATGACATGATGACGGACCATAGTGACGGTAAAATGGATGAGGATGCTAAAGCTTTGATAATCAATGACTATGCCCGCCATCGTGTGACAGGCGGAATCACATTAAGTCTTTCTAAAGCTTTTATAGCCGACCTGCGATTGAACTTCGAGAAGTATTTCTATAAGAAGTCCGGCATACCTAAAGAATCGGAACAGGATAAAATCGTAATTGAATTTATGACGAGGTTCTGAAATAAGTTGAGAGTTGAGAATTGAGAGTTGAGAATGAAGATTTAAAACATTGTAGTTTTCTGGTATGAGGTGTGAGGTACTAAACTATCATTTTTTAATTCTCAATTTTCAATTTTTAATTTATCTTTGTGCCATGGCACAAGAAATAGAACGTAAATTTTTAGTTTCTGGAGAATTCAAGCCTTTTGCATTTGCGCAGAGCCGTATCGTACAAGGGTATATCAGCAGTGCTCGCGGGAGAACTGTCCGGGTTCGTATTCGAGATGATAAAGGGTATCTGACTATTAAGGGCGCTTCCAATGCTTCCGGCACCAGTCGCTATGAGTGGGAGAAGGAACTTCCTTTATCTGAAGCGGAAGAGTTGATGAAGCTTTGCGAACCGGGTATCATTGATAAGACCCGTTATCTGGTACGTAGCGGCGAACATCTATTCGAAGTTGACGAGTTCTATGGTGAGAACGAAGGGCTTGTTGTGGCGGAAGTAGAGCTTGAATCGGAGGATGAAGCATTTGTGAAACCTGACTTTATTGGTGAAGAGGTTACAGGAGATATACGCTATTACAATTCCCAGTTAATGAAAAAACCGTATAAAACGTGGTGAGCGTTAACAAATAAACCGTATATTTGTTTTTATCTAAAAAGAGCAATATATGGATATGGAACAGTTGTACAATTATGTGCCGCGGGAATTGGTCACTTTTATTCTGGTGACCTTGTTTTCTTTATTAATCGGACTCTCACAGCGTCGGATTAGCTTGAAGCGTGAGGGAGAAACTACTCTTTTCGGAACCGACCGTACTTTTACTTTTATAGGTATATTGGGATATTTGCTCTATATACTGGATCCTACGGACATGCGTTTGTTTATGGGTGGCGGTGCAGTGCTGGGTTTACTGCTGGGGTTGAACTATTATGTAAAGCAATCCCAATTCCATGTCTTTGGCGTTACCACTATTATCATTGCCTTGATTACTTATTGTATGGCTCCTATCGTAGCCACCCAGCCTTCCTGGTTCTACGTTATGGTAATAGTAACAGTGCTTCTATTGACTGAGCTCAAACATACCTTTACCGAATTTGCCCAACGAATGAAGAACGACGAAATGATTACGTTGGCGAAGTTCCTGGCTATCAGTGGTATTATATTACCAATGCTTCCAAACAAGAATTTGATTCCCGATATAAATCTGACTCCTTATTCTATCTGGCTGGCAACAGTCGTGGTATCCGGTATCTCCTATCTTTCATACTTGTTGAAGCGGTATGTGTTCCATGAATCCGGAACTTTAGTATCAGGTATTATTGGTGGATTGTACAGCAGTACGGCCACTATCTCTGTACTCGCCCGTAAGAGCCGGAAAGCTTCGGCGGAGGAAGCTACGGAATACGTTGCTGCCATGTTATTGGCTATTAGCATGATGTTCCTGCGTTTTATGATACTAATACTTATCTTTAGCAGAGAAATCTTCCTTACCATTTATCCGTATCTGTTGATTATGTCGGTAGTGGCTGCTGTTGTGGGATGGTTTATTCATTCCCGGCAAAAACGCCCGGAAGGTCAGCCTGCTACAGAAGACGATGATGATAGTAGTAATCCGTTGGAATTCAAAGTGGCATTAATTTTTGCCGTACTTTTTGTAGTCTTTACTATTCTGACTCATTATACATTGGTCTATGCCGGTACAGGCGGACTGAATCTTCTTTCTTTTGTATCCGGCTTTAGTGATATCACTCCTTTTATATTAAACCTGTTGCAGAATACGGGTAGTGTTGCCGTACTGATTATTACTGCTTGTAGTATGCAGGCTATTATCAGTAATATACTGGTAAACATGCTTTATGCACTGTTTTTTGCAGGAAAGGGAAGTAAGCTCCGTCCCTGGATTTTGGGAGGATTCGGAGTGGTGATTGGCTGCAATCTTGTTTTGTTACTGTTCTTTTATCTTTAAGAAAAAGATTGTCATATCATTCTTTTGCTAATTTATTCTCTTTCTTTATATTATGATTTTTTGGACGGAAATAGTGCAAAAATAAAGAAGTTTTGATTTGTATTTTAAATTTCTTTATATTAAATCTTCGATTTTATTTGTTATATTTAGGCATTTGCCATACATTTGCAGCCAGAGTAGCATTGTATTAGGGAACAATGCGGACAAATAAACAAAAATAAGGGCGCAAACGCGGATTATGGGAAATGAGGGCGAACATAATGCTTTCCTTGTACAAGGAAAGCTGGTGTTATTTATAGGAAAATGCGTAAGAAAGGGGAAATATAATGGAACGAAAATACTGTATTGTATTTTATTTTCTTTATTTTTCTTATCTGGAGTGGAGTGTTATGCTCAATCTCCAACTATGCGTAAAAAGGCAGTAGAGAACAAAGATTCAATCATGCCTTTCAAGTCTCGGCTGGCATTTAAGACAAATGCGGTCGATTGGCTTGTGTTATTACCTAATATTACTGCCGAATTCGATCTATTCGGCTCTCCTTATAAACATTACACATTGAGTCTTGGCATAAAAGGTAATTGGAGTACCTCTCAAAATTACAAGCCAAGTATTGTTTATAATCTGTTCGATACTCGCTTGGAGTTTCGGAACTACTTTCGTACTACTCAGCGAAACTTCCATCATTTGGACTCAGCCAGTTTTTTTCAGCGTTTAAAAGAAGAGGTGTTTACAATCAAACGTTTCCATCCCCGTTATTGGCGTGCCTACTATTGGGGAGTATATGCCGATTACGCTAACTATAATTTTAAGTTCGGCAAGCGTGGTATGCAGGGTTCTGCTTTGGGACTTGGTGTATCGGGAGGGTTTAGTATTCCTTTATACGGCTATCGTGACAATTTTGTAGATTTGGAATTAGGTGCTAGTGTAGGATTTGTATATACTAAATATGATGCTTATCGGCATGATGAAGAAAGTAATTGTTATCCCCGTTTGCCTGAAAAGAGCAAGGGTGGGCATTTGGTTCCATTCCCGGTCGTTAGTGACTTGCGTGTGGCATTTGTCTATCGTTTTTCGACTTCTGTCAAGAACAAATATAAGTTGATAGATTACGATAAAATCAATGCGCGTGCGGAAGCTAAACGACAAAAGCAGTTGCGACGTGACTCTATTGGTGAGGCCAGGACAAAGATTAAAGAACTGAAAAAGCTACAGAAAGATTCTTTGGATTTGGCTAAGGACTCTTTATCGCAAATAAAGGATTCGCTAAAGAAGCAGGACAAATTAATGAAAGATTCTTTGGAACAAGTCCGTAAGCTTGACAAAGAGCAGGCTAAGTTGATGAAGGACTCTTTGGAACAAGTTCAAAAACTAGAGAAAGAACAGGCCAAGCTAATGAAAGACTCTTTGGAGAATGTTGCCAAAGAAGAAAAGAAGCGTTCGAAAGAAAAGAAAAAAGATAAAAGAATAGAAGAAGGTGTGGAAACACCGGAGATAAAAGAACAATCCCCAGATGAACAGCAACCTGTTCAGGAGAAGCAGTCTACGGAGCCAGAGTCGTCTGATCCGCAGGCTGTGACTCCACCATCTTCAGGAAGTCGGGAGGATAATCCGGAAACTACAAATATGGGAGGTGAAGAATGATGAAAGCAACTACTAATATATATCAGATCATATTTGCGTCATTATTGCTGGTCGGTTGTACGAAAGTGGATTTATGTGACGAGGGAACACATCCTCATGTGGTGGATGGTTTTTCTGTAACATACGATTGGAGCGGTTTAGAATTGTCGGATGATGAGACACCGGAACGTCTGTATTTCGTGGCAACCCGTATTTTGAATACCCGCCATATGGTTTATCAAACGAATAAGGATGGACAATTTTGGGTTGAAAAAAGTGAAGAAGAAAAAGAACCGGAAACTACTCCGGGCGATAGTGGCCCAGAAACTCCCGGAGATGATAATAAGCCTGCAACTCGTGATGATAATGTTACCGAAACACCTGATGATGATAATACGGAACCGGGAGGCGAATACCAGCCTGATATTAAACTTCCTGGTGGAGAATACTTTATGATGGCTTTTACTGACCCGAGATATCCTAAACTCGAAGAGAATAAGAAAAAACTGGATGAGACGGGTAAGGCTATGCTAGACAAGGATGGCAATCCGATAATAGATAAAATTCAAAGGGAGGATGATAGGGTTGAATTAGTTAATTTGGATAAGTTTACTGCAGATGAGGCTATGCCCGTGAAGCAGATTGTGATGCGTCATGCACCTGTAGAACCGGATGAAGTTAAAGAGGTATTGGTCGGAAACCGGAAATGGGCGGATTTAAATCCTGGCATTGGTTACGTAAAGGATGCTGGTCGTAAATTGTTGGTGGCTCGTCGTGATTATCTAGAATTGGATGCTGGAAAGAATTATGTGCAGCCCTTTAATTTTAACTCCCTTACTCAGCATGTTAAAATTCAGTTCACGGTTCAATTGCTGCCGGATGAGAATGAAAATCAGCTTACTGTAGAAGATTTTGACGCTATATTTCTAGAGATGGCGGGTATTGCGCCGGAAGTGTCTATATCTACAGGCATATTGAATATTGAAGAGTTGACAAGGGTGGTTGTTGAAGTGACTGAAAAGGAAGTTACCCAATCTGTGGAAGACAATAAGCCTGTCACCACTCTTTCATGCACAGCGTTTTTGAATGTATTTGGGTTGATAGGTAATGTAGATAGTTATACGATTACAGGACCGGGTGTTTGTAATATCGTACTATATCCTATTGATAAGAATAAGACACCTTTCCGTGCAAAGGCGAATCTGTCAAAACAGATTAAAGAACAAGCGATTACGGCGGAGACGGGGACAGTGAATGAACGAAGAAAGACGAAAGATGAAGTCTCGCTGATAGTTAGAATTCCTTTTCGTATTGTTGGAGAAAATCCGGAGAAGGGCGGTGATGGTATAGAGGGTTGGATACCTGCGGATGATGATATTTATGAAGATATATAATGGAATGATGAGAAAGGAGCAGATAATATATATGAGGATTAAGCGCAACTTATTGATCGGATTCTGTTCGATGCTGTTGTTTAATTGTTCCGGAGAGACGTATGTCGGTGAATTGTCGACAGATGATGATGCGCCTTTAGTGGAGCCAGTCCCAATCTTATTGAGCCTAGGCATGTCTGACTTTCAGATACTGACCCGTGGTAGCGGGGAAGTCAATAATGGCAATGATGCGACTTTTTGGGACAATGTGAGATTTTTTGTATATGCTTTCAATCAGGATCCGGAAACGGATTTATCCAAACCTTGGAGTGAGGCGAACGAAGATAATTGTTTGTTGGACGGGTATAGGAGCGGTGGAGCGAATACGCAGACTTCTGATTATGGGAAAGAGGTGGGGGTAAAGAAAGAGGATTCCAATTTGATGCTCTTCTATCCGGATGAGAGTTCTCAGAAGATCTATTATAATATGAAGAACACCAATCTGCCTTATAACTTCTTTGCTTATTATTTGGATGATTGGAAGAGTGAGTGCCATCGTGAGAAAGATCATATTTATTATGATGTCAAGATAGATGGTCGTAGGGACTTTATGTCTGCTATGGCGAATCCTGAGGTTCAGAAAGATAAATACGAAGGTAATCCCTATCGGGATAAAATTATGGAACGTGCATTTAGTGCATATTCCGCCAATCATGGATTAAATCCGGTATTTCAGTTAGAGCATCATTTGGTCCTTCTGCGGTTCGTGGTATGTAGGCCCGATGAGACTTCCGATGAATATGGGACAACGATACCCGAATTAGATCCCGATTTAATGGTAAAAAAAATCGAAATAAGATCAAAATTGAAAGGGCGTTTTACTGTAGCGGTAAGTGACCCTGCAACAAGTGATGAAACAAAACCGAAAAGAGGGATCTCTTTTGATGTTGACAATCAGGAATATCTGTATTTTGAACTGAAAAAGAAGAATGGAGACCTAATTGGAGATGACGGATGGTGTCGGGTGGCTGAGTGTCCTAGATATACTAAAGAGGATATAACGGATAAGGATAAAAAGTATAACCGTTTCGTTCTTGGCAAAGACGATGAAAAAAATGATCGTGATAGTGGTACAAGTCTACTAGTGGCACCTGCTGATTCTTATTGGGCAAAAATTAGCTTGAGTATAGAAAAAGAGGGTTGGAATGAGACACCATATAACACGGTGGATGTAGAGCTGAAAAACAAAGAAGGCAAGGATGTTTTTAGTGCAGGGAATGTATATACTATTTATTTGACAGTTAATAGTTTGTCTGATATTAAATCTACTGTGGAGGCAGGAACATGGTCATTAGGAGGCGATGTTAATCTTACTCCGGATGATGAATGAAAAATGTGAAACTTAAATATTTGTATTAATTTAAATTGTGTGATTTATGAAACGATTTTTTCTTTATGCAATGATGGTAGCCGGAGCGTTGGCATCTTGTTCACAGAGTGAGAATGGTGATTTACCGGAAGGCGGTTCTGAGAGTTCAAAACCTGATGCGGATAAAATTTTAATTTCTGCCGTTTCTCCTTCTGTATCTGTAAATGTTACTAGAAGTTCAGGTACTATTGGTGCCGATGGAACTACTCTTAACACCGGGTGGAGTGGTCAAGAGTTGTATGTCTTTGGATATCGTAAGGAAGATGGTGTAGCCCAAATTACGACCGATGCCAATGACTGGGTTTTTAATAGCCAATATCAAAAGGCTATAGCTCAAAAAGGGGCTGATGCTACTCCTAATTCAACAACACTTAAGTGGGTCGATGCCGCTACTGGTAGTGAAGATGCAACATTGTATTATCCTCGTTCTAATTATTATGATTTCTTTGGATATTATGCAGATGAAGCAAGTAGCGTTGATAATGTTGCGATAGCTAACGGAACCGCTTCTGTTCCTTTTGTAATTACAGGGGCTGAAGATTTGATGATTGCGAAAACGGCACCGAGTAGTGATGTGGTTGCAGCAGATAAATTGTTTGGCTCATATGCGGCCCGACACGGAGTTCAGCCGATTATGACATTTGAACATCAATTGACCCGTTTAGTTTTTAAAGTCGCTACTCCAGCTCCTGTTAATCCTGCTAGTCCAACAGAAACGGAATTGAAAAATATAGAAGAAGCGAAAAATGTGTATGTAAAATCAATCGAGATCGAATCGAAAACTACTGGTAACTTGATTTTTGCGTATACTGCTCCTGACGTTGATCCGCTTGCTTGGACTAACAATGATAGATCATTCTTGTCTCTAAAAGAAAGAAATGCAGGAGTAATGCAAGACTTGAATACAGGTATAACTATTCCTAGTTTGCCTGAATCAAAGGATGAATTTACAGGAACTTTAGGAAAATATGCAGCTTCTGAAAGTGGTACGTTGGTAGGAGAAGCTTTGTTAGTAGAACCGGATGCATCAGAATATCAAATGAAAGTGACTGTGATGCAGTACTACGACGGTAGTGGTAAATTGATTCCGGAAGCCCGCCGTGAATATGAATATCCTTTAGAGAAGACAAAACTGCTTGCTTCTGCGGTAACGGGTGGGGCTGGTGCTACTACTACATTCAAAAGATCTCATTCTTATAACATCACTATTACAGTATATGGTGTACAAGATATCAAGATTACTGCTCAGTTAGGAGATTGGATATTTGGTGGTGACCTGCCAGTAGATCCGGAAATGTAATTAATAAAGTAATAAAGTAAAATTATGAAAAAGAATTTATTGTTTATAATGGCAGTATCTGCTATGTTTGCAGGTTGCTCCAATGGTGAAGATTTTGATGGAAAAGAAGGAGGTAATGTAACTCCTGTGACTCCGGTTGAGAAGAGTGATGTAGAAGTGGTTTTTGGAACTGCTACTACGGCTAAGGTCGTGCAGTCTCAAACTAGGGCTGCTCTAGGTGATAGCTGGAATAATGAACAGATTGCAATTTGGGGAGTGGATCGTGCAGCCGGTGCGGCATGGAATACTGCTGCTGCACATTTGTTTGGACAAACTAGTCCTGTAACGGCTACAGTAGCAGCTGGTGGTAATGTGACCTTTAATGATGGTCCGTATTATTATCCGATGAGTTCAAATATTAGTTATAGTTTTTATTCTTGTTATCCGTCTCCGGCTAACAATCAAGTTTCTTCAAATCCTACTTCAATAGCTTGTTCATATGTAATTACAGGAAAAGAAGATGTTATGTGGGGGAAGGCTGAAGGGAAGGATACACTTTATTTGGGTAATACCTACTCTGGTTTTAATGCAATGTATTTCCGCAAGGTGGAAAATGCTCCGGTTCCGAATTTGCAGTTCAAGCATTGTCTGACTAGATTAAACTTTAAAGCATTGACTGGAACGGGATTTGGAGAGACTACTCCAGTTGCTATTAAGAATATAAAAGTGTTAAATGTGCCAACAGGAGTTAGACTGGCAGTTGCAGGAGATGGAGCAGGAGTACTGACTGCTACGGGACTTACTGGTGATATGTCTTTGTATAATGGAGATACTGCTATGGGAAATGAATTGATAATACCGGAGACAAGTACAGATAAAAAAGATGCAACATCATTAGGAACTGTATTGGTTATGCCGTCAGAAACCGGAACTTATAACCTTTCTGTAACTTTGGTAGGTGTTGATGGAGAAGGTAAGGCTATAACACAAGATATAACAGGTCCGGTAACAATTACTAGTAAAGACGGTTTCAAGGCTGGAACTCAATATAATGTGATTCTGACTGCGTATGGATTACAAATCGTGAAAGTAGAGGCTACGATGGGAACTTGGGGTGTTGGAGATGACATAACTCAGGAAATAAACTAAACATTTAGAAAATGTGTTTATGAAAAAATGGATATTAGGTGTATCATTTCTTATGGTGATGCTGGCATCGTGTAGCAAAGACAATGATGAAGGTACACCTCAATCTAGTACTTTAACGGGCGAAGGGGCTGAATTAAAATTCAGCTCCAACGTTCTCTCTTCTATAGTTGTTGAAGTTGAGGCAACGAGAGCAACGACGCGAGGTCCTTTGGTCTCTTTTGAGAATAATTCTCGTATCGGAGTTTTTGGTATACCGGGTATTGACGGTGGAACAGGTGAATCATGTAATTTGCGAGACTGTAAAAATGAATCGGATTTCCAAAAATATTTGTTCAATGGTCAATATACCTATGTGTCCGGTTATGATGAATTACAATCAGAATACCAGGCTACTTATCCGTCGCGGGCAAATCCTGCATTGTATTTGTATGGTTACTATCCATATACGGAGAAAGCTGAGTATCGGGAGATTGCAGGATCAACTCAATGGGCGGTTCCCTGGCAATTGGATATAGATAATATGGCAAATACAATTGATTATCTTTACACGGGTGAGCAGTTTGTCAAGTACTCGGAATGGGGATTAACCCCTGTGACTTTGGCGTTTCAGCATGCGTTGGGTAGAATTGACTTTAGGTTTTTCACAACCAACATGGCTGTACTCAATGCTAATTATAGTGTTCAGTCGGTTAGTGTGACCTGTATCTCAGGGAAGAAAGGTTGGATGGCAATAACTAATGGTGATCTGTCTTTTACAACGGAAACGTTTACATCTACTTATAAAGTAACAGATGGTTCAATAGCCTGGAATACGCCAGGAGAACCCGCTGCCCGTTTTATGTTTTCTCCTACTGGTACTTTGATTAAAAAAGTTACATGCGTGATGAAGAGTGGTGCGGGAGTTACTAAGGAGTATGAGATTTTCGACAGTGAGTATTCTGGTTATACAATCCCTGTAAGAAAGGGTGAGATTACAAATATGAAAATCAGATTTTTACCGAAAGATGCGTCTATATCATCTTCTGTTAATGTAAATTCATGGGAAAGTAGTGCCACTATAGATAAAGATATAAAGTTACAATAACAACATGACACGAATCGTAAAATATCTATTCTCCTTTGTTTTTCTGCTTCTTGCAGGAGCACAGAGTTTGTGTGCCCAGCAAGTGGCAGTAAAAACCAATGGCTTGTCACTTTTGGCAGGAGTGCCCAATTTAGGATGTGAACTGGTAGTCGGTGAACGTTCCAGTGTTGATTTAAGTGTCTATGGGGGATATAAACCTTATGGAACAGACATCAAAATTATTGGAGTGCAGCCGGAATATCGCTATTGGTTCAATGGTCGTCCTATGGTGCGCGAATATATCGGTATATCAGCTCTGGGGGCAAGTTATGACATTCATTGGGGGAAACATATTTACGAAGGGGATGCAGTAGGAATCGGCATAACGATGGGGTATTCGATGGCATTAGGAAAACGTTTTAATCTTGAATTCTCAGCAGGTTTCGGAGCTATTCATTTCTGGCATCAACAATACTTTGAGAATGATAACTTTGAGGATTATGCAATCAATAATCCGGGGAAGACGAATGCGCATGGATATAAACTGTTTCCGGCAAAACTAGCGGTTTCTATTTCTTATATTATTAGGTAGAAAGTAAGATTGTGGATATGAAAGTAAGTTTGATAAGAATAAACAGAGCTATGAGAATAGCTTTTCTTTTGACCTGTTATTTGGCTGCTTGCATTCAGATGAATGCGCAGGCACCCAAGTTGGTAATGGGTCGTATATTGGACAAAGAAGCATCAGAGAAGAAAAGAAAACCAGTCCCGTTTGATATCTCTTCTATTGGTGATATAAAGATTTACTACTTCAATACCGTTCAGGAAGGAAAAGATATGGAAGCCGCTTTGAATCAGGACAATATCAGCCTTACCCTTTCTGCCATGTATGAAGTGCCCGACGCTACGGGAGCTTATCAGATTACTTTGCCGGAAACCGGATCGTTGGTTATCAAAGTAAGTACGGCGCCTGCCGTGTTTGAAGCGGTCAATGGCCGGCGCGAGATTACTACATATGTAGATATGGGACACATGATTAGTCAGGTAACGGTAGTAGGACAGCGTACAGAGGTCACGTCTATGCCCGAAACACCTGATCAGTACGGTGATATGATTATCCTGAACGGGGCGAAAGTTGCCGTACCGCAGATGATTGGCAAAGATAACGCCCGGATGATTGTTCAGCCATACGTAATCAATAACAGCAAAGGAAAGAAAGTGGAAATGTATCGGTTGCCACGCGTGTATGATGGCGTTCAGTATGCACTGACACAAGAAAGAAGGATGGGATATGACATACAACATGATTCACTGTTTAATTTTATAGTTGAGAATGAGCCGCTTTCTGCAGAGAAGGCATCCTATATGTGGAACGACACAATCAAGCTTTCCAATGCACAAGACAATTTTCAGGTATTAGCCCACATGCAGATGGAGGACTATACACGTCCCTATTACGAACGTCTGTTGGAACTTTCTACACGTAGTCCGAGGCGTCCGTTGCGTTTTCTGGAATATTCGCTTGACCAATATGAACTGGATCCTAAAAAATATGAAGAGAAACCGAAGGTAGAACGCCGGACTGGTGTAGAAGATATTTCTCTAAGTTTCTTGTTGGGAAAAGCGGAATTGGATCCTGAAGATCCTAACAATGAAATACAACTGGATAAATTGAAAGCGAAGCTGCTGGAAGTGGTGAATGGGGAAAGTTCTACTTTGAAAGAACTCCATCTATATAGTGTATCATCTCCTGAAGGTTCTTATGCGTCTAATATGGCTTTATCCCAACGTCGTCTGGCATATGCCCGTTCGTTGGTTTATTCGGTTATTCCTGCTCGTACTATGCAGCGGCTATACACTTATACACCGAATGACTCACGAGTAGCTACCTGGTTGGAAGTTGCAGATTTATTGGAAAAGGACACGCTGCCCGATGAAGCTGCCGCTATCCGTGAGATTGTCGAAAAATATCCGAAGAGCCAGGACTTGCAGTTTCGGCAAGTGGCGGCACTACCTTATTATAATACGATTATTAAGGCACATCTTCCTAAGTTGCGTTCAATGAAATGTGAATATACAGCCGAGATTTATCGTGCGCTGACAAAAGAAGAAATATTGAATCGTTATCAGAATGATTCTGATTATCGTTCGGGAAAGAAGAATTTCGCCTTATATGAATATTGGCACTTGTTTAACATGGTGAAAGACCCCAAAGAGTTGGAGGAACTTTACCGTCGTGCATACAACTATTCTAAAGAACTGACTAACGGAAAACCGTGGGTGTTGGCTGCGAACAATCTGGCAGTATCTTATTTGAAACGTGATACGGTCGATACGGAAGTCCTAAGACCACTGGTCGACTTTTCTGTGAGAGGCTGCAACGTAGAACGTACTTTTGACGGACGAGTGATAGGTGTAGATAATGTGGAAGAAATAGTAGCCAATCAATTAGCTATGTATCTTAAAAAGGGAGACTTCTCCGAAGCCAGCCGTTTGGCTCAGTTATTGCCTGATAGTGAAAAGAACAAAAAGATAAAAGCATTTGCTTTCTGCTTGGGCGGATATTATAAGGTAACCAGCGGATTGAATGATGCGGAAATAGCCCGGCGTCTCGAAACATTCGAACTGGTCAGAAACAGTTCGCCTATCAATAATGTAGTGATGTGTCTGGCGATGAAAACACATGCATGGAATGAAAAGGCGGAGAAAGCATTGGAAGATTTACCTGCGGACGATCCGAAAACACTCTATCTGAAAGCAGTCCTTTATTGCCGGAAAGGTGATTTTTTTGCCATGCAGGCAGAAGAGGCACTGACGAATTGTTTCAAAAAAGACAGCAGCTATATCTCGATAGCCGAATGGGACGGGGATATTAGTGAAGACTGTTTCAAATATGCCAAAATGGGTTATGAAGACGAAATGGCTACAGGAGGAAATGAGTAGCTTAATTTGATAAATAATGGTGATGAAAAGATATATATTGACGTATGTTTGTTGTGGAATGCTTGCCGGAGGTGTAATGGCCCAGCAACAGGATTCCATTGCAAAAATGCGAGATGCCGCTGCTGCTCAGGACTCCGCTATGCAACGAAGAAGTCAGGCTGATACAGCCTACCGTGTGAAATACAATGCTTTGAGCTATTCGATGCAGAAACGTTATCAGCCTCAAGGCCGGGAGTTTGTTAATAAGAAATTCCTGGATAACTTCTTTGTCAGTTTCTGGGGAGGATATAATCGTATTATTCCTCAAGGAGGGATGAATCTTTCCGGTGGGCCGGAAATCGGATTGTCCGTATCGAAATTCTTTTCTCCTAAAAATGGGGTACGGCTGCTTGGAAGCTGGCAGTCCGCCAATCGGCAGAGTGATAATGAAAAATGGACTAACTATACGTTTGGTGTAGATCATATATTCAATCTGAGTACTGCTCTTGGCGGCTATAATCCTTATCGTATGCTAGAACTCTCTACGGTAGAGGGACTTGGAGTCCATCTCGCTTCATTGGCGGGAGAGAAGCAGAAGGCAATTGATTTTCATCTGGGACTGCAAATGAAAATATCTACCGGAACCCGTCTGGATGTGTTTATGGAACCGGGAATTTCTTTTTATACAGATGGAATTGATATTTCCGGAAACAATAACTCGCATGGCTATGATATTGGTTTCAACGCCCGGGTGGGTATGAATTATCGCTTAGGAACTTTTACCCCGCGTGGAAGTACGGAAGCCGGGGATGAAAACTTTCTGGATAATACATTTATCAGTGCGGGAATGGGCTTGCAGGCACAGAATTCCTCATTGGCTAGAGAGCAAGGACTGTTAGGCTCTACAGGTCCTATCTTTAGTGTGGCGGCAGGTAAGTGGTTTCTTGATTTATTTGGTTTTCGTTTATCTGCATTCGGGTCGTATGATGTGTGGAAAGCAAATCAAAAGTTGGGAATCGACAGAATGACCATGTATGCAGGTGGACGTGCTGAAGTAATGCTTAATCCTTTCGCCTTTTTCAAGAAAGATGTGCGTTCGATGAAATGGGGAATTGTCCCGATGTTTGGTGTTGAACTTGGAATGATGAAGAAGCAGGATGAACGCGAACTTGTATCCAAATCGTACACCGGAATGACCGGCGGAATTCAATTCAAGTACTATCCGACGGAGAATCTCGCTTTCTTTGTAGAACCTCGCATGTCATTTGTACCTTATACATTTACGGAGAAAACAATTTCCGGAAAGGTGAATGAGTATTCTTTCATGGATAAATTGATGAATGTTAGTGTAGGTGTCGAATTACGTCGTCCTACTCGTCCGCAGTGGCAACAATTGGCAAAGTTGAGAGGTGATTTTACGCCTTATTACTATACTTCTTATGCTGTCGGCATGACAATGCCGCAACAATTGAACCGACCGACTTCACGACGTCCGGGATTTATAATCGGAGCTGCGGTAGGACGTCAACTTAGTTCGCTATCGGGAGTTCGCTTAGGACTTGATTTTAATAATGCGGCTACCCGTTCATCAGATAATAAAATAGACCGTTATACTTTTATGAGTCTTTCGTTGGATTATATGTTTGATATATCCAATTGGGTGATAGGCTACGACCCTGAGCGTAAATTTGGTACGGAAGTGTTTGGGGGACCAGTTGTGACCCGTTGTTTTGATCCGGGAAAAACTTATGTGGGTCTAGAAGGTGGTGTACGGCCTTATTGGAGATTGGGTGGACAGTTTGATGTTTTTGCCGAGCCTAAATTACGGGTTTATACGAAACGCTATATGAATACCCCAGGGGGGAAGGGAACTCCTTTGCAACTTTCTTTTGCTTTAGGAACCTCTTATCGGTTCAATCCTTCCTATCGTAAGAGTTTGACAGAGAGCGGCTTCGGGGATGGCACAATCTGGGGAAATACATTTATTAGTGGAGGAGTCGGCTTCCAGTCTTTGGTCGGCTCAAGTCGTTCTATGGATGCTTTAGCCTCGGCAGGTCCGACAATGAGTATATCAGTCGGTAAGTGGCTGTTGCCTTTCTGGGGACTGCGTTTCTCTGGTTTTGCCGGAATCAGCAGCTGGAGACAGGCTACGAGTGAATATGGAACCCTTTCCGACAAGCGTACGATGCAAGGTGGAATACGGGTGGAGAGTATGTTTGATATTCTTTCTTTCTGGAAGTATGATAAAGAGCGGCGATGGGGGATTGTCCCGATGCTTGGTTTGGAATTGGGAAAAGTCCGGAGACAGAGCGAGAAGATTAGAGTTAGTGCGGCGGGAGCTGCATATGCAGGTATAACAGCCGGCTTACAATGCAAATATTACGTATCTGATGCTATGGCGTTGTTTATCGAACCTCGCTTCTCTCGTGTACCTTATTCTTATAGAGACATACATGTGGAAGATAATTATATCGGTCCGCGTACATCGGTAGCGGATAATGTAATGAGCGTTCAGATAGGACTGGAATTCCGTCGTGCCGGGGGCAGAACATTAAAGGAGCTGGCAGCTCTTAGAAAAGAATTCGAACCTTATTATTTTGCTTCATGGAATGTAGGTGCCAATATGCCTGTTCATCGTGTGAAGTATGATTCAGGTGCGGGGCTTGGAGTTTTGATAGGTGTATCGGGTGGACGTCAGTTCTTTCCATGTTCCGGAGCGCGGGTCGGTTTGGATTATACAGCCTTGCCGGGTAGGAATGGTGCAGATGCTCGTAAATTGATAAGTGTATCGGCCGATTACCTCTTTGACATCACTCATTTCATGGGTGGTTATAATCCTGAACGCAAATTTGGAGTAGAGATTTTGGCAGGTCCGGTTTTGGCTTTTGGCTCAGAGCCTAATAAGACAACCTTTGGTTTGGAAGGCGGCTTGCATTTTTATTATAAACTGGTTAAAGGGTTCGGAGTATTTGCAGAACCCCGTATACGTATGTACACTAAGAACATTTTGGCAGGCGGTGATCTTACTCCTGTGCATGCTGCATTTTCGGTGGGGACTTCTTATCGGTTCTAAATAGCAATATATTAAAGCTTTGCATTGATTTGCGAAGGTTTTCAAATATTGCATTGTAGAAATAGTTTTTATATGGAAATAATTGGATAGTTTCCTTCCATTTAGTAATCAAGAATAACAGTTGGTTATTGATACTTATCTTTTTTTTGTCTTTCAAAAGAATATGAGTATCAATAACCAACTGTCTTTTTGTTTAGTATTAGCGAATATTAGTATGATATATAACTATATATTTCATAAATTTAACATCAGCTTGACTTTTAGTGTTCGCAACTCTCTATTAAATCTTTTTGGGATTCGATTGCTTTTCTAAATATTTGTATTTATATTTGTTATTCTAAACGAACAAAAGTGAACTAAAGTGTTTAGAGGGGGAAAGTGTGAATTGTATATTATTATTCTTGTATTGTTCTTGTAATGGGAATGTAATCTACTCTTCTTTATTTTGCCCGCTCTAATAGATGACTTAAATTGAGACAGATGGGAAAAAGACATGTGTTGTATGCCATAGTGTTACTATTGGCTTTAGGTTCTTGCAATAGGGAAGCGCAGCAAGAAACAGGGAGTGGGAAACAGCAGTTTGTACGTTTCACCTCGGTGGTTGAAGGTACGTACACAAGAGCGGCCGGAGCTTCATGGACTCCAAGTGACGCTATAGGTGTTTATATGAAAAAAAATGGTTCTGAGCTTAGTGCTGGTTCCATTGTTGGTGAAGGTGATAACGTGGAATACTTCACAGAGAATGGTGATGGTAATTTCTTGCCTGTATCAACCTATCTTTCTTTTCCGGATGATGGTACTAAAGTTGATTTTATAGGATATTATCCTTATCAAGAAACAATCAATAATTTTATTTATCCCGTTGATGTCACGGAGCAAAAGAATCAAGAGGATATTGATTTGTTATATGCTGATAATTTGGTGGGACGTGAACAGGCGTCTGTGGTAGGAAACCTGCAATTCAGGCATATACTTTCGCGAATAGTACTTACTTTGCAAGTAACTGATGGGACATCGTTAGATGGTCTTGTTGTCTCTATCCTTAATGTTAAGACTAGTGCAAAATTTAATTTAGTTGACGGAACTTTAACCACGGAAGAGCAATCTGCGGGAAATGTGAACATGCGTGTTCGGAAAACGAATACTGGAGCAATAGCGGAGGCGATATTAATACCGCAATCACTGGATACCGGCATGAAAATATCATTGACTTTAGGTGAAAAGAAAAGCACAGTAACGCTTGATAATGTAAAATCAATTATTGGAGGAAACTCTTATACAACTACTTGCAATGTAAAAGGAGGTGGAACTGTAACTGACCCGGAGGCTACAAAATATGCTAAATGGAGAGAAACACCGGTTATTACAAAAGAACAGTTAGCTAATAACCGCCTTATATATGCTACTTTTTATATGCCTGATGAGAATAAAATGTATGAGCCTGATTCTAATAATAGTATAATATTGAGAAATTATAGTATGTTGTATGATAAGGATCTGAAGTTTGCTTATTGGGTAGCATATCCCCTATTTCCCAAGTGTACAGGAAACTCAGGAAGAACTGATGCTTGGAACTATGCTCCTAGCACAATAATTCCTTATGCGGATCAAGCTAATTTGAGTAGCGGATTTGGAAGTGGATATGATCGTGGGCATCAAATACCTAGTGGAGATAGGACATGTAATAAACCGACCAACGAGACAACTTTTTACTATGCTAATATGACTCCTCAGACGGGAACAAAAATGAATCAGTCCATTTGGAGACTATTAGAAGACAAAGTACGTGGTTGGAGAAGTGGGACGGATACTGTTTTTGTCGTTACTGGTGCAATGCCACCTCAAAATAATATAAAGTACTTGAAAGGAATGGCTATTCCGGAGTATTATTTTAAAGCTCTCGCTAGAAAAATTAATAATAAGTTTCATACTATTGCTTTCAAATTAAATAATGAGGACTTTTCTTATACAGATTATATGAAGAATGCTATTTCAGTTAGCGAGTTGGAAAAGTTGACAGGATTTACTTTTTTTCCAAGCATAGATGTGGAAACAAAGCAAGCGCTAGAACTTAATTTGTGGCAATAAATCAGTCTTTTTAATATATGTTTAACTAATCACTAAACGAATTATGAAATTAGGGAAATTCTTATCAATGGGCGTGTTGTCAGTCTTTGCTTTGGGTGCATGTACTCCGAATGCAGATGATAACAGTGAATGGAACGATGGTTCTCAACCTGTCGTTTTTAAGTCACAAATTCAAGGTGTCAAAACAAGAGCAGTAAATAATGCTTGGAGTGAAGATGGTAGTGACCAAGTTGGTGTTTTTGTAAAGCAGAATGGAGCATTTGGTGATGCCGTGAATAAACATTATTATGTTAGTGCTGAAGGAAATCTTTCCACTGCTTCTGCAGATGATGCTATTTATTATCCAGATAATGGTGATAAAGTAGACTTTGTTGCTTATTATCCTTATGCAACTACTTTGGCAGGTAATGCTTATACTGTTGATGTGACAGAACAGTCATCTCAGCCAGCGATTGATTTGCTTTATTCTATCAATGCAACGAATAAAGATAAAAGTGTAACTGCACCTGTGCAATTAACTTTTAAACATCAGTTGGCGAAGATTGTATTGAATATAACAAAAGATGCCACTATTCCGACATTGGAAGGTTTGAAAGTTGCTGTTACTGGAACAAAAACGAAAGGCTCATTTGCTTTATTAAATGGTGTTTTAACTCCTGACGATAATTCTGTACAGAATATTGCAGCGAAAGTAAGTAATGCTGGTACTTTGGCAGAAACAATTATTTTACCTGTAAATGGTTTGTCTGGTGCTGCGATAACATTTACTATAGGGGATAAAACAAAATCTTGGAATATTCCGGAAGGCCAGAATTATGTAGCCGGCTCTCAATATACTTATCCGGTTGTTATTAAAGAAACAGGAGGACAGATTTCTGTTTCATTTGGTGATGCAACTATTGATGATTGGACTCCTGTAACAGGTGGCAATATTGATATTGATTTTGGTAATGGTGGTGGAGTTGATCCGACTCCTGGTGGTGAAGAAAAATTGATTTTTACTGAAACATTTGGAGCTGTAATGGGATCTAAACCTTCAGGTGGCTGGCCTTATGTTTCAAAATTTACAGCCTGGAGTAATCCTTGGACATTTACAGATAAAACAAGTACGATGAGTATTCGTTCTATTGATTATAAGACAGAAAGTAATCCGAATCCGACAGATAAAGTTAATAATTTATGGGTACCTGCCGCCAAAAATTCAACTTTAGAGATTTCTAGTATTAATACTGAGGGATATACTAAAATGAAATTCGGTTTTGAATTGGCTGCTGATTCATACAATTTTACGGCAGGGACGAAGATTTCAGAACAAGAATTAAATGTATTAAGGTTCACTTGGAATGGACAGGATATTTCTATACCTAGCAAGATTGTTACTTCTGCAAATTCTAATGTGTTTTTCCCATTTGAAATTGCTACAGATTTAGTTGGAACGGCCAATAGTGTATTAGAAATTTCTACTACTGATGCAGATAATAAAGCTGGTCTGCGTGTTGCCAATATTAAGATATTTGGTACTAAATAATATCAATAGAAGATAAATAGAGGAGGAGAGAAGGATAAAAAATAAGTCTCTCCTCCTTATTTCTCTAAGAAACGGAACGCACTAGCGTAAAGAACTAACGAATAACTGATAAATATGAAACAAAAACTAATGCTTTTTATAGCACTGCTTTTACCCTGCTTTCTGTTTGCGCAGCAAATACAGACAAGTATTAAAGGTCGTGTTATAGGTTCAGTCTCGAAAGAACCGGTAGCTGGCGTAATTGTGGAGCTAAACGGAGAAAATAAGCAGACTCGGACTGATTCAAAAGGCTTTTTCAATTTCGAAAATGTTTCGCAGGGGAAAGATGTGCTGATGTTTAATTCAGTGAACATAACGCCTCAGAGAATATTAATAGAAATAGAAAAAGGCGTTATTAATGATGTAGGCAATATCGAGGTGATAGAACTTCAGACGAATGAGGATTTATCATTGGTAGGTGTTATCGACGAAGTAATGGTAGACGATGATGTCGACAATTCTTCACAAGATGTAAGTTCTACAGTGATTTTGTCTAATGATGTATATCTAAACCGCGCAGCTTATCAGTTATCCCCCGTTCGTTTTCGTGTCAGAGGATACGATAGCTATTACCAACAAAAATATATTAATGGTGTCAGTTTCAACGACCAATTACGAGGCGTGTTCAATTATGCTTCCATTGGCGCACTGAACGATATGACACGTAATGGAGATGTAGTCAACTATAACCGTCCTTCTACTTTTACTTATGGTTCTATAGGAGGTGCTGAGAACATAAATATGCGTGCTGGTAGTTATGCTCCCGGAACTAAGGCTACATTGACTTATACAAACCGCATTTATTATCTTCGTGGCATGGTGACATATGCCACAGGTTTACGACCGGATGGATGGGCATTTACCGCTTCATTAGGAGGACGTTATTCTCATGAAGGAAATGTAGACGGCACATTCTACCGGAATTTTTCTTATGCTTTATCAGCGGAGAAGCAGTGGAAAGGTGGAAAACATAGCTTGTCTTTAGTGACGTTCGGGTCACCGGTTGCACGAGGACAACAGAGTGCGTCTTATAAAGAAGTATATGAATTAACTGGAAATTATCTTTATAATCCGAATTGGGGATACCAAAACGGAAAGAAAAGAAACGCCAAAGTGGTAAAGGCATTCGATCCTACTGTCATAGCCTCTCATATTTGGAATATAAGCGATGATGTGACGCTGACAACTGGTTTAGGCTTTCATTATGGACGTTACGGTAATACAGCGCTAAATTGGTATAATGGAGGTGATCCTCGCCCGGATTATTATCGTCAGTTGCCATCGTTTACAGAACAGATAAAAACAGAACTTTTGTGGAGAAGAAATGATACAAGTTATACCCAAATAAATTGGGATGAATTATATCGTCAGAATTATGGTAAGGATAATGCAAACTATATGGTAGAGGAACGCAGAAGCGATTTGTATGAAACGACCTTGAATTCGACCTTGAATGCCCGCCTTTCCAGCCGGATGAATTTGATAGCAGGCATTGGACTGCGTTCGACAACTTCAAGCCAGTTTAAAACCGTTGACGATCTTCTTGGCTCCAAGTATATTGAAGATATTGATAAATATGCACTGAAGGGGGAATCTGTAGGAAGTTTTGAGGAAAAACAGAGTGATTTGAACCGTCCTGGAAGAAAAGTTTATGAAGGAGGAGTCTTCGGATATAATTTTAACTTAAATATATATTCTGCAAATGCATGGTTGCTAAACCAATACCGTTCTCATAAATTTGATTTTTATTATGGATTTAAATTAACATATACTGACTTCCAGCGTGATGGCAAAATGAGAAATGGGCACTATCCTACAAATTCATATGGCAAGGGTGCTTCTCATACATTCACGGACATGGCGCTGAAAGGCGGATTGACTTACAAAATAAATGGTCGTCATTTTATAACAGCTAATGTGAGTTATGGAACTGAGGCTCCGCTTCCAAATGATGCTTACATTTCGCCTCGTGTTTCTGATAGGACAATTGATGGTTTGGAGAGCGGTCGTGTTTTATCAGTTGACGTGAATTATATTTTTTCAATGCCTTCATTGACTGGACGTATTGGGTTGTATCAGACAAATTTCTATGATCAGATGGAACGTTACAGTTATTATTATGATGGTAATGAGGCGAATACGACTAGTATGCATACGTTTGTCAATCATGTATTAAAAGGTGTCAATCGTGTCCATCGTGGCATTGAGATGGGAGCTACTTATAAGTTGGATAATCATTGGAGTTTTGATTTGGCCGGAACGGTTTCTCAATCTTATTATAATAATAATCCGATGGGATTAATTAGTCCGGAAAATGGAATGTTCTCAGATGTAGAGGAGAAGGTGTATATGAAGAATGTGTATGTAGGTGGAACTCCTCAGGTGGCGGGAACATTTGGCGTACGTTATTTTATTAATTATTGGTTCTTGGGAGCGAATATTAATGGATTTGGACGTAGCTATATTGAAGCTGCCCCGATGCGGCGAATGGCTTCTAACTACGCTACGATAGATCCTACAGATCCGAAGCAATTGTACGCATATGAGACATTAACCACACAAGAAAGATTAGCTGCTAATTATACGGTTGATTTGTCTGTGGGAAAAATATACTACTTGCGTAATAGGAATTCTATAAACTTTAACTTAGCTGTTTACAATGTGTTTAATAAGAAACATATTGCTACTGGAGGTTATGAGCAAGGGCGTACAGATATTAGTTATCCGGATCGCTATACATCGAAGTATTATTATATGCAAGGAATAAACTGTTTCTTGAATGTTAGTTATCGTTTTTAGTTAATGAAGTAATAAACTAGATAAAATAAATTCATATATGAAAATTCTACAGAAAGTATTTTATATGTTGATTGCGGTTTTAGCTTTGGCTTCTTGTGACCGCGATTATGATGCTCCTCCTTTGAATGAGCCAAAGTATGACGGGCCGAAAGCTAATATTACGATTGCTTCATTGAAGCAGCAGTTCGCGGCTGCAACTCAAGATTTGCCGTCTATTATTACTACAGACCTGATATTGAAAGCTTATGTTTCTGCTAATGATGAATCCGGCAATATTTATAAACAGATTTATTTGCAGGATGCGACAGGCGCTATTCCTATTCTTGCTGACTTTAACGGTGTTTTTGGTTTATATAGAGTAGGGCAGGAAGTGTATGTCAACTTAAAAGGCTTATGTATTTCGGTTTATGGGGATGAACAGCAAATCGGTATTCCTACAGGTTATCTTTACCGATTGCTGAAAACAGATTTTCAGGAGCATGTGCTGTTGAATGGTTGGCCGGACAAATCAAAAGTGGAACCTAAAGTAATAACAAATATTAGTTTGGCCAATGAAAATGTAGCCGAAATGACTTTTAGACTTGTTCGTTTGGAAGGGGTCTACTTTGTAAATGGTGGAAAAGATATTTTTGCTCCAAGTACAGGGTATGGAACTCAAACATTGAAAGATTCATATGGTAATTCTGTTGATGTGCGTACAAGCAACTATGCTGATTTTGCATCAGAAACTCTGCCTATTGGTAAAGGTACAGTGATTGCTATTTTAGGTCGGTTCAGAGGTGCTTGGCAGGTGACTATACCTACAGGAAACGATTACTTTGATTTTGATGAAATTGTCCCGGGGGAAGGTACTGATCCTGATCCCGAACCGGGTGGCGAAACTGTCTTGTTTAAAGAAACATTTGGAACTCCTGCCAAGGTTTCCGGCAATTGGCCTTTCCTTAAGGATTATACTGGTTTTGATAATGCGGCGTCAATGTTTGAAGATGCATCAGGAAAGGTTTCTGTACGTAATGTGAATAATCTTGGCAATCTCTGGTACCCTACAGGATCGGATATAAATGTTACTGTAAAAGGAATTAACGCGAAGGGTGCTCAGACTGCTACTTTAACTTATAAGGTTGGTTCTAATGTAGTGCTTTTTGAGGGGGAGACAGGACCTAAAGTGATGAATTTGAATGCATTGAAAGTTAGATGTAATGGTGTAGATTTAGCGGTGCCGAGCAAAGAAGTTTCTAGTGCAAATAATGAAGGTAATTTACCATTTGAGATGACTATTGAAAATGTTGCAGTTTCGGATAATACGGTTTTAGAATTCTATACAACTTCGGCTGTCAATACTTATGGGCTACGATTATTTGAAATTAAATTGGCTACGACCTCCGGCGGCAGTGGCAGTGGTGAAATAGTACCTGATTAATAATGTATAATGTAAGATTTGATGAATAAAAGATTTATTCTATTAGCTTTATTAATAGTGTTTACACTAACCCAGTCGGTTGCTCAAACCAGACTGGGCGTGTATGCTGCAGGATTCTATAATCTGGAGAATCTGTTTGATACGGAAGACGACCCGAATAACCCCGGTGATGATGAATTCCTGCCGAATGGTCCATATTCCTGGACTCCTGAGAAGTACCATCAAAAGTTAAGTAATATAGCGAAAGTGATTGCTAAACTTGCGAGGGAGAAGTGTCCGGGTGGTCCGGCTATCCTCGGTGTGTCAGAAGTAGAGAACCGCCGGGTATTGGAAGATTTGGTGAAAACAGAACCGCTTGCTTCTATGGGATACGAGATTGTGCATTATGATTCACCGGATCGCCGGGGAATAGATGTTGCCTGTTTATATAATCCCAGACTGTTTACTCTGCTTTCATCTAAGGCATATCCTTTTTTCATGCCTTCCAAGCCGAATTACCGTTCGCGTGACCAGCTATTAGTAAGTGGGTTGTTGGCGGGAGAGTCCTTTCATATGATTGTAAACCATTGGCCGTCCCGTTACGGTGGTGACCGCTCATCCATTTATAGAGAAGCTGCCGCCGCTATAACCAAACATATTGCGGACTCCATTCATGCGGCTGACCCTCAAGCGAAAGTTTTGATTGTTGGTGATATGAATGATGACCCTTCTGACAAAAGTACGAAAGAAGTATTGAAAGCCCGCCGTAAAGCTGCGGATACAGAACCGGATGGGTACTTCAATGCTACGTGGCCGTTATTTGACAAGGGAATCGGATCACTTTGCTACCAAGACAAATGGAACTTGTATGACCAATTGATTATATCAGGAAACTTGTTAGGCAAAGACCTCTCTACTTTGAAATTCTGGAAAGCGGAAATCTTTAACCGTGATTTCCTGACAACACAAGAGGGAAAACGCAAAGGATACCCGTGGCGTACTTTTTCCAGTAATACTTTTATAAATGGATATAGTGACCACTTCCCGGCATTGATTTATTTTGTGAAAGAAATACGTTAATAGTATTCTTATTATATTGTAAATGCATAGATTTGAATAACTTGGTGTTGTTTGAATCTATGCATTTGTTTTTTATGCATTTGAAATGCGAAGGTATAGCAATCATAACTAGCGCGAAGCCGAGAAAACACAGAATACTGTTTGTGGTATCTTTTTTAATCCCTATATTTGTCTACATTTCAATTTTAAAAGGATAGACGTTATGGATAGTACTTTCAGAATATACCCGATAGGGATACAGAATTTTGAAGATTTGCGTAATAACAACAACGTATATGTAGATAAGACGGAGTTGATATATCGTCTGGCAAATACCAATAAGGTATATTTTTTGAGTCGTCCCCGCCGTTTTGGGAAAAGTTTGCTGGTATCCACTCTTGATGCTTATTTTCGGGGGAAGAAAGATTTGTTCCAAGGATTGGCGATGGAACGTTTGGAAAAAGAATGGAATGTCTATCCGGTGTTGCATATAGATTTCAGCATGACAAAGTACACTGCGCTTTCCGACCTTGTGGGGCAGCTAAATCTGAACCTGTATGATTGGGAAAAACTTTATGGAAAGGAAGAAGTGGAAGAAACGCCGGCCGAACGTTTCCGGGGAGTGATTCGTCGTGCTTATGAACAGACGGGCAAACCGGTAGTAGTTCTTGTTGACGAATATGATGCTCCTTTATTGGATAGCAACCATTTGCCGGAACTACAAAACGATCTTCGTGAAGAAATGCGGAAATTCTTCAGTCCTTTGAAAGCACAAGGAGAATATCTACGCTTTCTTTTCCTGACAGGTATCAGCAAATTCAGTCAGATGAGTATTTTCAGCGAATTGAATAATTTGCAGAATATCAGTATGCGGGATGATTATAGCGCTATCTGTGGTATTACCGAGCAGGAATTGCGTACCCAGCTGAAAACTGATATTGAGATGATGGCACAGGCCAATAATGAAACCTATGAGGAAGCTTGCATGCATTTGAAACAGCAGTATGACGGCTATCATTTCAGTAAGAAATGTGAAGACATCTATAATCCGTTTAGTTTGTTTAATGCATTTGCTCAAAAGAGTTATGAAAATTTTTGGTTTTCTACCGGAACACCTACATTCTTGATAAACATATTGCAACAGAGTAATTTCGATATTCGTGAATTGGACGGGGCTACGGCTACTGCCGAGCAGTTTGATGCTCCGACGAGTGTTATAACTGACCCTCTTCCCGTACTTTATCAAAGCGGTTATCTTACTATCAAAGGATACGACCCTGAATTTCAGCTTTATACACTTGCTTATCCCAATAAAGAGGTTCGGAAAGGGTTCATCGAATCTCTTATGCCTGCTTATGTGCATTTACCTGCCCGGGAAAATACATTTTATGTAGTTTCTTTTATTAAGGATTTACGTGCCGGAAAGTTGACTGAGTGTTTGGAACGTATTAGGTCTTTCTTTGCTTCTATCCCCAATGATTTGGAGAATAAACAGGAGAAACACTATCAGACTATCTTCTATCTATTGTTCCGGCTGATGGGGCAGTATGTAGATGTGGAAGTAAAAAGCGCGATCGGACGTGCAGATGTAGTCGTAAAATTGCATGATGCTATCTATGTTTTTGAATTCAAAATGGATGGCACCCCGGAAGAAGCGTTGGCGCAGATAAATAGTAGAGGATATGCTATACCTTATCAACCCGATCATCGGAAAGTTATAAAGATAGGAGTAAACTTCGACAGTGCGACAAGAACTATTGGAGACTGGATAATTGCTGAGGAATAGTAATTTTAAATACGAATCGCTCCATAGTGATTTCACCAATTCCTCTTTCAACCTATCACCACCCTTTTGAAACTCCCTGTTCATCGTACTTACAGAACGGTGATAGGTTGTCTCTGACCTATCACCTCATCTATCACCTATCACCGTACCGAAAACTGTATATTTATTCTCTTTTCGGCTTAATCCGAACCACTTTGTAGACATTCCCCCGTTTGGCATGTACGGAAGGCACTTGATTCCTTTGCAATATTCTGCCGAACTGAATAATATTACAATTCGATATATGAATCCTGCTGTCATGCTGCACCTGTTCCAGTATCTCGATGGCGAGAAGCTGCTCATATTCTTCCTCGTCTTCCCGGGCAGCTCGGAAATATTGGTGGAATAATTGCTCCGCGATAGGCATAACTTGGAATTCTTGATTGCCTTCGGTCATCACTTTTTCGTCCTCGGTGTCGAACCAGTAACGCTCTCCCCTGTAAATATCGTGCATCGCTTGCGCATAAAGCTGCTCATAGTCGATGGGGGAACAGTCGATGGGAGCGGTTAAGTAGACGACGATATAGCGCCGGCTGCCGGAAGTGTCGGTCAGTAAGTCCTTGTGGTTGCTTGTGCCGATGAATGAAGCATAGCGGCGCATCTCCTGTGTGGCTGTGGCACGGGGACGGCGGGTGTTGACCACCGGCTTTTGGATGATATGCTTCAGGAAAGCCTGCTGGTGCACTCCGTTCTGGTCGAATTCGTCCATGTTGATAAGCGCAAAACGATTGAGAGATAATTCGGCATCCCTTTTATTGCTGAAGTCGATGTGGTCCGTGTAATATATCTGCAATTCGGGCGGTAACAGATTCCGGCAAAAAGTAGATTTCCGATAGCCCTGCGGACCGACAAGTAACGGTACCGTACAATTGGAGTACTTGCGGTCAGTATGACGCCAGTGCGCTACCATGCTCAGAAACCAACGATAGAACAAGTCGGGCCAGTGGGCGTTGTTGCAGGGGACGCGGGCAGCCAGTTCACGAATCCGGTCGCGACCGTCCCAACGGACATCCACTCCGAAGAGGAAATCCTCGATAGGGCTGAATATCGGGATGCGGTCGGAGTCCAGATAACGGGCGACGTCCCTGTCCCAAAGACTGAGCCCTTCCAGGCGGGCGTTCATGGCAATGCTGTTTCGTACCCGGTTGGTGATGGGGCGGAAGCAGAAACAAAATGTGTTCCGTTCGCGATATTCCGTTACGGTCGTCATCGTGTTGTAACGGAATTCGTATCGGCGTTGCATAAATTCTTCCGTGCGAAGCTCCAGTTCCTGTTCGGTTGATAAGGGGGATTTCTGTCCGAACCCTTTGGCGTGGGTATATATGTTTTGTACGGTCTGGCGGACAAGGAACTCTTTCTTCTTGGAGTAGAAATGAGCGATGGCCCAACGGGCGGTTTCTTCTTCCGGTATGCCTGCCTGAAAACAATTTTCCGCAAGGCGGACTAACAGTGGCTTGAGATCTTCGTCCGAATGGAGATGTACGTTGGGCTGGAGTTCGCTTAATGATTGGTAAGCCTTGTTCAGAGCACTCTCGAAGAGGGCGGACAAGGTATCGAAACTATCATAGCCCGGAATCAGCCGTTTGAATGGCGATGTTTCCGCTTGTACGGATTCTTTGTAGGTGATGTCCGACGGCATTTCCAGCGGTTGACGCATGTAGATGACGGTGGCATCAGAGTTGTAATAAAGTTCCGGGTCGTAGGTCTGCCGGCAGAATTGCTCCAAAGTAGGGTTCTTAAGTTCGATGGAGTAGGAGAGAGCTGGCTGGTACAGGCTGACTGCTTTTCTGTAGGCGTGGGCTTGGAATATTTCCGCTTCTTCCCGAGTTTTGGGTAATGATTTGTCCGGGCGGGTGAAGCGCAGCCATATTTTCACGGAATGTCCGCCGGAACCCATGAAGGCGGCAAAAGTTTGCGTAAGTTCTGCCGCTTCCTGCTTCACGCGGTTTACTTCCGTCCGGTTTGCCAGGTGGTTGACTTCTATTTGCACAATGCCGTTGTATTCCGTCATTTGTGCGCCGTTGGCTGTTTTGCGGAAGTTGGCTGCCGGGACGACCTTGGTCAGTCGCCGGGCTTCTTCCAGTGTAGAGTCGGGTGATGCGTAACGTATATTTGTCCGAAGATTGCTAATCGGGCGGGCTTTCGTCTCATGCTTCATCGCTTCTATTTGTAGGTTTATATCCAGCGTCCGCATGGTTGACGTTTCGCCGTAGTCCCGCATCAAAGTAAGTTTCATATTAAATGTATTTGTTGCTTATTATTTATTTGCTCCATATCTCTATTCTTTTTTCAATTTCTTTAGATGGTAGTCTTCCGTTTATTTGCCTGAGCAGTTGGAGTTTCTCGCAAGCTTTTTGGGGTGTGAGCAACTTCTCTTCTACCAGTTTGTCAAAAATGTATAGAATTCCGCGGACATTCGTTCCTTCTTTGATTGCGGTTTTGCGAAGTTTGCCATCTCCGGTAAGTAAGATATAACCGTTATCTTGTGCATATAACCAAACGGAACAGTCCTGGATGCTAACGTTGGTCTTATCCTGCATTTTTCGTTGAAAACCTACCAGTTCAATCATTTCGCGCATATCAAACTTTTTAATAAAAAGTTTGTCATAACCAAGTATCTTACTTTTTTGCTCCATTACTTTCAGTTCGTGGATGATAAAGTCTGTCGTGTGGATATGGATAGTTAATGAAAAGAATTCGTCCAACAGGTCTGCTGTGTATAAGTCGATAAAGATATTTGTATCGCTGACTACTACAATCTCCATTATATAAGATTTAATCGGTTACGTACATCTTCAATCGAAATATTCAAGAGAGAAGCTGCTTTTGAAGTTGTTATTATATCACTGGCAATGGCCCTGAATACAAGGCTCACAAAGCGTTTGGGCTTTTTCTCTTGAAATCTGGATGCAGTAACCAATCTTTTAAATCTCTCGTCTTGATTTTTCTTGATGTAGTAAGTGCGGCATCTTGCTTCTGTTATAATGTTGAGCTCTTTGGCTTTCATCATCATGGCGTCAATCGAGATGCCATACAGGATTTGTAGGTCTGTCAGTTCATTTAATGATATATCTCTTCTGTTTTCTCCGATTATGCCACTGAAGACACAGCTTGGAATCAACATTTCGTTAGCGAAAACAGTGCAAAGTCCTTCTCTTTGCCTGGGACTTAATGCCGGGTCAAAACAGGTATTAAACAAAAGATGTCCCAGTTCGTGCAAAGCAGTCATTCTGCGACGTTCGGATTGTCCGATGTTGGAGTTTAAGACAATGATAGGATATTTATCGTTAACCATTCCACTCAAACCATCAAATCCTTCCGGTGCATCCACATCTATAACTTTAATGAAATGTGTTTCCAACATTGCCTGGACATTATTGATGGCATCTTTGCCCAATTTCCATTCTTCGCGGAGACGGATAGCCTGCATTTTAATGTCCTGTGCATTGGAAATGATAGCATTGGAATAGGCAGTGGGTTGAAACTTATTCTCCAATCCTAAGATGTTTTCTATTTCCAGATAACGTTCTACTTTATCACGTATCTTTTCCTTTATAGCATTGGTCTCAAATACTTTAACTTTATTCTTCTTTCTGAAACTGACCTCAAATTCGTCCAGTTCAAATAAGAAAGGACGGAAAAAATAGTCCGGGTCTAAGTTTAATGCATTGGAAATAGCTATAAGGACGGAGCTGTCCGGCATCATTTTCCCGTTCTCATATTTAGAAATAGATTGCTTGCTAATCAGATTGCCGATTTTTTCGCAAAGCATATCCATAGACCAGCCTACCATAATTCGTGCGCTCTTTAAGCGTTTTGCAAAAATCTCTTCTATCTTCATATCGGTAACCTTTTATTGGTTTACAAAAATACGAATAATTATCGTAGCGTCAACCAAAGTGCGCATCTTTAATCTCTGATGCATATAAGATTAATAATATTTAATGTATTGTATGTGCGGTAATTAGCTTTAATGGGAACTGGGGCACTGGAGGGATTCGAGTTCTTTGCTGCTTATTCTTTATTGTTTTCTATAAGGGTGTTAAGTTCAGGCCGTAGTGGAACAAAGTGTTCCAAGGCTTGAAACACTTCGTTTCACGGTGAGAAACACTTTGTTTCAAGTAATGAAACACTTGGTTTCAAGCCTTGGAAACTTTAGTTTCAAGGGCTGGAAACTACAGTTCCAAGTGCTTGAAACTAAAGTTTCCTGCCGGGGAAATACTAGTTTCACGGCAGGAAATGGAATGTATCCCCTGTTGATACTTTTGTTTGCACGTGGGCTTCTGTTTGTATGCCGGTTTTGATTTTGGCGGACGGTGATAGGTGATAGATGAGGTGATAGGTTACTGGCAACCTATCACCGTTCTGTAAGTCCGATGAATAGGGTGTTTCGGAAGGGTGGTGATAGGTTGAAAGAGGATTTTCACTTTTGTATATAGGAGAGAGGGGAATATACGGAACTTCTTGCATTTATTCCCATATTACCACTGCATTTCAAAAAAAACATATATCTTTGCAATACGCTTTCTGCTCATCAGCGTGGTGAAACTTGCGGAAAGCGGTTTTTATTATTAAGGGAATATGTAAAGTTTCATCTCTCAGAATCAAAATTTAGCGATTTTACTGTGGAGAGATGATGCGGCAGATATTCCACGCGAGCGGCTTATATCAACATATCCGTAACGGATGTGTTATATATAAACAATTGGCGTGGATGTCTGTTGTCATCATTATCTTACGGGAGGGTGTCGCTAGCCTTGATTCTGGATAATGGTGCAACAGCATTCACGTCTTTTTTGTATCCGGCCGGTTTGTTTGCCCCAAAAACTTAACCTAACCAATCCCCACCCGTCCGAAATACAGAAATCGTGAATGCTCGTTGTCCCACATAAACAAACAATATTCTTTATTTTTATTGTGGAACACATTAAAACAAATGCATTATGCCGAAATGGATTAGCGTAGAGAAAGCAGCAGCGAAGTATGGATTCAATAAAGAAGTTATTTTGCTTTGGGCGGAAATGAAAAGATTTTCTGTGGGATATGGTGAGCCTTCCCCTGTCATTGACGAAAGAAGTTTTCAGGAATTTCTGTGCCGGATGAAGAAAGGGATTACGTCCGAATATATCGACACATTGGAAGAACTGTGTATGCAGAAAACGAGGATTTGCGATTTGTATGTCGAAATCATTGGCGACCAAGATAAAGAACTTCTGCGGCAAAGAGAGAAAATAGCCAAGATAGACCAGATACAGGCGGCAATGAAAATGCAGAACGACCGGATAAGGGATTGTAAGAAAGTGTTTGCAGAATATGGAGACACTTTTCGGGACAGTTGGGCGGAGAAACTGCGTAGAAGTCTGAGACGGTTGTTGGCAAACAGGAAGTCTTGGAAATCTTAAGAGTCTTGGAAATCTTAGGAACCTTGGAAGCATTAGGAGACTTGGAAGCATTAGGAGACTTGGAAGCATTAGGAGTCTTGGAAACATTAGGATGATTTGGATTGATTTTAGGGAGATTCTGAATGAACTGGAATAGTTGGGAACAAGATTCTAGTAATATATTTTATCTATTCGTTTCACTTTCTTAACTCCGAATGTTTCGTAACCGGCGGAAAACCATCTACTTTTGTCCCCATGTTTGCAGCATTTGAGTATCTGCTGCGTCTAATAAACAAAAAACTAAATCATTCTAGTTATGAAACACAGACTGTTGCTACTATTACTATTCGTGTTTGCTACATTTGCGACGGGGTGGGCGCAAAAAGCTGTAGCTCCTTCTTTTACCATCAAAGGCGTACTTCTGGATTCGTTAACCCAAGAGGGAGAACCGTATGCAACTATCAGGATTACAAAGAAAAATGCTCCCGACAAGGCTGTAAAAATGGCGGTGACCGGGGCGAATGGTAAATTCCAGGAGAAACTGAATATACCTGCCGGAGATTATGTGATTAGCATTTCTTCGATTGGTAAAGCTCCTGTTGTGAAAGACTTCACTCTGAAGTCGTCTACAAAAGTCGTTGATTTGGGTACGTTGTATTCTTCGGAAGCCAATAATGAACTGAAGGGAGTGGAAGTCGTAGCCCAGAAGCCTTTGGTGAAGGTAGATGTGGATAAGATTGAATATAATATTGAAGATGACCCGGACTCAAAGTCGAATAGCATATTGGAGATGCTTCGGAAAGTTCCTCTGGTTACGGTGGACGGGGAAGATAATGTGCAGGTGAATGGAAGCAGTAGTTTCAAGATACATGTGAACGGAAAGCCCAACAACATGATGAGCAATAATCCGAAAGAAGTACTGAAAAGTATGCCGGCAAATACCATTAAGTATATCGAGGTGATTACTTCGCCGGGGGCGAAGTATGATGCGGAAGGCGTTGGCGGTATTCTGAATATCGTTACTGTGGGTAGCGGATTCGAGGGATATACGGCGACATTCCGGGGAAATGTCACTAACAACGGAGCCGGAGCCGGCACTTATGCGATGGTGAAACAGGGGAAGATGACTGTTTCCGTCAATTATAACTACGATTATAATAATAGCCCGCGAAGCTATTCGGACAGTTACCGTGAGAATTACGAGCCGGGAGCGAGGGACGAGAAATTTCTCGAATCTCAAAGCAGTTCCAAATCGAAAGGAAATTTCCAGTATGGCAACTTGGAAGCGAGTTATGAGATTGATACGTTGAGGCTGCTGACGGCGGCTTTCGGGATGTATGGCAGCGGTGACAAGAGCAACAGTGACGGAAATACGGTAATGTATAGGACGAACCATGAGGACGTCGCTTATCGTTACCGGACGGATAATCATAGTAAAAGCTCGTGGTATTCTATAAATGGGAATATAGACTATCAGCGTACTTCCCGGAAGAATAAGCAACGGATGCTTACCTTATCCTATAAGATAAATACGCAACCTCAAACCGATAATTCCAGCAATACTTATCTGGATATATTTCCCGACGGAGAAAAAGATGAACTGGTTGAACGGCTGCGATTGGAAAATTACCATTCGGATGGAAAGACAAATACGATGGAGCAGACTTTCCAGGTGGATTATACGACTCCGATAGGGAAATTGCATACCATTGAGACGGGAGCGAAATACATATTCCGTCGCAATAGCAGTGACAACGCGCTTTATGAGGCGGCAGGAGGGAGCGACGACTATGTGTACAAGGAAGACCGCAGCAGTGAGTACCGTCATCTGAATCATATTTTGTCGGCTTATGTGGGATATACATTGAAGTATAAGGATTTCTCTTTCAAACCGGGAGTCCGTTATGAACAGACCATACAACGGGTGAAATATATCGTAGGACCGGGTGAGAACTTCCATACGAATTACAGCGACCTGGTTCCGTCCGTCTCTTTGGGAATGAAAATCGGCAAGACGCAGAATCTGCGTGCCGGTTATAATATGCGCATCTGGCGTCCGGGAATCTGGAGCCTGAATCCTTACTTTAACAATCAAGACCCGATGTCTATCAGTCAGGGAAATCCGGACTTGAAGAGTGAGAAAAGCCATGCTTTTGATATTGCGTACAGTAATTTCAGTGCCAAGTTCAATATAAACGTTTCGTTGCGCCATTCATTCGGCAATAACGGGATAGAGAGGGTGAGCCGCTTGATAACTAATGAGAACGGAGAAATCTTTGATGATAATCCGGAACACATGGCGCCGGACGGGGCTATGTACAGCACTTATGACAATATCGGTAAGAACCGTGATACCGGACTATCCCTTTATCTGAACTGGAATGCTTCTTCCAAAACTCGTATTTATATGAACGGGCGCGGAAGTTACAGGGATTTGAAGAGTGAAGCGCAAGGGTTGCACAATTATGGATGGAACGCTTCCTGCCATGGCGGTATCCAGCATACGCTTCCTTTGAAAATCCGTTTGAGCCTGAATGGGGGTGGGGGTACTCCGTATATCAGTTTGCAGGGAAAGGGTTTCAGTTATCAATATTACAGTCTGGGGATAAACCGTGCGTTCCTGAAAGAAGACCGCCTTACGCTGAACTTGTATTGCAGTAATATTTTCGAGAAGTACAGGACGCGCAGCGACCGTACGGAAGGTGCTAATTTTGTATTGAAGAGTAGCGGAAAGTATCCAAGCCGTTATGTCGGGTTCAGTATCGGCTACCGGATAGGAGAACTGAAAGCCAGCGTGAAGAAAGCTGCCCGAAGCATCAGTAATGATGATGTGAAAGGTGGCGAAGGTGGTGGAAATGCAGGTGGCGGTGGTGGTCAGTAAGACCACCACTGCTCAACTTAGCCAGAAGGATATAATGTGTCTTACGTCATATTTATCCAGTATGGCTAAGAATCTTTCATCTTCGAGACATTCTTTGTAGATATAGAACATTTCGTCATACTTCACCCAACGCAAGTCGTAGTTGTATTTCAAGGCAAGTTCTATATTTCGGTAGAAGTCAAGCTTGTCATTCATGCGGTATTTAATTTCTGCAAGAGTGATATAGGCCATGGCTGATTCGGAATCAATCTCTAAAGTTTCATAAATGGCTTCAAGCGCACTGGCGTATTTTTTATAGAAATTCCATATTCTAGCCTCCTCATTGCGGTATTTCACATTGTCAGGATGTGCTTTTATTAGCTTTGTGATTGCCTTTATATCGTGTTCTTCATTATGAAACATCATGTGGTCTATCTTGACCTTGAGAAATTCAGTAAACTCATTATCTTTATCATAGATTTTATTCAATAGGTTTTCGCTTCTCTGATAATTTCCTAATAAAAGGTTTAGATGAATCTCTTTGAGCTGTATCGGGAGCAAGTCGGGGCCAAGGGTGGCGGTAGCTTTTTGTGCATATTCTAATGCCTTCTCAAATTCAAAACGGTCAAAATAATAGTTGCTGATGAATGAATATCCATATGAAAATTGCGGGTATGACTTAACCAGTAACTCTGCTTGTTCCATGAAGTGGCTGTCGTTTCCTCTATAGTAGCGCAAAAGTTTGTCTACTTCTAATTGAAGCTGTTTGTAATTGTCAAAAGTTACACGGTCTTCCTCTAAGAAATAATTCTTTACCAAAGAATCATACAAGGCCATATACTCTTTGACGGAAGAAGTTTTGGAGACTTCGTATATATAAGAAGTGTTGCAAAGTTCGTTCTCTTCCAGGCAGCGGTCTGAATGGATTACATTCGCGCTTTCGAGGGTGATGCCGTTCTTTGCGAGACATTCTTTGATGATATTTGTCTTTTGCTCTACAATGATGTTATGTTTTACTTTTTCATCGGGACTGTCCGGCAGAGGAATACGGGTCAGGACAAAATGATAGGTCCTCTTGATTCCCAGCAGGTTGTTTTCCGGTGCGGAGAGCGAGTTCAAGACTTTACAGCAGCCTTTGATATTTTCTTCGTTATTGGCAGCCAAAAAGACAACGTCGTCGGCAAGTAAGGACATCGTGATGGCGGACATTTCCGTGATTCCAGTCCTGGAGTCTATCAGTAAGAAATCGGGAGCCAGTTCCTCTTCTATCTGTTTCTTCAGGTTCAGAAAGAAATCAATGCCGTAACTGTTTTCTGCGTAGAATAAGTTCCACCAATTGATACGTGCGAGTTTTTTCCAGTAATCACTTGAGTCAACATCCCCTGCCGCACATAAATGGATGGTATTTATTGCGTTGGTTAAATGAATGTCAACCATATAATCTGATATATGACGGGGTTGCACATTCTCCACGGCATATGAATAAATATAATCCACCAATCCTTTGTAGATGGGCTGTTGAAGTTCTTTGGCATATTTGCTTTGCAACCCCGGAGCTTCCAAGTCAAAGTCGAGGATACACACTTTCTTTCCAAATTCAACCAAGCGATTGGCTACGTTGACTAAAGCCAATGTCCGTCCGACTCCTCCTTTGTAGGAATAAAAAGTAAATGTTTTCATAACTCTTATATGATTAGCATGAGTGAAGCTCTTTCTTTGGCGATACGGGTGGCTCTGGCTGATTCTTCCGTCTGTTTGAATGGAGCCGGAATCTGGCCGGGGTCACTAAGTTGAAAGTTCAATTCGCATTTTTTAGCGAGTACCCGTATGATTTGTACGACTCTCTCAAATTTAACTTTACCATATTCTTGTTGTTCATAACGTTGGATTTGTTGTTCCGGCACTCCTATTTTGTCTGCCAGTTCCTTTTGGGTGTATCCGGAAGCTATACGCAAGGCTATGATAGATTTAGGAAGGTTTTCGTTCGTAAAAGACAGGTGTTGCCGGTTTCTTAGTTTCTCGAATTCTTCGATTTCCGAACTCAAGTCTTTCAACCGGCAGCAGTATGCTGCTTTTTGCATACGGTCGGTCAGTTCTTCTTCTTTTATCTGATACAAGGCATCCAGCAACTCTTCCATTTCCTGTTTGGCGCGTGTCAGTTGGCTTTCGTTCTTAATCATATCTTAGTTCAGATTTATTTTTATTATTCCCTTTTTCTTCCTCTTTGCTCCTTTTATTCCTTGAAAGAAATCCAGATAGGAGATATTCAATCCTGCATAAAGGCTGTAGAAGAATAGCTCTCCTTTGAATTTTTGTTTTTGCGTTTCCCGCAGTTTATAATCGTCAGTGAGGAGCAGGCAAGGCTCTTGTCTTTTCAGTGTCTTGAGAGATTGTGCGCTTCCTTTGAAGCAGGCATCCCAGTCGTCGGGTTCCAATTTGTCGGTAACGAAGCTACCGTCGATATAGATAGCTTCGCAACCGCAAATCTTTAGTATATTTATAACTTGGAGTAAGCCTTCCAGCAGTTCTTTACGTTTGGGGCTGAATCCGAAGGTTGTTTCAAATTCTTCCCAACTGAGCGTGTGAATTCCTTCAGGCAAATATCCTTCTTTATTAAATTCCATAATCACACATCATTTCTGTTGTGCAAATATAGAAAAAAATACCAGGATATTGAAGGATGGGTAGTTTTATTTCTGTCTTACATCTATTTCTGTCTCACATCTTGCTTGTTGGTATTAAAACCAAGTTTTGTTAATCCGGCTTGTACGTCGGGATGGCTCATGAAGAGTTTCCATAACAAGCCGGTGCGGTAATTCTCGATCATGACGGCAATAGGGCCCTGGTCGATGGCAAGGTAACGTTGTGGATACCAGTTGTCCGTTTCGCTGAAAGCGTCGTAGAATCCGAAAGGACCGAACACTTTGTCACCCATGTTATACAGATGGCGCATTACCTGCATGGACTCCTCCGGCGTGTAGACAATGGATGAAAGTGCGGCGGTAGGAGAGATGACACCTTTATCATCCTGTTCGTTGGGTGAATGGGCGGCATATCCGTCTACGGAGTAACTGGCAGTCAGTCCCCAGCAATCGGGTCCGAAACCTTTGTAATGTTTGGGGTTGCGGATGCAATAGGCACGGTTTACTAACGTCAGGTTACGCATTTCGTGGAAATAACTGGGGCAATATTCATCTTTCAGTCCCACAGGGTCAAGTCCGAGGAAAGAATATTGTGCCCAGAAAAGCGGTCCGGCTTCCGTTCCCTGATAGCGGAGATGCAGTTCGATTCCTTCCACTTTGTGCGGAGAGACGATGGCGCCGTTCTGTGCCCATCCGTCGTGGTAGACGGCAGCGGGTACTCCGTGCGTCGGCGAAGCGGCGGCAAGGATATACATAATCATGCATTCGTTGTAACCATGAACGGGGAAATCCATTTCCCAGCCATACGTAGGACTCCAGTGCCAGTAAAGAACGTTTTGTCCACCTTTCCGGTACCAGTTCCAGTCTACATCACGCCATATCCGGTCGATACGCTGGGCGAGTGCTTTTTCCTGCTCGTTTCCGTTTACATAATATTGATGTACGGCAAGAAGCCCCTGGATAAGGAAAGCGGTTTCCACCAGGTCACCACCGTTGTCTTTCTGTCCGAAAGGTTTCACCTTTCCGGTGTCGCCATACCACCAGTGCGGATAAGCTCCGTGAAAGCGGTCGGCTTTCTCAAGGAAGGAGACGATACGATCCATGCGTGCCAGTCCCTCTTCACGGGTGACATAGCCGCGGTCTATTCCGGCAAGGATAGCCATGATGCCGAAGCCGCTGCCGCCGGAAGTGACGACGTTGGCGTCGTTCTGCGGATATACACCGTCTACATGATAGCGTTCGGGGGCAAGACCACTGTTCGGTTCCGCACCTTCCCAGAAGTAGAGGAAAGTCCTTCGCTGAACAGTATCCATTAATGCATCGTCCGTCAGTGAGTCGGTAGCGGTAGAAAGGTTGTCACTTTTGCTTTTCCCTTTACAGTTCTGGAAAGTTAGGGCGACAGCGGACAGGAACAGCAGCATGAGAGGGAGTGCGCTCATTTCTGCGAGTCTTTTATATTTATTGTTCATAATCAAGGTAATAGTTTATTAGATTAGGCACGGATTACACGGATTACGCTATTGCTTTATGTAATCACAATTCTTAAAACCGTGAAATCCGTATAATCCGTGCCTAAGAGTTTAGTTTAACGTAAATTTCGCCGTTTTCACATCCCGGCTGTTCGTTCCAATCATCACTTCAAAGTCGCCCGGTTCGGCTACCAGTTGAAGGTCATAGTTGTAGTATCTCAACATTTCAGGAGCAATCTTGAAACGGACAATCTTCATTTCTCCCGGTTGCAGGAATATCTTTTCAAAACCTTTCAGTTCCTTTACGGGACGGGTGCTGCTGCCTACTACGTCACGGATATAGAGTTGCACGACTTCCGAGCCGGGCCATGTACCGGTATTGGTCACTTCCACTGCTGCGGTCAGTGAACCGTTCATGTCCATGCTGGAGTGGCTGAGGTCAATGTCGCTGTAAGAGAAAGTGGTATAAGAAAGTCCGTATCCGAACGGATAGAGTGGCTCATTATCCACATCCAGATAGTTGCTTCGGAACTTCTCGAACCATTTACCTTCTTTCAATGGACGTCCCGTATTCTTATGCGCATAATAAAGAGGAATCTGGCCGACATTCTTCGGGAAAGTCATCGTCAGCTTGCCACCCGGATTGACATAACCGAAGAGAGCGTCGCCGATGGCATAAGCCGCTTCACTGCCGCCGAACCATACATTCAGGATGGCAGGCACGTGTTCCTGTTCCCAGTTCAGTGTAAGCGGGCGACCGGTGAATAGTACAAGCACTACCGGTTTTCCTGTTTTTACTAATTCTTTCAGCAAGTTCTGCTGTACATCGGGGATATTCAGTTCTGTGCGGCTGCTGCTTTCGCCACTCATTTCCGAAGATTCGCCAAGTGCTGCGATGATAATATCCGACTGGCGGGCTACGTTCAGAGCTTCGTCCAGCAACTGCTGGTCTGTGCGGTTGTCACGATTCAGTGAACGGCCGAACATTGTTGCCCGTTCTTCGTAAGCGGCATCGCCAATCAGATTGCTTCCTTTGGCATACATGATATTCGCTTTTCCGGCAGTCATTTCTTTCAGTCCTTCCACCAATGAAGGAGAACGGTCGAGCACGGCAGCTACGCTCCATGTACCCGGCATATTGCTCCGGCTGTTGGCTAACGGGCCGATGACAGCGATATTGCCTTTGGGATTGAAAGGAAGAAGAGGTTCTGCAGGAGAACCCGGATGAAGCGTCACGTTGTCGTTCTTTAAGAGGACGAAACTTTCTGCTGCGATTCTGCGGGCTGCGTCACGGTGCGCTTTCGTAAAGATGTCACGTGCCGGGCGTTTCGGGTCGCAGTATTTATAAGGATTATCAAACAAGCCGAGTTTGTATTTGGCTTCCAGGATGCGGCGGCAAGCCGTGTTCAGTGTTTCCATAGAAACTTTGCCTTCCTGAACGGACTTCTTCATTGTTCCCACAAAACCTTCGCTTACCATATCCATGTCGACTCCGGCATTGATGGCACGTGCGGATACTGTTTGCAGGTCGCCGATACCATGGTCTATCATTTCAGAAATACCAGTATAGTCGGTTACAACGAAACCATTAAAGCCCCATTGTCCGCGCAGAATATCTGTCATCAGCCATTTGTTGGCTGTGGCGGGTATGCCGTCTACTTCGTTGAACGAGGCCATCACACTGCCTACTCCGGCTTCGACGGCTGCTTCATAAGGAAGCATATAGTCGTTGAACATCCGTTGGCGGCTCATGTCTACGGTGTTGTAGTCACGTCCTGCTTCCCCCGCGCCATACAAGGCAAAGTGTTTCACACAAGCCATGATTTCATCGTTGCGCAGCATATTCTTTCCCTGATAACCGCGTACCATTGCTTCGGCAATCATGGCTCCGAGGAACGGGTCTTCACCGCTTCCCTCGGATACACGTCCCCAACGAGGGTCGCGTGAAATGTCCACCATCGGGCTGAATGTCCATGAGATACCGTCGGCGCTGGCTTCTACGGCTGCGATACGGGCAGACTCTTCGATGGCTGCCATATCCCAGGTACAAGATAAGCCGAGTGGGATAGGGAACATTGTCTCGTATCCGTGAATGACGTCCATGCCAAACAGTAATGGAATACCCAGGCGGGATTCTTCTACAGCCTGCTTTTGTACTTCGCGTATCTTTTCCACTCCTTTCAGGTTGAATAAACCTCCTACTTCGCCTTGCTTGATTTTGGCGGCAATATCACTGCTTTTGGCTTGTCCGGTGGTAATTTCTCCGGTGACGGGGAGATTTAACTGTCCTATTTTTTCTTCCAAGGTCATTCTATTCATCAGTACATCGATGAAGCGATTCATGTCCTGTGGCGACTTCTGTGCCGACGCGGTCAGAAGACCTGCGGAAAATAATAGGATGGATAAACTTAACTTCTTGTATATCATATTATTATATCTATTTCAGTATTCTTGCTATAAAGCCCTCCTTATACGCTGAATGTCCGGCACCGAGGAGGACATCGTTCGGCACCGAGGAACAGTAGTTCCGGCACCGAGGAAACAACCGTTCGGCACCGGGGAACTTTCTTATTGGTAATCGGGATTCTGTACCAGCACTCCTTTTGACTTATCTATTTCTGTCTGAGGTAATGGAAGTAGTGCATTTTTGTCCTGATAATTTGTTTTACCGGCTGCGTGCAATACTTCTTTGGCGATGCCCCAGCGGACGAGGTCGTAGAAACGGTCGAATTCCATCCCCAATTCCACACGACGCTCGTGGCGGATAGCTTCGCGCAGTTCGCCTTGGTCGGTAGTTGTTACTTTGGGTAATATATTGTCGTTAGTACCTCTGGCACGTGCACGTACTTGTTCCAGATAACCTACAGCTTCTCCGGGAATTCCCTTCTCATTGGCTGATTCGGCACCCATCAGCAGTACGTCTGCATAGCGGATTAAGCGGATATTCACCCAAAATCCCTTGTTTGTATATTCTTTACGCAAGGCAGGGTCGGTATAAGCCTTTTTGTTGAAGTAAGCGCCTATTGCCGGAGAAACCGGGGATTCTCCGTAAGGTTCGTTGGTGTTTTCGGGAGTGACAGGCTCGTCATCCGATTTACGGAAGTAGAGTAGGGTGGCATTCTTACGTGGGTCGCCCTGTTCGTAGGCTTGTGCCAGGTATTCGGTTGCCATATTCCATCCCCAGCCTAAGTCCCACTGGCCTGCTCCACGTACACCTTGCACTTCACAGAACTGGCTTCCGATAACGTCACTTTGAGGAAGAGCGGCGGTAGCGGTACATTGTAATTCGAAGATAGAACCACCGTTGTTTTCGCCTTCATCCGTGAATATTTCATTATACGGGGTTTTCAGATTATAAAGCCCTTTTTTAATGACGTCGGTAGAGGCGGTGTACATATTGTTCCAGTCGTTACGCATCATATAAGTACGTGCGTGCAGGGAACGTGCGGCACCCCAGGTCAGGCGTCCGGTATATTCGGTATTCCATGTCTCGGGCAGAGACTCTTCTGCTGTTTTCAGGTCAGCGTCTATCTGCTCGTAGATTTTATCGGCGGTCGTTTTCGGAATATTGGCTTCCGAGGCATCGTTGATTTTATAAGTCACGAGAGGTACTTCTCCGAAAGCTCTTACCAGGTTGAAGTAACAGTAAGCACGGAAGAAAGATGCTTCTCCTTTATTGATAATATCTTCGGCTTCCGTCTGTCCTGCCGTCTCTTTTTCGGCGATGGCGGTAAGTATGTCATTACATTGATAGATGATGGCATAATTCCTTCCCCAGTAGGCACCCAGCAAACCGTTGGTCGGTGTATAAACGAAGTCGTCATACATCTCGGCTACGTCAGAACCGTCACTGGATATACTTCCTTTTTCCGCGTCCTCGGAACGAAGACTGTGGATGGCAAATGCAGGAGGTCCGGCAGTAACATCGTAGTTACGCATCAGTGTGTAGACATTATAAATCTTACCGTTGACTAGTGCGTTCGGATTATCATCCTCGGTGAACTGTCCTTGCGGACTGCGATCCAGGAAGTCACTACAGCTACCCAGAAACAATGCGGTAGCGGCAATAAAGGCTGAAAATATATATTTATCTAGTTTCATACAATTATTAGTTTTAGAAAGTTAAGTTGATTCCGAAGGTGTAGACTGCCGGTACGGGGTAGCTCCCGTTGTCTACGCCGAATGCGGTAGCCGTGCCACCCAGTTCCGGTGTATATCCGGTGTTATGCTTCCATGTCTTCAGGTTCTGTATGTTGACATAAACTTTCAGGGCTTGCAGGCGTATCTTGGCGAGTAAGCTCTTGTCGAAAGAGTAAGCTAGTTGTACATTACGGATACGGAAGAATTTACCGTCCTCAATGTAATATTCCGAGTTCATTGTATTGATGGAATGTTTGGTGTTCAGCAATGGCTGGCTGTTTGAAGTGCCTTCCCCGTGCCAACGGTCCATGCGTTGTGCCAGATAGTTGAACTGGGCAAAGTTGTAATTATCCCAGGTACGGTAAATTTTGTTTCCGCCTTGTCCCATCATGTCAATGCCCAGCGACCAGTTCTTGTAGTCAACTCCGAGAGAGAAACCGTAAGTCACCTTCGGTGTCGGGTTGCCTATCATCGTACGGTCTTCCGGGGTAATCTTTCCGTCGCCATTCACGTCGGCGAATTTCAGGTCACCGGGGGTAACTGTGGCGAGGGTATTCTCGGGAGATGAGTTGATGTCAGCCTGTGATTGGTACACACCTGCCACCTTGTATCCGTAGAAGTATCCGATAGGATAGCCCGCCATCGTATAGCTCTGCTGCTTGTCTCCGGCAATGATAGAATATCCGTCCTGGACAAGGCTCTTTACTTCATTCTTGATGGTAGTAAGGTTGGCACTGACGGAATACCCCCATTCGCCGATTCGGTCACGCCAGGTCACTGCCATTTCCACACCTTTATTCTGAATCTGTCCCAAGTTGCCGATGCCGGGGATTGTTCCTGAAATACCGGGAACTTCAGCGAGCAAGTCTTTGGTATTCTTCATATAATACACACCCTCGAAGTGCAGGCGGTTGCGAAGCAGGTTCGTTTCAAAGCCCGCTTCCCAGGCTTCCACCTTTTCCCAGCGAAGGTTCGGGTTGGGCAGATAGGCAAGCTGGTATCCCGGATAAATGATAGAAGGCCGGCCGAATACTGCCGAATAGGCATTGGTCAATAACGGTTCGGCAGGATAGGCTTTATCCAGGTTCTGATTACCCAATGTACCGTATGATGCCTTGATTTTCAACATATCCAGCCACTTGATATCTTTCATGAATTCCTCTTCACTCATCAGCCAGCCGCCACCGAGTGAGAAGAAGTTCTGCCATTCGTTGCCTGTATAGGAGAAGGCTGAAGAGCCGTCCCGGCGGAATGAACCGTTGAACAGATATTTGCCTTTATAATTATAGATGACACGTGCCAGCATAGACAGGGTGCTGCGTTCCCATTGCGTGCTTCCGTTGGTAGCGGTAGCAGCATCTCCGATGCTGACAAACCACTTGTCCGGATCGTCGGGAATGACCAGACCTACTCCCTGTTTGCGTGCTCCGTCCAGTCGGCTCAATGAATTATAATAGGTAGTAAAACCCGCAGTAGCTGTCAGGTTATGATTCCCGTTATCAAAGCTGTTGGTGTATGTCAGTACGTAGTCGCTCTGCACTTTCGTTTCGGTCTCCTTGAACTGGCTGACTTCCGTCTTTCCTGTGCCCAAAGTAGAAACATCTCCTTTCACCGTAGAGTCGTACACTTTGATGATAGGAGTGTAGGTACGTCCGTTATTGGATGCATAATCCATGGAGAATGTCGCCCTGAAAGTGAAATGTTTCAGGAAATCCACTTCACCGAAGATGTTTCCCGATGCACGGTAATTCTCGGCTTTGGTAGTATTGGCTTTCAGTCCGACGTCCACCATCGGGTTGTTAATCTGTGCTTTCTGAAATTCGGGCAAAGAGGTATACAACCCATATTCATTGTTATATACCGGAGCGATAGGAGTGGCGCGAAGCGCGTTCAATACCTGCTTGGAATCGGCTGGGAGCATACGTGCCCCGTTGAATTGGAAACCGACTTTCAGGAAGTCTGTGATTTTATAGTCATTGCTGGCATTGATAGTCACCTTGCTGAATTTCTCATGCTCGATGTTACCTTGCTCGTAAGAGTAGCCTACACCCAGATAGAAACTATGTTTGGGTGAAGCTCCTGTGATACTTATATTATTGTTGGTGATAAAGGCTGTCTGGAAAATCTCGTCCTGCCAGTCGGTGTTTGCATCCCAGCCGGTATAATCGAACGGGTCATCTCCCTGATTGGCAAGCTGCTCGCTATACAACTCCTTAAATTGCGAGGCATTCACCATTTTCACTTTATCCACTACTTTCTTGAATCCGAAGGAGGTGTTTATGTTCACCAATGTCTGTCCTTCTTTCGCTTTCTTGGTGGTGATGATGATGACACCGTTCGCACCACGGACACCGAAGATGGCGAGGGATGACGGGTCTTTCAGAATCTCCATAGACTCGATATCCTCGGGGTTGAGGAAGTTGATGTTATCGTTGAAGAGTCCGTCAACGATGTAGAGGGGTTTGTATCCGTTGATAGAGTTTGTACCGCGGATACGGATTTCCGGGTCGGCGCCGGCACGTCCGGAGTTTACAATTTGTACACCTGCCACCTTGCCTTGCAGGGAAGAAAGCGGGTTCATCGCCGGCTTGTTGGCTATCTCTTCTCCTTTGACGTTGGTGATAGAACCTGTCAAGTCTCTTTTCTTTGCACTACCGTATCCGATAACGACTGTTTCGGCTAGTACTTGCGAGTCTTCTTTCAAGGTGACGTTGATAACGTTCTGTGCTCCCACTTTGATGCTTTGTGAAGTCATACCTACGTATGAAAATACAAGTACGTCCTCCGGGGTGACAGAGATCGAATATTTACCGTCCATATCCGTGATGGTTCCGGTGGAAGTTCCTTGTACGAGTACCGATGCACCGATTAATGGCTCATTGGCAGCATCCGTCACTGTTCCTGTCACTGTCTTGGTCTGTGCAAAGACAGATGCAGAAACCAGTAGCAGGCAAGTGAGCGCAATGACGCCCTTTAGCCTGGTGGCTTTTGTCTGAAGATGTTGTAAAAGTCTAGTCCTCATTGCATTAAATTTTTCCATTTGTTACTATTTAGGTTGAAGTCTTTTTTTTCTGCCGTCTGCCGGCGAAAGTAACAAAATGAACAAACGAAATGCAAAAAAGATTTTGGAAAAAGAAAGAATGCCCGATTTTAACATTGGGGGCTTGTTTTTTGTGGTACGATGTTTATGATATGATACTTGTAGTAAGATAATTTTATAGATAATGTTTGGGGAATTGTATCTTATTTGTTAAATTGCGAATCCTATCTATAAATCATATGCTATGAGGTTTTGTTTTATAATGATTTGGATTTGTCTTGTTGCTATTTCATTATTTACATCTTCTTGTCGGAAGGATAGTAACCCTGAATCATGTCTTTTGAAATGTGCCGATTCGCTTATGCAAATATCTCCGGATAGTGCTCTGCCAATGCTTAAGTCTATAAATTATCCCGGAAAACTCTCGAGAAAAGAAAGAGCAGATTATGCAATCTTATATTCACGTGTACAGGATGAATTACAAATACGGAAGACGAGTGATTCATTAATTCGTGAAGCTGTGAATTATTATGCGGGAGGACGAAATAAGGAGAGAGAAATGCAAGCGTATTATTATTGGGGATGCGCTAATAAGGATATGCGTAAAATGAGAGCTGCGGTGAATGCTTTTCTGAAAGCTGTAAAGGTGATGCCGGATAAGTGCGGCGGTTTATATTTGGGAGCAATCTATGTAAAACTGGCTGCCTGTTATGAAGATCAGGATATGTATGCAGATGCACTAGATATGTATCGGAAAGCTTGTAAAGTATATCGTGAGCAGCATAATGAAATGGAACTTTGTTATGGTTATCGTGGAATGGCAGTCATACATCATCTTCAGAATCAATTGGACAGTTCTCTCTTGTATTATCAAAAGGCTTTATCTATTGCCGAAAAATATGATGATAAGCGCTGGCGTTATGTAGTACTAAGCGATTTGGCGCATATCTATGAAAAGAAGAAAGACTTTCAGAAAGCATATTTGTGCGTTTCATTATCTATTGCTATTGCTCCTTCAAAGGATAGGCTTTGGGCTGGGTATTTTCTGAAAGGACGAATCTTGAAGCATATGAACCAGGTGGATTCTGCCCGTTACTATTTTAATATCGCTAAGACATCTCCTTATATATATAGTCATGCAGGTAGTTGCTATGAGCTTTATGATTTAGAAAGGAAACAGGGAAACTTCTCGGCAGCAATGGCTGCCGTCGATTCTTTTCTTATTTTATCTGATTCTATACAAGAAACGACTAATGCGTTAGAAATAGAAAAAATGGTGGGTAGATATGAGGCAAAATTGATGCAACAACAATTATTTTTGAATAATAGAATTAAACTACTGTCTCTGGGTGGTCTATGCGTCTTGATTATTCTTGTGTTTCTATTGAAGGATAGGCTAAGTAAAAATAAAATAATCAAATTGCAGAAACAACTCAATGGATTGAAAGCTGGTATTTTACAAAATACATCTTTTGATGAGGATACTAATGCTGCTTTGGACTCTATAAAACCCGAAAATGAGGACTTTGAGACGTATTTTAAAATGAAGCTAGATTTGTGCCTTAAATTATACAAAGAAAGTGATGTTTACAGAAAAATTCATGTGATTGAAAATGATGAGCTACGTCATAAGATTCATTTAAATGCTGCTGAACGTCAAAATATCTGTGAATCTCTTTATGAGAACTTCTGCGATTTGATGGCTGACTTGAAATCACAGTGTACCAACTTGACAAAACAAGATATTCTTTATTGCATATTCCTGATGATGAACTGCCCGAAATATGTGATACTACTCTGTACTGGTATTTCTGAGGGAGCTTTTAAAACTCGGAAGAGTAGGATTAAAGAAAAATTAGGTGATAAGCTTTTTAAACTTCTTATTAATAAGGAATGCTGATAAATAAGCATTGCATTTCTATCTTCCAATCATGTAATTATCCTTGTATCTTGTTTTGTAACTAAAATTGTAACCTCATTTGCTTGGATATTAGAAGAAAAGTGGCTTCATTTGTTTCAATTAATAGCTTTAAATATACTCGTTCCGGAACTATGATAACACTTCATTGGGAAGTTATTCTGAAGAATTCAATAAGATTGAGTATCCATGAGAGGTGATACAAATCTTAGTTTGAATATATATGAAAAGTTTTTAGGATTGGAAAAGTCTTTTCATAAATTGTTTGATTTACTAAAAAAGAGAATACCATGAAAACCAAAGTCTTTATTTTTGTTATTTTAGGTGCATTTCTTTTGGTTAATTGTCATGAATCAGAAGGTCTGGATACCACAAACAAAGGTCTGAAAAAGTCTGTTACTATAGAAAATATAGGAGAGATTCATAATGAATTATTGGCAGCTTATTTTGCATCCCAAACAAGAGGTACTACTGTGGCTGCTAATGATATATCAAGTTATTATGATGCATTTAAAGAGGAATTATTCACAAGTGGTGAGTATGATATTAGTGGGCAAGAGATAGTGCTGTGTGAAACCTCTATTAGTGATTTTGAGGATGTAATGTCTTTGAAAATTGATAGTTCGTTTTTTGAGAATTCGTTAGACTTAGTTCTTGATAGGATTAAAAATAATGATGGGATATGCGACGAGGTTAAACATGTCCTTTATGAGATTACTGACGAGAACTGCATTTTATCTTCTTATGAATTAAGTTTATTAGCAGAAAAATATAAGAATTATGTAGGTGGGGAGTACTTAGTTGTGTATAGTAATATTTTTAAATCTTCTTCAAACTATTGGCAGCCTATGACAACAAGGAACTCTGATAATAGAAAAGTTATAGCCGCTGATTGCCTTGGTGGTTTGTTGGGTTTAACATGTTGTGGTGCGATGAGTGTAATTTGGGGGGCAGCTTTCTCTTATTCTTTGGACAAATGTTTAGATCCTGCTACAGCCACTGTAGAGACATCGGATAGTACCTCAGCAGAAGTCGATAATGGTATAGAAGAGGCTTCTACTGCTAATTATAATGGTAATGATGAAGTGTTGTAATGTTATGGAATATGTAAAAGATAATTTGACCGATATAATCATTCTCATTCTACTGGCTATTTGGGGAATGTATGAGTTGTTTATGTGGCAATCCGCATATGATGATTTAATATCTATTGCTGTTGGTTTTAGTTTGGCTTGTTTGTTCCCTTGGTGCTGTAAGAGAACAGATAAACGATTCTTAGAAGTTAGGAAAAAAGCTTTGCAGTATTCTTTTACGTTTATTATTTCTCTATTTTGTGCATTAAAAATTGTAGAGGTCTTACGTGAGCACTCCATTGAAGTTAATGCTATAAAAGTGATTTTTGTGGGTGTTGTCTTACAAAGTGCGTACTTTTTGATAATGAAACAAAAAATAGACAGATAGTTCTATTCTATATATTGATACACACTCTACAGAATCAGCAGAAATAGTAGCAGCTACTCCTTATGTTGATTAGTATTTACTTTTTAATGTTTACTAGATAAGAATGGGAAAACAAATTCATTTCTGTATATTGGGAGTCTTTGTACTTCTGAATATAATGTTTACCTCTTTGTTTTATATGAATAATAACAGCAAGATGGGATTAGGTATCGTTTTGCTGTTGCAGTTACTTTATGCTATAATGCTTTTCTTTTTTAAAGTCAAAGATAATAATTCTGTCTCCTTGAAAATGAGTATTATTGGCTCCTACGTTTATTTCATAGTGATATTTTGGGTAGTAATAAGCTTTCTGAGAGGAAATGAATATGGCTGGTTATGGTCGCTTTTAGGGGCTGTAATAGTAGGTTGTATTGTTTGCTTTTTGTTTTTTCGACGATTGAAGAAACAGATAAAGTGAGTTTTGTGCGGTTCGTTATTTCTGGATTAATAGCTTCCTGATTAGCGATAAAAGTTGTGAGTTGCTCTATTCATCGTCGGAATACTAAGCTTTTATCGCTATATCGGAACTGGTGTTGCTGTTTAAAACATTTCTTTCGCAGTCTCCATGCAGTGAATGACGTCTTCTTTTGTTCCGCTGAAAGGACCGGATTTCTCAATTTTCAATGTAGACATGGCTGCGGCAAAGCGTCCCGCGTCTTCAATGCTTGCACCTGATACCCGTTGGTACAAGTAGCCGATAGTATAAGTGTCTCCGCATCCTGTCGCGTCTACCACTTTTTCGGGTTTGTAAGCGGGAATGCGATAGAAGCCGGTTCCGTCGAAAATAAGGGAACCCATGCTTCCGAGGGTGACCAGCACTTCTTTTACTCCCCATTCGTGTAACCGGCGGGCGGCTTCGTGCGGGTCGGCGAGCCCGGTCAACACTTCCATCTCGTGCTCATTGACTTTGAGGAAATGAATATATTGCAACGCTTCCCGTTTGTCTGTCCAGTCTATCGGATACACGTGTGTGTCGCGTACTTCGCGAAGGTAACCTTGCGAGTCTACCGCTATCAACCCTTTCCGGGAAAGTTCCTTGATTACTTCCAATGAGAAATCGTCTGCCAGCAGGGAGCCGAGATGGTAAATCTCTGCGTCTATCTCTTTGAGTTGGGGGGCGGTGAAAGGGTCTGCTTTTGCCAATACACGTTGGGTACGGTCGTCGGGATTGGCTCCATAGATATTTTCAAAATATACCGAATACTTGCTGGGCAATGCGGTAACATTAATGCCTGCTTCGCGTAGTTGTTCTACTACGTTCATTTCAGTAGCACCGACTGCTGTCACTAATGCATAGTCAATATCATTAAAATGGCGGATGGCATGCGAACAATAGAAGGCGGTTCCGCCAGGCATATAGACTGTGCTTTGTGGAGTAACCACTTTGTCCAGTGTGATGTGACCGATACAGCAGAGTTGATGTTTATTCATATCCAATCAATTAAAAAGCCTTCAAGACAGTATCTTGAAGGCTTCTAGTTTTATTTCTGTGCGGATGATAGGACTCGAACCTACACGCCTCACGGCACCAGATCCTAAGTCTGGCGCGGCTACCAATTACGCCACATCCGCATGTGTAGCTTTTTTTGTTTAGCGGTGCAAAGATAGGAAGATTTTCTGATTTGACAAATTATTCGGTAATAAAGTTATTCACTTAATATCTCGAATGCCTTTTCAATCAAGGTATCTTTCTTTTTAAGTTGGTCTGCTTCAGACATATTGATGGCAATATCCGGTGCGATACCTTCTTCTAATGATTGCTTATTTTTGTCGAAGTGCGGACTCGCAGAAAAGCGGATGCTCCAACCATTCGGCAATTCCGATGAGAAAGGAAGCCCCGAACCGCCTCCGGTCCAGTCACCGACTTGGATGATTCTTTTTTCTTCATTATCCTTATTCAGGCTGCGCATTGTATTGACAAAATCGTTTGTAGCACTGTAACAACGACGGTTGGTTAGTATTACAACTTTTTTCTGCCAACGGATACTGTTGGATGGTTCCAAATAAATCGGTTCAAAGTTGGAGAAGTCGTTATGTCCCGGACCGGTTTTGTGCTTAATGTAGCCGGTTAGAGTTAACTTGTCAGTAAACCGGGCGGCAATGCGGGTAGAGTTCGTCAGATTTCCGCCGCCGTTGTCGCGTACATCAATGATTAATCCATTGCAAGGTGCCAGATAGAGGAGAACCTCGTCCAAGTTACCGTTTCCAACTCCGGCGCTGAAACTTTCATAACGGATATATCCTATATTATTATCAAATATCTTATATTTCAAGCCGGAAGCTGTGTAATAACCACTGCTGGCACTGCCCAGATAAGTCTGATAAAGAATATCTTCCCGGTAGTTCCAGTCGTATCCCTGATACCAATCATCGTAAAAAGAAGTGCGTTTTGCAGAAGAAAGATTGACATGCCCGTCTTTCAGGATATACAGCATCTGGCTTAGAATGTCGAACAGGTCATCGTTGGACATGGTCGGTATAATCAGTTTTCTGTATTCTTCGTGAACGGCATCCCAGTCAATTCCTTTTGCTTCCAGAAAACAGTACTGTTCGTCAATAATCTTCCATAGTTGCTCGAAGTTGCCTACGGGATCATTGGCGTACTCATCCTCCCTGATGCAACCGGTCAGCGCCGGCAGGCAGCAGATTAGCAAAAGTAGTTGTATAATCTTATTTTTCATTCTTGTTATCTCTCACGCTTTGAAGTTTCAACATTAAATTTTTGCTCTCTTAGTAGGCTCTTACCGATGATGGTAAGACGCTTGCTCCTTTTTTATTTCGGATACGGTATAGGTCTTTCACAAATCCTACCATGAATACATGAGAGTAGGTATGTGTCTTGATATTATTTACTTTGTACTGCTGTAAATCGGCCAGATAACTGAAACGCATTTTGGTATATCCTATCGGAAGGTCGACGGAAAGCATCTGGCGGAGTGAAGGCTGGTTGTGCAGGGAAGTGAATTTTATCACTCCGCTAGAGTTGCCCAAGGAGAATATCTCATAATAGGATTGTCCGTAGTGCGGCGAGAAAAGTACTCCCATTACAGGCAAATTGACCTGATAACGCAACACCATCGGATAACGTTTGATTTTCAAATGCCAGATTGCCATTCCCGAAGCGTCCAGGTTGACGTAAGCTCTTGCGGAAGCGGGATTGTTGGTGTTCCGGAGATTGTAAACAAAGCCACCGTTAGCGTCTATCAATCCACCTGCCAGCAACTTGAAGTTCTCCGTCAGCCGGAACTGGTAGTGAAGACCGTAATTCCAGTTGACCAGACCGGAGAATGTATTATTGTTGTCGGCACGGTTGTGTGTATAACCGATGTCTGCCTGGAAGAAATTCTGCACGGAAATATTCCCGTCGAACAGTTTGGTCATCCGAATCGTTTCGCGGGAAACACGGAAGTCGATTCCTTTGTATTCCTGAGGCGAAAGATAGGTGTCGAACACATTGGTAAATCCGACACCGTACATGGTGGCACGTGTTACATAGCGATGGATTTGCAGACTGTCGGTCTGCGCTTGTAATTTTGTGCAGAGGGCGAACAGGATGCATCCTGTCAGCCCCCAGTATATTAGTTTTTTCTTCATCAGAATAATTTCATCTGCCCGGTGATTTCATCAATAATATCCCCCTCGCTCTTGTCACTGTCCGGGTCCAGGTTCTCCGGTTCTTCTTCCGGTTCTTCCTGCGGTTGCTGTTCGGGTTCGGGGAAACGGGTTGGCTCGAGTTCGTTAATCGTCTCTACCGTGTAGGTAGTGATACGTTTGCCTTTGGCCTTGAATCCTTTGACTGCGATAAATTCGTCCGCATCAATTTCCAACGGTTCGCGGAAACTGTCGTGTCCGCCGAATACAACTTCCAGACGGGGATAGAATTCGTCAGTCAACAAGATGAGGCGGGTATTCTTGTTCTCGCCCAGATAGTTCTGCTTGCGGTTGGAACCCTCAAAACAGAAACGTTTCAAGTACGGATAATTCTGCTGGTCGGCATCATAAAGCGCGGCAGTCCATATCTTGTTGGAGTCGAACTTCTCGACGATGCTTACATTATCTTCGTAGTGGTTGCTCAGGTCGAAGTTGCTGGTGTAGAAGTCACCGTTGTTCAGAACGACCAGTATGGTGTCTTCACTCTGGAATTCGCCCAGATATTCACCCCGGCCGTCATAGTTGAGGCGGAGAATGTCACGGTCGAACCATACTTTACGCCCGCCGAGGGTCGAACCGCCTTTCTGTTTCAGGGCGATTTTGTGTATCGGCAGACGGGTGAGGATGATGCCGCGTGCCTGCCTGCCTTTAATGCCCACTTCGCTGAAGTCTTGTTCGAAGATGATGCGGCGTACGCGTGGATTAGGTTTCAACGTAACCTTGATGATTTCGGCTTCCCCGTTCGGATTGGCACTGAAATAGGTGATACGTGAATCGGGCGTACCCTGTGTGATGTCATACTCACGGTCACGGACTACGGAAGTCACCGCAAAGCGTTTGACATAGGTTGTTCCCTCTTTCCCGTCGCGGTATGCTACGTTGTAAATCGTCCGTTTGTCGTTTTTCTTGAAAACGTTGACGTAAAGAACGTTCTTGCCGACAAACTTCTTGTCGGCAACAGGCGTAACGAGGTACTTGCCGTCGCGGAAGAAGATGATGACATCATCAATATCCGAACAAGAAGCCACAAATTCGTCCTTCTTCAAGGCTGTTCCGATAAATCCTTCTTCACGGTTGATATAGAGTTTTTCGTTCGCTTCCACTACTTTGGCGGCTTCGATGGTGTCGAAGTTGCGCAGTTCCGTGCGGCGCGGGAAGTTCTTTCCGTATTTGTTCTTCAACATCAGATACCAGTTGACGGTATAATCTACGATATGCGCCAGATGGTCGTCAATTTCGGCGATGTCCTCTTTCATCCGGGCGATGAGTTCGTCCGCTTTGTCCGAGTTGAATTTCAGGATACGTCCCATTTTGATTTCCATCAGTTTGAGAATATCCTCTTTGGTCACTTCGCGGATAAATGTCGGATAGTAGGGTGTTAGACGTTCGTCGATATGTGCGCAGGCGGCATTCATATCTTTGGATTGTTCGAACTCTTTGTCCTTATAGATACGCTCTTCGATAAATATCTTTTCGAGAGAGGAGAAGTGCAAGGCCTCCAGTATTTCGCCTTTCTTGATTTCCAGCTCCTGTTTCAATAGGTCGAGCGTGTTGTCTGCCGACTTTTTCAATACTTTGCTGACGGTGAGGAAGTGGGGCTTGCTGTCGTCGATAACACAGCAGTTGGGCGAGATGCTCACTTCGCAATCGGTGAAAGCATAGAGGGCGTCTATCGTTTTGTCCGATGACGTGCCGGGTGCCAGGTGCACTAATATTTCTACGTTGGCAGCCGTGTTGTCGTCTACCTTACGAATTTTGATTTTTCCTTTGTCGACAGCTTTCAGGATGGAGTCGATGACGGATGAAGTGGTCTTGCCGTAAGGAATCTCCGTGATGGCAAGTGTCTTGTTGTCGAGCTTGTTGATTTTAGCGCGTACTTTCACTGCTCCGCCGCGTTCGCCGTCATTGTATTTGGCTACGTCGATGGAACCGCCCGTCTGGAAGTCGGGATAGAGTTGGAACTCTTCGCCGCGCAGGTAGCTGATAGAAGCGTCGCAAAGTTCGTTGAAGTTGTGCGGCAGAATCTTGGAAGAAAGTCCTACGGCGATACCTTCCACGCCCTGTGCCAGTAATAGCGGGAATTTCACGGGAAGAGTGACCGGTTCCTTGTTTCGCCCGTCGTAAGACTGTTTCCATTCGGTCGTTTTGGGATTGAAAACAACATCCAAAGCAAACTTGGAAAGGCGCGCTTCGATATAACGGGGAGCGGCAGCACCGTCTCCGGTAAGGATATTACCCCAGTTACCCTGGCAGTCGATTAACAAATCTTTCTGTCCGAGCTGCACCAGGGCATCTCCGATGGAAGCGTCACCATGCGGATGGAACTGCATGGTGTGTCCCACAATGTTGGCAACTTTGTTATATCGTCCGTCGTCCAGACGCTTCATGGAATGCAGGATACGTCGCTGAACAGGCTTTAAACCGTCATTAATATGGGGGACGGCACGCTCGAGAATCACATACGAAGCGTAGTCCAGAAACCAGTTCTGGTACATGCCTGTCAGTTGATGTTTTACGTTTTCGTCCCGCGCGTCCGCCGGTTTGTAGTCTGAATGTCCTTCCGGTATCTCGTTAATTTCGTCACTCATATATCAATCTTCGCTTTGCTTTTACAACAAATTTTCTTCCTAAACATCAAAAAAGGGGATGTCCACGCAAAAATACGAAATAAATTCATATGAGGACGAAAAGAACTCACGTTTTTTATCACTGAACCAGCGAAGTGTAACTTACATTTTAGTCTGCCTTAACAAAGCATGGTATAGTTCTTTCATCTTTTCTGTTCTCAGCGCATTTATCTCTTCCGCTTGTCCGGATTTTAAATACCCTTTGTTGATATGTACAAAACGTTTGTCCAGCTTATCTGCTTCGGATATTATTTTATTCAGTCTTTGAGCAAGCTCTGACGCTTGAGTCATATCATAACTGTTTGAATTATAAATAAACTCAATCTCTTTATAGCTAAGATAATTAATACGCAGATCCAGCATTAACCGATAATGTTCAAATTCGTTGGAATGTTGCCGTGGCGAGAGCTTATCGAATTTGTTTTTGAATTCTTTGTTGCTTGAGATAACTTGCCCGATAGCCGTTCCTTTGCTATCCTTTCCATTGCGAACCAATTCTTGGGGAAGGGAGAAATAATCAAGGAAGATTTGTGCTTCTTTATTGGAAAGCCCATACCGCTGCTGTGCGTATGATAAGATAAAGTCCCGGGAATTTAATGCTTCTTGGGAGTTGGCTGCCTGGCAATAAGCGTCTATCAATATCTGGAAACCGGACATCGGGTAAACCTGGCGGACAGGCTGCATACTGATAATTTCCCAGCCATTATCGTAATGAAAACCATACGTGCCGCTAGTAGACCAGGATGTTTCTATGATTCCTTCATAACCATGTGAACGGGCAAAGGGCAGGAATGTAGTCAAATTATCAAAGTGTTTCATCCATTGGGTTAAATACACATTGTCCGGTGCAGAGCGCAAAGCCGTTGCTCCCCACATCTTTACCCCCAGTTTCAATAGATTTTCGAGTTTACCGAAACGATCCGGTTCCCAACCATAGTTCCAGTCTACGAAAATAAGGTCTTTGGGTAATTCCTGTACGGCTTCAGGATGCATCAAAATAATATCTGCCCAAATGATAGGTTGTTTTCCCATCTCTTTGACCACTTCATACATCGCCTTTATATAATCAACAAAAAGTCGTGACTTTTCTACTTTGGAACATTGTGCGCAACTTCCCAATAAATAAGTTTCATCAGCTCCTATATGAAAGTAAGGAGAAGGATGTAGCTCTGCCACTTCCCGAAATATTTCCCGGAATACTTTTTTTGCTTCTTCTTTTTTCAGCGGACATACCTGTGACACTTCTTTTCTATCTTCCCGCAAATGGGCATACCGATCATGACGCAGAATATATTCACTATGCCCGAAGCAGTTCTGTAATGGTATTACATCTATTCCCAACGAAGTGCAATGTTTGATAATATCTTTGACTTCATTGCGGCTGAAAGCCAAGTGATTGCATAGAGTAGCATGTTTCTGAAAAGGAAAAGTTGCCTCATATTCTATCAGTAAGGTGTTAATTCCTTTCGTGAACAAATCGGAAGCGAAATCTTTAATAGCCGAAACCGTCATTACTTGCGTACGGCAATCCAGGTAGAAAGCTCTGACTTTAAAGTCGGAAGAGGACTGTGCGCTTTTTGCAGGAGCACATGAACACAAGAATATACCTAATAGAAACAGGCTTTTGTATATAAAAGAATGTAGATTGTTATTCATGGTTGCTATTTTAAATGGGTAAAAGTGATGCGCTGTCTAAATCGCAATAAAGTGTCGCATGCGGATGCGTTCGGAGTATGGATGCCGGACAGTCTGTACTGACAGGGCCATACAATGTATTCTTCACAGCCTTTGCTTTCGGTTTTCCCGGAACCATACAGAAAATACAGGTAGCTTTTAGCATGACGGGAATAGTGACAGTGACAGCCTGCCGGGGAACTTCATCAATATGGGAGAAACAACCGTCATGTACTTGTTGCATACGGCAAACTTCATCTAATGATACGATTTTAACCAGTTGAGGATCATCAAAACGGGCTACATGCGGATCATTGAAGGCGATATGCCCATTTTCCCCGATTCCCATAAAGATAATGTCGAGAGGGTGTTCCTGAAGGATTCGCTCATAAGTATTACAGATTTCTTCGGGTGTTGCTCCTTCCCTGAACAAGTAGTTTACCGATTGAAAAGGAACAGAATCGAAGATATGCTCTTTGAGAAAATTTCCGAAACGTTGTGGGGCGTCAGGTTTTAGCCCGACATATTCATCCATGTGTAAAGCATGGATGCGATGCCATGGAAGGTCTTGTTTTTGCAGGACAGCAAGAAACTCGTTTTGCGAGGGAGCTGCTGCAAACAGAATATTGATTTCTTTCTTCTGGGCTAATAATTGGTTTATGACTTGCGTTGCAGTTTGGGCGGCATCCATGCCCAGAGTGCAACGGCTGTCGCATATACGGATGCGTAAGTTGTCTTTTTTTAATTCTTTTATTTCTGTTGTTTCAATAATCTCCATAGTTACTCTAATATTGTTGTCCATTAATAAATACTTGTTGAATTTGAATGTCTGCATTGAACACCACAATGTCAGCATCATATCCCTTGGCTATTTTACCTTTTTGTTCCTGGATTCCCATAATGGTGGCGGGAGTCAGGGACATCATGCATACAGCTTCCTCGATAGAGCGTTCTCCCAATTGATACATATTCCGTACAAGGCGGTCGGCTGTTGCCACACTTCCCGCAAAAGACTGCCTGTCAGGCATTTTGGCGACTCCGCCTTCAATAATAATTTCCTGCCCTTTCTCGCGGCTTCCCAGTATGCTTTTTCCTTCGGGCATACCTGCGCCACGCATAGAATCGGTTACTAAGGCTATCTTCTCCGCTCCTTTGTTTTTAACAGCCAGTTTCATGAGAGGAGCCGGAACATGTATTCCGTCTGCAATCAGTTCAATGGTCACTTCGTCCAGTAAATAACCGGCTTCGATGCATCCTGCATAGCGGTACGCATTTCGCCGGGTGATTCCATTCATACAGGAATAGAAATGGGTGATATGCGTAAAACCATGACGAACAGCTTCTACCACGTCCTCATATATGGCATCGGTATGGGCAATGGATGGAAGAATTCCCTTTCCTCGCAAAAGATCGCCAAATTCTAAAGCACCGGGCAATTCGGGAGCAATGCTCCAACGAACAATATCCTGACTTTTGTCCAATATCTCCATATACTCTTCGGGGGCCGGATTGCGCAAATAACGAGGGTCTTGCGCTCCCCGGAATGCATAGGCAAAGTAGGGGCCTTCCAAATGCAAACCACCAAATGCGGCACCGGCATGTTGTCCTTTCACGCGGTCATATACATCAAGGAAACGAAGCAGTTCCTGGTTATCCGAAGCCAGAGTGGTGGGATAGAGCAAGGTTGTTCCGTGCTTGAGATGCTCACGGGCAATGGCAAGACAGTCTTCTTCCGTGCAATCCATGAAATCGGAGCCCCCTGCGCCGTGGGTATGCAGGTCTATAAAACCGGGAGCGATAAAACCGCCTTTGGCATCATAATCCACACTGTCGGCCACTTTATAATTTCCGGGTTCCACACCTATGATTTTTCCTTCGGAGATAAGTACGGTACCTATTCCGAGATTTTTGTCCGGAGTGATGATTTCTCCGTTGAATATTCTGGTTATTTGTCCTTTTTTAATTTCCATAGTTCTGACCAGTGATTAATTTTATATCCATAGAAAGCGTAAAAAATCAAGTAAAGAAAGCAAGGTATCAATACAATATATCCGCTACGCAGTCCGTGGTGATCTGCTATCAATCCATAGATGACGGGCATAAAAGCATTTCCGCATAAAGCCATCACCATAAATGAAGAACCTAAGTTTGTCCAGCGTCCCAAGTCGTGTATGGCAAGCGGCCATATTCCTGCATAAATCAATGCATTGCATACTCCCATCAGGCTCAGGCACCAGATGGAAAGTGAAGTCGTATGTCCGGACATCTGTATCGTGCCGGGGATGAATAGTACGCAAACTGACAGAATCAATCCGCCTACGGTAGAAATCCGAAGCATGAGTTGCTGGCTGGCAAAGCGCGGAATCAACAGGATACCTAGAAAATAACCTACAAGAGCGCACGATAATGTAATACTGGGGAAAATCTTGGCTTCCTGAAGATTGAACCCCATACTCTCCGCATAGCTGATTATAGTATCAATGGAAATCACTTGTGCCGCTACATGAAAGAAGATGGCAAATACGCCCATGATAAGATAAGGGTATGAACCGATAGATTGGCGGTCTTTGCTGGCATGGGTGATATCTTCCTGCTGGTTATTTCCCAGTTCCGGCAACCGGATGAAATAGATGGCGCAGCCAAATAAAAACAGGAATAATGAAAGTACGGAATAAGGAACAATGACTCTTCGGATTAAACCATCCAGCAGAATATCTTTCTCTACGCCCGTAACGCTGTTGTTTTTGAGTACTTCGAATAATTCATTATCTGTCGATTTCAAGATGACAGCCGCGAATAATAAAGGTGCGAGAATACCGGCAATCTTGTTACAAAGTCCCATAATACTGATACGCCTTGCCGCGGATTCTATCGGGCCGAGTATGGTTACATAAGGATTGGCTACCGTTTGCAGTATGGACAGCCCGGTTCCTATTGTGAACAGCCCGGTCAAGAATATAGAATAGGCTCTTGTATAGGCGGCGGGAACAAACATGAGCGTTCCTGCCGACATCAGCCATAATCCGATCATAATGCCCCGTCTCGAGCCTACCCGGCCAATCAGCCGGGCGGCAGGAATAGACATGACCAGATAGGCAATGTAGAATGCCAGGGCTACCAGATAGGATTGTGTATGCGTCAATTCGCAGGATACCTTGAAGTAAGGTATCAGGATGGAATTGACCCATGACACCAATCCGAAGATGAAAAACAGCATCCCCAGCATAATCATCGGGATCAGGTTGGACGGTTGTCTTGATTGAACGTTATCCATAGACATCTCTTTTTACAGTTTTATATAAATGCGTTTACGATAGAGGACATATCCGCATCCCCAAATGATAATGATGAAAATCAAGGCGTAAATGAATGAACCCAGATAATCGCCCAGCAAAGGTTGCAGAGTCTGATTATAGAGTAAACCGCGTATGCTGATAACCCGGTCGTCCCAAGGAATGAACGACAGGCTGAACAGTACACTGGCAATCCAGCCGACACAGTACATGAACAGGGGATTTACGCCAAAGGCTTCAAAGAAACGGCTCCATCCTTTTCGTTGACGGACATCTATGACATCTATCAGCAGGGCGAGAAGAAGCGAGGCCGCTCCGCAAGTCACCAGCGTGTATGAACTTGTCCACAACTTCTTGTTGATAGGGTCGAGGTATTGCAGCAGGAAGCCCGCAAAGAGCAGAATTGTCCCGAACAATGCAATCTTGCGGACACGTTCTCTATTATCGCCTGTATCGGTAATTATATTGCCGACATATGCGCCCAGCAATACATGTGCCCAACAAGGTATGGTACTAAGCAATCCTTCCGGTTCGAAAGCGAAGCTGCCGCCATCGGCAGCTTCCTTAATCAAGTGACTGGCTCCTAATAACTTGACGTCAATCATTGCAATCAAGTTGTCGGCAGAATGTATATACCCATTGAAACCCTGTAATAAGCCGACATATACCAACAAGATACCGCCGGCCACGCCCAGATAGTATTTTTTCGGAACGATGATGGCAAGGAACGCACCGCCCGCATAGGCAAGGGCAAGTCGTTGCATCACGCCGAGAATACGCAAATTTTCCCATGAAAACGTTCCGTAGCAAAGTTTGGAAAAGCAGTCCAGAGCGATTCCTACGGCAAAGAGTGCCACGGTGCGACGGATGATTTTCATGCTGACGGCAGTATCCAACTTCTCAAACTTACGTAATGAGAAGTGGATAGCTACGCCCATGATGAACATAAAGAAAGGGAAAACCAAGTCTGTGGGGGTTAGCCCATTCCACTGTGCATGTTTTAGCGGGGCATAAACAGACTGCCAGGAACCGGGATTGTTAACCAAAATCATTCCGGCAATGGTAATTCCTCTTATTACGTCAAGTGCAAGTAATCTATTTGATTGAGTCGACATATATCCTAAATATTGGATTATTATTTTATAAAGGTCTTGTAGATGACGTTCAGCAAACTTGTTGCGTCGTCTTCCGAGTCGTCCGAAAGGTCATTCAGCAGAATTCCGCCGAAGCCGTTATCCACCACATAGTCGGATTTCTGTTGCACGAGCGGGTGACCGTTATAGAAGACAATTTTGCCATCCTTTTCGATTTCATCTTTTTCGACAGGACTGTCCGCTGCATATTCCGTTAAAATAACCTTGTATGCTTTGCGTACGGCACCGGTCGGGACAGTGGTACTCTGGAACTGGATTCCATAGGCCGGTAAGCCTAAAATGATTTTTCCCTTATCAATTCCGTTGATAGTACTCCACTGAGTCGCTGCAGCAGTGAAATGCTCGTAACTTGCGTGTTGGGCTACTGCGGATGAAGCCCAGGCTCCGGTAAAGTTATATATCGCCACATTGATATAATCCACGGATTCGAACATCGAGAAATCACCGTTGTAGGCATTCTGACTTCCCCACATACCTTCACTGTCCCCTTTTACACCGGCTGTTAGTAACTTATCGCCCAGTCCGGCTTTCAGTTGTTGGTAAAGTGCTTTCAGGTGACTTGCGTAAGTTGCATTCTCTGCTTTGTCGGAACCACCTGCACCGCTGCCTGTCCATCCTTCAAAGAAAACATTGATTCCGTCCAGGCCGCAATCTTCCACCACTTGCAAAGCTCTTTCCCCGAGTGATTGACGGAACTCATCCGTCATGGTTTTCATTACGCTGGCGAGATCCATGGATAGTAAGATTTTCACTCCTTTGGCTTGTCCTTGCTTGATGAAATCGGCATTTGCCTGAAGAGTAGTCGCTGCCTGGATAGTTCCGTCAGTCGTGACACCACCTACGACACATAAATGAGACATCTGCTCCCATGCGATTTCGCGGCTGGCGATAGCGCCGTTTGACAAGTAGCAGAATATTTTCTTTTTTAATTCGGAAGGAGTCGGTTCTTCGGGGGGTGTCACCGGCTCTTTTACCGTCAGGGCAAAGTTCCTGTAATTTAATAATCCGTTTCGTCTGACTTCGATACGCAGCCTGAAAGAGCCCGCTTCGGGGAAAGTATAAACCAGTGAAGCGCTTGTTCCTATTTCTTCACCGTCCAGTAACCATTTAACGGAAGTCTTTTCATCTGCCGGAGATACCAGCACTTTGAATTCCGTCACTTCGCCCGCTATGGCCGATGTCGTTTCCTGCATATCCGTATAGATATAAGGTATTTCGTCGTCACCGAATACCGGATTGTTGGCAGAATCATCCTTGCAACTTCCTGACATTATACCGATGAGGCATAATAGAAAAAAAAGGTAATTTGTTTTCATATAGTATCTTATTTTATTTATTCCTGGTTTGATATTCTTATAAATCTTCAGTCTTATTTTTATTATTTGTCCCACCACATACGTTTTGTCCAGTCGTCCGTACCACCGATGCGTTCGAGGGCTGCTTCTAGATTAGCCTTGTTTTTGGTCTGTTCTTCTATCGGATACATCATGCGGGCAGGACGTTTTCCGTTAGACTCATTCTCCGTAGGGGCGAGGTTCTTGAACATGACATATTTGCTCGGCATTTCAGTGCGGCGGATGTTAGACCATGCTTCAATCGGGTCGAGGATATAGAGTATCCATAATTGCTTGTTTATTTCCTCTAATGCTCCGGTAGTCCCGGCATCCAGCAATACAGCCTGTTTATCTACAAACGTATTGATTTGTGCGTCTGTTGGCAGAGTGGCTCCGAACAGTTCCCATTGTTTGATTGCCGCTTTCAAGCCCTTCTTATAGTGCTCTTTGGCACTTTCAGAGGATACGTTCCACTGGCGGACAGCCGCTTCGGCCAAATAAAATTCGGTTTCCGCATAGCTGAGATGAATATATGGAGAACCCGGATTAGTCAATAGTTTGGAAGGCTGCATCTTTTGATAATTATGAGTGACGCTTACTTCTTTTCCGTCAACCGTGAGCGTTAATGCCGCCGACCATGCATTATAAATAAAGTCCTGTGCGGGAACTCCCTGATAGGCTCCCAACTTTTCATACACCTGCGTGGTTATATCTACGCGGTCGCCATCGGTATATGCGCCTCCTATATATACGGTACGCGGGTCGTTGACGGAAGTCAGCGCATCCAGCAGTTCGGTGGTCATGCGGTAATTACTGTGTTGCGGGTCTTCCAGCAATTGGTTGGCGAATCCGTTGCCGGGTCCTTCTTCCAGTCTGCTGGATTCATGCTCCACATAACAAATGTCCTGGTTGGAGTTCATTACTCCCGCTTCATAGGCAGCCTTGGCTTCCTGCTGTGCGAGTGTCGGGTTTACTTTCAGAAGCCGCATGGAGATACGCAGCCACAGAGAATTGGCAAAACGTCTCCACTTTTCTATGTCGCCGTTGAAATAAAGGTCATTCTGAGGCGCTATGGCTGTCGGGGTCAGTTGGGCGGAAGCCTCTCGCAGTTCTTTCAGAAAATCCATGTAGATATCTTCCTGTTTGTCATACTTCGGCTTTACAATATTTTCCTGATAGACTTTACCTGCTTCAAAGTAAGGAATATCACCGTAATAATCGGTCAGTTTCAGGAAAGCTTCCACTTTCAGGATACGGCCGATGGCATTCAGGTTGGTTTCTTCCGGGTTGTCGGCGGTCTGGTCTATCAGGGCGACGGCTGTCTTGATAATTTCCGGATAGTAGATTGTCCAAAGACGTTCCATGTAGTCGACACGTTTCTTACACTTGCCACCATATTCCTGCATACTCCAGCCGCCAATCCAGTGGTTGACAAACGCTCCCGGAAAAATCATATAGCGGAGAGTACTCTGCAGGTATTGTGAATGAGTCAATTGTATAGTAGGTATCAGCAAATGAGAAGAGATGCCGGTTGCCTTCGTCGGATTTTCATTCAACTCTGTGAGGTCGGCGCAACTGCACAGGCAGAAGAAGCTGACAATTAGGAAATTCCATTTTATTCTTTTCATATTCGGTGTGCGTTATATTAGAATTTAACATTAATGCCGAATCCGAAGGTGCGGCGTGAAGGTAATGAGCCATACTCAAATCCCTGACCATTGCCGTTGTTGTAAGAAGATTCCGGATCTATATTGTCGACATTGGAATAGATTAACAATAGATTACGCCCGTAAGCAGAGAGGGTTATCGACTCGATAGGAGTATGTACGAACCATTTCTTGGGGCAGGTATAAGAGAGCGATATTTCGCGTAGCTTAACGAATGAATTATCGTAGATGAACGGTTCGGGAGAAGTTGTTTGCAGTGCCTGCCAGTATTTCGCGGGGTCTACACATACATTGTTGGGCACATACATCATCTCACCATCGTCATTCTTTATTGCCATCACTCCTTTACCCACATAGCCGCCGGTAGCTATCCAGTTTCCTGCCGGAACGCCTGCCGATTGCCGTTTTTGCTCGGAACGATACCATTCCTGGCGTCCTTCCAATGTCTCTTTCGACGTACCGTTTACGTGAGACTGCATAGCACTCATGGAATAAATATCCGCACCGAATTTCATATCGAACAATACACTCATTGAGAGATTCTTGTAGGTGAACGCATTGCGGAAACCCAGCGTGAAATCATAGTTGCCATTTCCTAGAACGGAAACCTTGTCGTCGAAAGTGGGCAGCCCGTTTTCAAAAATAACATCCCCTTTCTCCGTACGTTTCAGCTTCTTGCCAACAATAACGCCATAAGGCTGACCTTCGCTGGCATAGATGGAAGCGTTTGCCCAACGGGCGGAAGCCAGTTCGAAGTCTTTTACTTCATCATGCAGTTTTACCACCTCATTATAGTTTTTCGCGAAGTTGACGCTGGCATCCCATGTGAAATTCTTCGTTTTTACGGGGACGAACGAGAGAGAAGCCTCGATACCTTTGTTTGCTATTTCACCGGCATTGATAACGGCACGTTTGTATCCGGTAGCTTGTGACAACGGAAGAGATAGAATCTGATCTTTGGTCGTCTGTTGATAGTAAGTCAGGTCCAGTCCCAAGCGGTTGTCAAAGAAGCGCACGTCCAATCCTACTTCGAACGAATAAGTAGAGGTCGGTTTCAGGTTGGCGTTGGGTACGGAGCCGGATGCTATATATCCCAGAGATGTACCTTTGTTGGTGTATGCTTTCAGACCGTATTCCAATTGCAACTGATAAGGGCTTGTATCACCACCCACTTTCGCCCATGATCCGCGCAGCTTTCCGAATGTCAGCCAGTCCTTATGCTCGAAGAGGTTGGAGAATATCAAGCTTCCCGATACGGAAGGATAGAAATAAGAACGGTTGCTGGCACTTAATGTGGAAGATACGTCGTTGCGGAAAGTGGCATCAATATAGATCAGTTCCTTATATCCCAGACTTACCTGTCCGAACAGGGAGCGTACCGCCTTGCGTACCAATGCGTGTTCTGTCTCTATGCTGGAGTAGTTGGTAATATCCTGCAGGTCGGGTATCACTTGTGACTGTCCTGTTTGTATCATTGATTCATACTCGTAACGCATGACATTGCCGCCGGCAAAAGCCGAAACATCAAAATCCTTGAAACGTTTCTGGAAACGAAGCATCATTTCGAAGTTGTATTGCATCACGTTGTTGGTCATTTCTTTCATCAAGCCGTCCACGAAACCGGGAGTGTACATAGGCGTGAAGTCCGTAAACCGGAAAGTATAAGAATCCAGTCCTGCCTTGAAACTGGCTTGCAGGCAGTCCATAAAGGAATAATAGACACGTCCTTGTCCCATCAGGCGGTCGCGTTTCGATTTGTTGCTCATTTCATTGATTACCCAGTAAGGATTGATACGGTATTTGTCCCCGTTCCAGTCGTTGTAGCGTCCGGCTTCGTCTTTGTAGTTGGCTGCCAGCCATTTCTGGTCGAAGTTCGGTGCGATACCGATCAGGGCGTTACCTATATTGCTGGGACTGTCGGACAATGCCGGACGGTTCTTTACAGTCTCGTAGCTGTAAGTACCCTGTGCTTCTACTGTCAAGCGTTTGGTCATTTTGGCACTTCCCTTGAAAGAAACGCTTGTGCGGTTCAAGTCCGATTCGGGAACGATATCCCAGTTGCGCATATCCGATATGGATACACGGAAAGATGTGTTATCATTGGTCTTGTTGAAAGCTACGGCATTGGTCGTTGTGATGCCGGTGCGGAAAAAGCTCAATATGTTATTGTTCACATTTCCGTAGTTGCGCAATTCCCCGTTATAAATGTTGGCTTCCAGGCTCGGATCCAGTTTACCACCCCAAGACACTTGCGACGTGTTCGAGGCTGTCTCCGGGGACATCGGCGGGCGGCCGTCGCGTCCTTGTCCGTAGACACGCTGGTAATCGTCGAAGTTGCTTAACAGTTTTACGATACTGAGATTGGATGAAAATTCCACTCCGATTCCTTTCTTTTTGCCGGCGGACTTGGTGGTGATGAGTACGACACCATTGGAAGCTCTTGAACCGTAGAGTGCGGATGCCGAAGGACCTTTCAGAATGGAGATGTTTTCAATATCATCCGGATTGAGAGAGGAAAGCACATCGCCATAGTCGTATCCGCCCCATTTCCCGGCTCCTTCCAGTTCGGTGTTGTCTACCGGCATGCCGTCGATAACATACAACGGTTGGTTGGAACCGCTCAATTGCGAGTTACCGCGTATGATGACGCGTGTGGAACCTGAAGGGCCTGCAGTGGTGGAAGAGATATCGACGCCTGCTACTTTACCGGAGATGGCGGACATCACATTCTGCTCGTTACCGGCAGTCAGTGTTTCGTTATTTACTGAAGATACGGCATATCCCAAAGCTTTCGCTTCCCGTTTGATGCCGAGTGCCGTGACCACTACTTCGTCTATTTTTACTGTATTCTCTTCCAGGACTATTGTAAGTGTGGACTTTCCCTCTACCTTGACTTCCGTGGATTTCATACCTATATAGCTGACGTGGAGTGTGGCGTTGCGTGAAGATGCCTTAATGCTGAAATTACCGTTTATATCCGAGATTACTCCGATTTTATTGGCTTTATCCTGAATGGTGGCGCCGATAATGGGTTCTTTGTCTGCTCCGATCACTTTGCCGGACACCACGAACTGCGTTTGGGCAAATACTGTCAGACTGAAGCAGCATATATATACCATTAGAAAAAAACTCCTTAGGAAAATTCTTCTTTCGGACGAATGGAATGAATGAATTGAGTTTTTCACTTTTGTATCTTTTAAGGTTAGTAATTAGTTCTTTTTGAAAATACGCACATAGTCAATTTCCATTTCCAAAGGAAATTTATCCAGGTCTATGCCATACCGGCTTCCCCAGGTTCCGCCGACGGAGACATTCATAATCAGATACAGTTCACTGTTGAAAGGCCAGAAGCGGGGATTGTCTTTTTGCGACGGAGTGAAACTCAGGTACACATTTGACGGATCGTCTACATAAAACTCCACTTTCTCGTCTGTCCAGTTCATTCCGTAGATATGGAAACTGGTTTCTACGTCGTTCACCATGATAGTGCCGGACGAAACGTTTGTTTCTTCTTTCGGATTGGCAAGTGTCGCGGTAGTGTGAGCAGTGCCGTGAATCTTATTCTTTTCATAGGCCACATATTCCATCATATCCAGCTCGGAATAGCAAGGGTATGCGTTTTTACCATAAAACCAGATAGCGGGAACAGTACCTTTCACTCCGGGCACTTTGGCGCGTACTTCCACGCGTCCCCGGTTGATTTCTATCTTTCCTTTCGTCATGATACGTGCAGAAGTGAAATCCCCTTTCTCTTCTCCGGTTTTCCCGTCCAACTTTAAGGCTCTTATCACTAACTTGCCATCTCTGATAAAGGAGTTTTCCGAGCTGCTTGTATAGTTTTGCTTTTCGCTGTTTCCCCATCCTTCAGTACCTATATCATAGTTCCAGGCCATCTTGTCGAGAGTATAGGACGTGAACTCGTCATTCCACCAAAGCTGTTCCCCTTGCTGATGGTAGTAAGAATCGTTCTCTATCGTAATTGTCTTGGTAATCGAACCTTTCTGCGAATTCCATTCACTTGTCAGGGTGACTTCATACGTTCCTTTCTGTTCGAAATAGCATACTACGCTTCTACCTGTCAGTCGTAAGTTTTTGCTGGGGATAGACCATTCGAATGACGCATCTTTTGCATCCCCGTCCGTGATGGCTGTCAGGGTGACAAAGTTGGAGTTGTTTTCCATCTGTATAGTCTGGAAAGATAGAGGCAGCGTGTTTCCCGCATCGGAGTCATTGCAGGCGAAACATAAAAGCGCCATGCATAGATAAATTATACCTTTATTCATAATCTGCACATTTAAATTAGTGATTCATAATATTATTTTAATTGGTGAAAATGAAAATATAGTTTTTCAGACGTCTTCTATATCTGCAAAAGTATGGGTATTTTAAATCTATTTACGCACAATTTGCGCAATTGAATCTTCATTTTGCGCAAGATTGTGAGGTGATTGTGTTAAAACAATAAATAAAGTACGGGATAGCGGTTCAGGTGAATCTTAAAAAACAGTGTAATGGCTTCTTCGAAAGGTGCAATCTAATGAAAGTGGGAGTTCGCTTCTTATTCTCTTTTATTCTATCGCTGAACTTCCCACATTATGTATTATCAAATTTCGTTTCTGACGATATTCGATAGGCGAACAACCTTTGTATTTCTTGAATACACGCGAGGTATTATTATAATCTTTGAAACCTACTTCTATGGCTAAATCGCTCAGTGGGCGATCTGTCGTAAGCAGCAAGTCCGCCAGATGATTGCATCGGCAATTCAGGATATACTGATAGATAGAAGTGTTCAGCGCATTCTTGAATTTCACTTCAAAGTTCCTGCGGGATAGCGGAAGGTTGGCAAGCAGGGATTCTATCGTCAGGTCGGCGCTGTAATGAGAATCTATGTACTTCACTACTTCCAGGATATAGGGGTCTTTAATATTGTGTTTCTCCGTCGATTGCCGCAGTTCGATGCGGATAGGGTTGATTACAATATTGAAAGTACCTTCATGCTCTTTCTTTATTTGTTGGTGGATGAGTCTGCCGATAGAATATCCGCCCCTTTCTACTTCGAGCTCTATGGATGAGATGGGCGGGTCGGAGATGTTGCACATCAGTTCGTCATTATCCACACCTAATAAGGCGATTTCTTCGGGAATATGGATGTTGGTCATCCGGCAGGTTTCGGAAATGAACAGGGCGTGCGCATCGTCACAGCAGAACAGGGCAATTGGTTTGGGAAGTTGCTGCAACCACCGGCTCACTTCCATTCTTATCTCGTCTTCCTGTTTGTCAGATTCGAAACTGAAAAACTCACCGCCAATGCGTTTTACTTCCTGGTGATAGCCTTGGCAGCGTTCATCTGACCAGACTACTCCTTTTACACCAAAATAAGCGAAGTTGCGAAACATTCTTTTGGCAAAGAATTGAGCGGCCATTCTTCCCGTACCTTTATAATCACCGGTTAAGTTGGAGTAAGTAACGCTCCGGTGATGATAGTTTTGTAGTACCACCGGTATATTCAGTTCTTTCTGCAAATCAATCGTGTCGTTGTTCCATTGGCCGATGATGGCATCGGCTTTCCACTCTTTTGCCCATTTCAGAATACCCTGCTCTCCGTACATTGCACTATAATAAGAAGGTAGCCGATAAAAGAGCCAAGGCCCGTTTTCCTTGGAGTACTGGACAAGTCCACGTAGCAGCTTCCTGTCGAACTCGCTGGAGTAGTCTATCAGTAGAAGAATCTTAATCATGGTCTGTTGTTTTTCTTTAGTATTATGATAGGATGCACAAATATAAAAGAATTCTTTTATTCTCTTAGAATAAAGACTAATTTTTGTAGCAGGAATAATTTGTATGACCTATGCTCCCTATCGCACTAGAAACGATTTTTTAAAATCATTTCTCATATTCTCATAGAAGAGTGTATTTGTTTGATAATTAGATATATAAACTATGAGAATTAAAATCTCTACATGTATTTCTCATAGCTTATTGCTGTAAAATGCCTTCAAAAAAGGTATTTCTCATACTTTATTTCGCATTTCTCATGCTATATATCATGCTTATTTTTGTTTCAATAGATTGGTATGTAGCGACCAATATAACCGTAGTTTGTATGTTCAGTCAGTAGATAATATATCTTTCACAGCCTGCATTATTATATTTTCCTACCTTCATCTGTATTATTGTACTCCAGTGAACAGTGCTGTGCACTCAAGTGGATAGACCTGTTTACTCTAGTGCACAAGCTTGTTCACTAGAGTGCAACGATAGAGATGTCTTATAGAAAATCTATTGATTACAGTAGGATAATCTTTGATTATCAGTTAGTTATAATGGAGATAACTCATGGTTTTACTGCAATTCATTAAGTACTGATGATTAGGTTATGAGAATAACATTTGCGATGTATGAGAAATACCGAAAATAGTATGAGAAATGCATTGTTTTAAGCGTGTTTTTAGGAAAAAAGTATGAGAAATACATGTAAATATTTTAATTCTCATAGTTTATATATTTAATTATCAAGCAAATATATACTTTTATGAGAATATGAGAAATGATTTTGTTTTTCTTTGCTAGTACCTGCTGAAGATATCTGGCCTTTTAAATATTATATGCCTGAAAGTATGTTGAGCAAGGAGATGAAAAGGGTGGATAAGGAAACGGAACTGGCGGAATTTGATGTGGAAAGGGTGGAAATTGATGAATAGTTGCATGAAAAACTAATATTGTCTTGTTGATTGAACAGGAATTGCCTATATTTGTTCAGTGGTTAGAACAAAATGCCAAATATGATTAGAAAAGAAGTATTAAAAGAAGTTCTATTAGATAATAGAAATGAGGTAGTCAAACATCAGGTTATATCTCGTAGTTTTCAGTTTGAAGAGTTTGGAAATTATGTATTTGTAGGTATCCGGCGGGCAGGAAAATCATTTTTGCTTTATCAACGGATACAGGAACTTTTGCATAGTGGGCATACTTGGAATGAAATGCTATATGTGAATTTTGAAGATGAGCGTTTGATTGGAATGACGGCGGCAGATTTAAATCTTATACTTGAAGTGCATGCTGAAATGTCAGTGGATAGACCTATGCTTTTCTTGGATGAAATTCAGAATATTGATGGTTGGGACAAGTTTGCACGCCGATTGGCTGATAATAAATATAGGGTTTATGTGACAGGAAGCAATGCTAAAATGCTTAGTCAGGATGTAGCTACCACTTTGGGGGGACGATACATTACAGTACATGTATACCCTTATGATTTTAAAGAGTTTCTTTATGCTAATGGAGTTGGAGTTACAGAGAATTCTTTGTTTGCAACAGAAAGTCGGGCGGAAATAAAACGTATATTCAATGATTATTTTCGTTCCGGTGGTTTCCCGGAAGGGGCATCGCTTGCTGCGAAACGGGATTATCTGACAAGTGTCTATCAAAAGATATATTTAGGGGATATTGCAGCAAGACATTCCATCGAAAATACTTTTGCTTTACGCATCCTTTTCCGTAAATTGGCCGAAAGTATAAAGCAACCGGTTTCGTTTACTCGTATAACTAATATTGTAGCTTCGACCGGAGTGAAAATATCGAAGAATACTGTCATTAACTATATGGAATATGCCAAAGATGCTTGCCTGTTAATTCCTATACAAAATATTGCGGATAAATTGGTAGAGCGTGAAACCAATCCTAAATATTATTTTGCAGATAATGGTATCCTCAATTTACTTCTTTTGGATGCTGATACCTCATTGCTTGAGAATTTGGTCGCTGTGACACTATTGCGGCGTTATGGAACGGACGATGCTGTATTCTTCTATAATAGAAATGTAGAGGTTGATTTTTACTTGCCTGAAACAGGAGTGGCTATACAGGTTTGTTATACCATGAATCTCTCTGATGAGACTTTTCAACGGGAAGTTCAGGCATTGGTAAAATTGAGTAAAGTAGTTGAATGTCGGCAGTTATTGATAATAACGTATGACGATGAAGAACAGATTGAGTTGGAGGAATGTACGATTAAGGTAATACCGGTTTGGAAGTGGTTGTTGGGTAAATAAGATAAATTAATACCCTCTCTGTCTTATTTATGAGATAAATGCCTATCTTTGTGGCACTTTTTACGAAAAAAGGAAAATCAAATTAATAGATATAGAAAAGAAAATGGCACAAGAAGACGTTTTTAAGAAACTTGTATCGCACTGCAAAGAGTACGGTTTCGTATTCCCCTCAAGCGATATCTACGACGGACTGGGCGCTGTGTATGACTACGGTCAGATGGGCGTTGAATTGAAAAACAACATTAAGAAATATTGGTGGGACAGCATGGTGCTGTTGCACGAAAACATTGTCGGGATCGACTCTGCCATCTTTATGCACCCTACTATCTGGAAAGCTTCCGGACACGTAGACGCATTCAATGACCCTTTGATTGACAATAAAGATTCTAAAAAACGTTATCGTGCCGACGTACTGATTGAAGATCAGTTAGCCAAGTATGATGATAAAATCAATAAGGAAGTAGCGAAAGCTGCCAAGAGATTCGGTGAAACTTTCGATGAGGCTCAATTCCGTTCTACTAACGGACGTGTATTGGAACATCAGGCAAAGCGTGATGCTCTTCACACTCGTTTTGCAAAGGCGCTGAATGATAATAACTTGGATGAACTCCGCCAAATCATCGTTGACGAAGAAATCGTATGTCCTATTTCCGGTACTAAGAACTGGACAGAGGTTCGCCAGTTCAATCTGATGTTCTCTACTGAAATGGGTTCTACTTCCGACGGTGCAATGAAGATTTATCTTCGTCCGGAAACTGCTCAGGGTATTTTCGTAAACTACCTGAATGTACAGAAAACAGGTCGTATGAAAGTTCCTTTCGGTATTGCTCAGATTGGTAAGGCTTTTCGTAACGAGATTGTTGCCCGTCAGTTCATCTTCCGTATGCGTGAGTTTGAACAGATGGAAATGCAGTTCTTCGTAAAGCCGGGAACTGAACTCGACTGGTTCAAGAAATGGAAAGAAATCCGTCTGAAATGGCACAAGGCGTTGGGCTTTGGTGATGGTAGCTATCGTTATCATGACCATGATAAATTGGCTCACTATGCAAATGCGGCTACTGACATTGAATTCCTGATGCCGTTCGGATTTAAGGAAGTGGAAGGTATCCACTCTCGTACTAACTTCGACTTGTCACAACATGAGAAGTTCTCTGGAAAGAGCATTAAATATTTTGATCCGGAATTGAACGAATCATATACTCCGTATGTAATTGAAACTTCTATCGGTGTAGACCGTATGTTCCTCAGCATCATGAGTGCATCTTACTGCGAAGAGCAACTGGAAAATGGTGAAAGCCGTGTAGTATTGAAATTACCTGCTGCTTTGGCTCCGGTGAAACTAGCTGTTATGCCGTTGGTGAAGAAAGACGGTCTGCCTGAAAAAGCTCGTGAAATCATTGACAATTTGAAGTTCCACTTCCATTGCCAATATGATGAAAAAGATAGTATCGGAAAGCGTTACCGCCGTCAGGATGCTATTGGTACTCCGTACTGTGTAACAGTCGACCATCAGACATTAGAAGATAACTGTGTGACATTGCGTAACCGTGATACCATGCAGCAAGAGCGTGTCGCTATCTCTGAACTGAATAACATTATTGCAGACAGAGTAAGCATCACTTCTCTATTGAAAACTTTACAATAAACCTTTGACGAATGAGTAAAAAGATCTATTTATTCTCCTTAATATTATTGGCTCTTGCGTTTACTGCTTGTAGTGAAACTGAAGAGACTGGTAAGTATGATAATTGGCAGGCGCGTAATGAAGCATTTATTGATTCAATAGCTAATAGGCATGCTGATTTGGCTACTCGTGGCAACTTGGATTCTATTCATATGATTACTTATTCTAAAGTTCCTATTTATTTTAAAAAGAAAACTCCTGTGGGAGATGGAAAAATTTATAATGTATCTCCTCGTTCAACTGATGTAGTAACAGTATATTATAAGGGATCATATATTCTTGGAAGTGTTGATGAACAAGATAATTTTGTCGGAGAAGTAGTTGAAGGTGTTTTTACAGAAGCGAATCCTAGTATTGATTTCTCAAAAACAGCAGAATTTGCAGTTAATTCGCGTGTGATAGGTTTGTCGGAAGTTCTGCAACGGATGAAAGTCGGAGAACGTTACGAAATTTATGTCCCATGGAAATATGGTTATGGCTCTAGCGAGTATACACCGACTGGTTCTTCAATTCCTATTAAAGGTTATTCGACTTTAATATTTGATATTCAAATAATAAGTTGTGAGTTTTAATCTTTTGGAGTAGATGTAAATAAAGCTACTGATTCAAAATGGATCAGTAGCTTTATTTAATATGATTAGTATAATTTCTCTAAACTTGTATGCGTTTTATATATGCTTGAAAGATTTGCAGTACGTTTTTATTGTTAAACTTACATTGTTATAGTTCAAGCCTAATTGAGTTTGTTTTATCATCTAAAGGCTCTGGTAATAATGGAATGGGGTTTAAGCTGATACTGGAAAAATCCTTAATTCCTAAGTCAATGTTTGGATATGTAATCTGAAAAGTACAAGATCTTCCTTGACAATTTGTATATTCAAAGAAAGTAGCCTTACATGTTAAAGGACCATCAGTAACGCTTAAACCATTTAGTTTCATCGAGGTTATTTTATTAGCTAAATTATAAACTCCTAAATCATTTATTTGTAAGATAGGTCTTTGTTGGTTAACTGTAAAACTTCCTTTGTCTCCTCTATACTTAGTTCTAGTATACACTGTTAGGGTGGCACTACTAATTCCAGTTGCTCTTGTAGTCGGATTGACTGAATCTTTGTTGGATATTTCTTGATTCAAAAATATGGAATACGAATCAAAATATTCTTGTAGCCCATCTGAGTGTATATATACAGAGAGATTGGGATTCTCTTTAAACAAGTTGACTATATTATCAACCTCCTTATTTTGATAAATGATATCATTTCCATTTCTCTCGTATTTAGAAACGTATATGTTTCCTTGATATTTAAATTCCACAGTACCTGATTCTGCAATAGGCTTTTTATCGAAAAGTTCTTCTTCAAATGTACTTTGACTACATGCTTGTACCATTCCTAATATAATACAAGCTACCAAATAATGGATAAATGTTTTCATGATACTAAATTTTAATGTTTTCAATTGGTTTTGTGTTCATTTGTTTTGAGCTCGTTTCAAATGATTCTACAATATACGAGTTTGTTTTGGACTATCCTAATATAATATGAAATATTATTCAAGTATTTTTTTCAGTCTGTAGGTTCTAGAAATAATGCTTAGTTTGGCTATATTTCATCTTTAGCTTACTCTATCAGTCTTCTCTCTTTTAATATGATATGAATCCTAGATAGTATGGATGTGTGACTAACTGTTTTATTCCTTTATCGAAAAATTGCTATGCCATCTCTAAGTTATTTTGTATTCGTAGCTTTTAAAATTATTGGTGTTTGTAAAAAAAACTATTTAGTTTTTTACTAAAAAATGAGTTGCAGAATAAAAGTAGCACTTTTACGTAAAAGTGCTACTTTTATTCTGCAATTTCTTTTATGTTTGCCTACAAGAAAAAAACAATGAGTTATGATATTTAGATTTATATATTAAAATAAAATGTATGGTTTAATACTACTCTCCCTAATCTGCAAATGCGTCGGAATCGTCACTTGTCTGACAGTTTTATCTCCCTTAATCTGTTCAATCAGCAACCGGCAGGCTGCTTCTCCCATTTTATACGTCTGATGAGATACTGCTGATAATTTGGGCTCTACATAATTAGCATGCTGTTCATCCGTATATCCGATAATAGCGATATCATCCGGTATGCGGAGATTATGGCTTTTGATAACTTCCATAGCCGCGAAAGCCAATGTATCATTCATCGCAAGAATAGCATCGGGCGGTTGAGGGAGAGACAGCAATGTTTCAGTCGCAATCTTACCTTCTTCATAATCAATCTTCCGGCAAACAACCAACTCTTTTTCGATAGGAATACGATTCTCACGCAAGGCTTCCAGATAGCCATGTTTTCTTCTCTTTACAATATCCAAATGATTTGCTCCACCGATAAAGGCTACCCGTTTACTTCCATTATCCAACAGATGTTGTGTAGCCATTTGCGCTGATTGTGCCCCATCCGCTACGACCGAAGAAAACTGATCCGTCAGGCAAACACGGTCAAACAGGATAAGCGGCATATTGATGTCTTTCAAGGCGGAGATGTGGGAGAAATCGGTTGTTTCTTGGGAGAGACAGGCGATAATACCTTCCACACGCATATTGACCAGATTCTCGATATTCCGCTTTTCATGCTCATAAGACTCGTGTGAGGTAGTGATAATCACAAAGTATCCGTTGGCGATAGCCATGTTCTCTATTCCGTTCAGGATAGAAGCGAAGAAATGGGTAACGATATCCGGAACGACCACACCGATAATGCGTGGAGCATTTTTCCGCAAGCTCATGGCGAAAGGGTTGGGACGATAATTCATCTCTTTGGCCACTTCCTTAACTTTGGCACAAAGTTCACGACTGATTTCGGGACTGTCTTTCAACGCCCTGGATACAGTGGGAATCGATACACCCAATGCTTGGGCAAGATCTTTGAGTGAAGTATGTTTCCGGTTTTCCATTAAAAGGTCTTCTGCTTTGAATCTTTTACAAAGAAAGCACATTCCCGGATAAATAAGAGCATTTGAAGCAATATTTTTTACGTAAACCGTTACGTTGCTTTTTACGCTCTCCTCTGACCGACGGCAATCATTCCTGACCTATTTTTGTCGCATACAAAACTATTTAAAACCTAAAAGTATGCAATACCATGAAATCGGAAAGACGGGGATGAAAGTTTCCTCTCTTAGTTTCGGAGCTTCTTCCTTAGGGGGAGTTTTCCATGATTTGAAAGAAAAAGAAGGTATCCAGGCGGTAGCTACTGCTGTTGAAGCTGGGATGAATTTTATAGATGTCTCTCCTTATTACGGACACTATAAAGCAGAAACCGTACTGGGGAAAGCACTGAAAGAACTTCCTCGAAACCGCTATTATCTGTCTACAAAGGTGGGACGTTATGGCAAAGACGGTGTGAACTTATGGGATTATTCTGCCAAGCGTGCTACCGAAAGTGTGTATGAGAGTATGGAACGCTTGAACATAGACTTTATCGACTTGATAAATGTGCACGATGTTGAATTTGCCGATTTAAACCAAGTTGTAAATGAGACACTACCAGCTTTGGTGGAATTGCGTGAGAAAGGTGTCGTAGGTCATGTCGGAATCACCGACTTGCAACTGGAGAATCTGAAATGGGTCATCGACCACTCTCCAAGCGGTACGGTTGAATCTGTCCTTAGTTTCTGCCATTATTGCCTGTGCGATGATAAACTGGCTGACTTCCTGGATTACTTTGAATCTAAAGAAATAGGTGTAATCAATGCTTCTCCGCTTTCAATGGGACTATTGAGCGAACGGGGTGTTCCCGCTTGGCATCCGGCTCCAAAGCCTTTAGTAGAGGCTTGTCGCAAAGCAATGGAATATTGCAAAGCGAAAAACTATCCGATTGAGAAACTTGCCATGCAATTCTCAGTCAGCAATCCTCGTATTGCTACCACTTTGTTCAGTACGACTAATCCTGAAAATGTGAAAAAGAATATCGCTTTCATCGAGAAACCGGTTGATTGGGAACTCGTTCGGGAAGTACAGGATATTATCGGAGAACAGAAACGCGTAAGCTGGGCAAACTCATAAAACAGAACCGCTCGTATGGACTACACAATTATTGACGCACACGCTCATCTGTGGTTACGGCAGGATACGGTCGTAGATGGACTCCCTATCCGAACGCTTGAAAACGGCCGTTCGTTATTTATGGGAGAAATCCGGCAGATGGTTCCACCTTTTATGATAGACGGAGTGAATAGTGCGGAAGTCTTTCTGTCGAATATGGACTATGCGCAAGTGTCTGCCGCTGTCATTACACAGGAATTTATTGATGGCATACAGAATGAATATTTAGCCGAGGTTGTTGCCTGTTATCCCAATCGTTTCTTTGTATGCGGAATGTGTGAGTTTCGTAAACCGGGATTTCTGGAACAGGCAAAGGCACTTATAGCCAAAGGTTTTAAAGCTATCAAGATTCCCGCACATCGTCTGTTGCTGAAAGAGGGCAGGGTGATGCTGAATAGCCAAGAGATGATGCAGATGTTCCACTATATGGAAGAGCGGAATGTGATGCTTTCCATTGATTTGGCGGATGGGGCGACACAAGTTCCTGAAATGGAAGAGATAATTCAAGAATGTCCCCGGCTGAAGATAGCTGTCGGACATTTCGGGATGGTCACGTTGCCGGATTGGCTCGAACAGATAAAGTTGGCACGCCACCCGAATGTAATGATTGAATCCGGAGGAATCACGTGGCTTTTCAATGATGAGTTCTATCCGTTCAAAGGCGCGGTTAAGGCTATTCGTGAAGCGGCAGAATTGGTAGGAATGGAGAAGCTGATGTGGGGTTCAGATTATCCGCGTACTATTACAGCTATCACCTACAAGATGTCCTATGACTTTGTGCTGAAATCACCTGAATTGTCAGAGAAGGAAAAAGCGCTTTTCCTGGGAGAAAATGCTCGGAACTTTTATGGATTTACAGACCTTCCCGTGCTTCCTTACATCAAGAACATGTCTGAATGATTGAGAAAATAACCACATTGTGAAACAATATTATACCATGAAAAAGAATACATATACAATACCTCTGGCTTTGGTCTTCTGCCTTTTCTTCTTGTGGGCGATAAGCAGTAATCTGCTTCCTACGATGATACGGCAGTTAATGAAGACCTGCGAGCTGAATACCTTTGAGGCTTCCTTTACCGAAACGGCCTATTGGCTGGCCTATTTTATTTTCCCGATTCCCATAGCTATGTTTATGAAGCGATATAGCTATAAGGCGGGAATCATCTTCGGACTGATATTGGCAGCTATCGGTGGCCTGCTGTTCTTCCCGGCAGCTATCCTGAAGGAGTATTGGGCTTACCTCTGCATCTTCTTCATTATCGCCACCGGCATGTGTTTTCTGGAGACAGCCGCCAATCCGTATGTCACGGTTTTAGGAGCTCCCGAAACGGCTCCGCGAAGACTGAACCTGGCACAATCCTTCAATGGTCTGGGAGCTTTCATCGCTGCCATGTTCCTGAGTAAACTCATCCTTAGTGGAACTCACTATACGCGCGAGACTCTCCCGGTAGATTATCCGGGGGGCTGGCAAGCCTATATCCAACTGGAAACGGATGCCATGAAACTTCCCTACCTGATATTGGCTTTACTGCTTGTCGCCATAGCTGTTGTCTTTGTATTCTCCAAACTGCCGAAGATTGGAGATGAGGGTGCCGAAGCTTCTTCAGATAAAGCGACGGCTGACAATAAGAAAGAAAAGCTGATTGATTTTGGAGTACTGAAACATTCGCATTTGCGTTGGGGAGTCATTGCGCAGTTCTTCTATAATGGCGGACAGACGGCTATCAACAGTCTTTTCTTGGTATATTGCTGTACGTATGCCGGACTACCCGAAGATACGGCGACTACTTTCTTCGGATTGTATATGCTCGCTTTTCTTTTAGGACGCTGGATAGGTACGGGATTGATGGTTAAATTCCGTCCGCAGGATATGCTGTTAATCTATGCACTGATGAATATTCTCCTGTGCGGAGTTGTCATGATATGGGGCGGAATGGTCGGATTATACGCGATGTTGGCTATTTCTTTCTTTATGTCCATCATGTATCCTACGCAGTTTTCGTTGGCATTGAAAGGATTGGGGAATCAGACAAAGAGCGGCTCTGCATTTCTTGTCATGGCGATTGTGGGCAACGCCTGTCTCCCGCAGTTGACTGCCTATTTCATGCATGCCAATGAGCACATCTATTATATGGCCTATTGCGTGCCGATGATTTGCTTTGTCTTCTGTGCCTATTACGGTTGGAAAGGTTATAAAGTAATCGATTAATAAATTTATTATCAAACATCATTGCTGTCCACTAAAAAAGCGGACGGTTAAAATTTAAATAAACTTGGTTCACTAAAACCGCATCGTTCTTTGTCATTATTGAAATTAGTTTTGTTAAAGAGGTCTCTAAGTCTAGTTTTATCAGTTAGCGATATGCTCAGGATTTGAAGAATCTCATAAGTTGTTCTATCAATTTCCATGTCATGCTGAATAATTGCTACAAGGCAATAGGCAATGATTGCAGAGTATATTTGTATTCTTACAGCATTCTCTGTATTGCCCCAGAACTTCTTTATTTTCAGATGTTGCTTAAGCCATTTAAAGAAAAGCTCAATCTGCCACCTGTTTTTATAAAGTTCTGCAATTTGTAGCGGAGATAAATCCATAGCATTGGTAAGGAACGTAAACTTACGTTTTTGCTCTTCATCCCAAAAACAAACCTTTCGTATGTGAGAAGGATAATCCTTGGAGCTTTTATAAATAGTGAGTTCGCCAATTGCATCAGAAAGTATATTTCTGGGTAAACGGCGTTTCCAATTTATAGCTTTGAACTGTAAGTTTGATTTTGCTCTTACAACGAAATAGGACTCTAAGGTTTCTATTTTGAAAAGACTCTTAAAACAGTTATAACCACGGTCAAAGATGTAGTAAGCACCTGTCTCATAAGGAATTTCACTCATAGCTTTGCTATCGTGAACCGAAGCTGTAGTTATATGGAAGAATGCAGGTATTTGAGTTTCTATATCATATAGTGTATGTATTTTAATACCTCCTTTTTTCTTTCGGAACTTTGCCCACCAAAATACAACCAAACACAAGTCAATGGTTGTAGAATCGAAAGCATAAACATTACTACCGAGATTAAAGATACTAGTTTTGAGTTTCTTTTGTGCCTGTTCAACCATGTAATAAGCAAAAGATTCAAAGATACGGTAGTCTCTATTTTGATTGGCTTTGGATAAATTGCTTCTGGTTACATTTTTTCCAAGACCTAAATGGTATGTTTTCCCTTGATGGGCTTCCAAAGCGATAATAAGGTCGCGTAGACTTTCTCTGTTTGAGAGTTGCCCGAACATCAAAGCTAGTAGTTGATTCCAGCATGTGAAGTACTTCACATATTTGTCTCCATCATACTTAGTAACGATGCGATTAAATTTACTTCGGTCAAGGAATGATACCAACTGTGAGAAAACGTATTTATCTTGATGCATCTGCTATCATATTTAATATGATGCAAATCTACAATTTCAAATCCGTTCTCTCAGGAATCCTTTGTAACTAACTATATTTCAAATATTTCAAAGAACTATTGCGATTTTTTAGTGGACACTAATGATCAAACATATCAAATGAAAGCAGTTCAAATTGTCAACCCCTCAGAAATGAAGGTGGTTGAACTGGAAAAACCGACCGTTGGCGCCGGTGAAGTATTAGTAAGAATCAAGTATGTCGGTTTTTGTGGTTCGGACTTAAACACGTTCCTGGGCAAGAATCCGATGGTGAAATTACCCGTGATACCGGGGCATGAAGTAGGGGCGGTAATTGAAGAAATCGGCTCGGGTGTTCCGGCAGGTTTCGAGAAAGGAATGAATGTGACGCTGAATCCGTACACTAATTGCGGTAAATGTGCTTCCTGTCGGAATGGTCGTGTCAATGCCTGCGAACATAACGAAACGCTGGGAGTGCAGCGTAATGGAGTGATGTGCGAATATGCCGTATTGCCTTGGACAAAGATTATTCCGGCAGACAATATCTCTTCCCGTGACTGTGCGTTGATTGAACCGATGAGTGTCGGATTCCATGCCGTATCACGTGCGCAGGTAATTGATAACGAATTTGTGATGGTGATTGGCTGTGGCATGATCGGTATAGGCGCGATTGTACGTGCTGCCCTAAGGGGAGCAACGGTAATTGCTGTCGATTTGGATGACGAAAAACTGGAACTGGCGAAGAAAGTCGGTGCATCTTATGTGGTTAACTCTAAGACAGAAAATGTACATGAACGGATACAGGAAATAACGGAAGGATTCGGTGCTGATGTCGTGATTGAAGCTGTCGGAAGTCCTGTCACTTACGTAATGGCAGTGGATGAAGTCGGATTCACTGGGCGTGTGGTTTGCATCGGCTATGCCAAGAGTGAAGTGGCTTTCCAAACGAAACTTTTCGTTCAGAAAGAATTGGATATCCGTGGTTCCAGAAATGCATTGCCGGCAGATTTCCGTGCAGTAATCAATTATATGAAAGAAGGAAATTGTCCGGTAGAAGAGTTGATTTCCAAGATAGCGAAACCGGAAGGTGCTTTGGAAGCCATGCAGGAATGGACGGCTAATCCGGGAAAGGTGTTCCGTATACTGGTTGAGTTCTGATAAGTTCTTGTAATAAGAATAGTTGTTGATATTTCGGGTATGTAATAAGTGAGAGGAGGCTGCAAACAGTCTCCTTTCTTTGTGTGAGATGGGGTGATGTAACATGAGTAAATGTAGATGTAACATTCTTTATCCGGTATGTAGCATCACAAAGAAATTATGTAGCATACTTTAGTCAATCTGTCTGTTTGCATTTTCTATTTTTGTGATGTGGAAGATAACAAGGAACATTTTAAATAATTCGCTTTCAAATAATAGATAATATAGCCAGTTAACAAAAAACGATGATTATGCTGAAAACAAAAATCAACACTATTCTGCTGTGTACTCTTTTTACATGGTTCTTCCCGCTATCAGCCGGAGCACAATACCGTAATCCTATTCTTTATGCTGACGTTCCCGATATGTCGGTGTGTCGCGCAGGTGATTACTTTTACATGGTTTCCACTACTATGCACCTGATGCCGGGAGCGCCTATCATGCGTTCGCCGGATATGAAACATTGGGAAACTATCAGCTACGTATTTCCTCGCATTGACGATGGTCCCCGTTATGATCTGCTCGAAGGCACTGCTTACGGGCAAGGACAATGGGCATCATCTATCCGCTATCATGACGGAAAATTCTATGTATGGTTTACAGCCAATGGCGCGCCCGGACGCGGGTTTGTCTATACTGCGACAGATCCGGCCGGTCCCTGGAAACTTCTTTCGCGCCCCCCGCATTTCCATGACGGTTCGCTTCTGTTTGATGATGACGGGCGGGTGTATCTCTTTCACAGTACAGGACAGCTTACAGAGTTGAAACCCGATTTGACCGATGTGCTTCCCGGTGGCATCAACCAGCAGATCTTTGAACGGGATGCTGACGAACAAGGTCTGTTGGAAGGTAGTTCCGTCATCAAGCATAATGGAAAATATTATTTGCTGATGATTTCTATGGATTGGAGTATTCCCGGTCGTCTGCGTCGTGAAGTATGCTATCGTGCCGATAAGATTACCGGACCTTACGAAAAACGTGTTATTCTTGAAACAGAGTTCGACGGGCATGGCGGTGTTGGTCAGGGATGCATCGTAGACGGGAAAAACGGTGAATGGTACGGACTGATTTTTCAGGATCGTGGTGGCGTAGGACGTGTGCCGTGCCTCATGCCTTGTACATGGACGGAAGATGGTTGGCCTATGCTGGGAGACAAGGATGGGCGCATCCCGAATGATACCACTTTGTCGTATATGTCAATGGATGGTATCTGCGGTTCGGATGATTTTTCCGCTTCCGAGCTTTCCCTCTATTGGCAGTGGAATCATAACCCCGTCGATCAGGCATGGAGTCTTACCGACCGTCCCGGATTTCTGCGTTTGAAAACCTCCCGTGTGGTAGATAACCTGTTTGTTGCTCCCAATACGTTGACTCAGCGTATGGTAGGACCGAAATGCATGGGCACTGTCAGTCTCTCTCTGGCGGGGATGAAAGATGGTGACCGTGCGGGATTATCGGCTTTTAATGGTGACAGCGGTGTGCTTACGGTTGAAAAGAACGGAAATAAACTGTCTCTTGTGATGAGTGAACAGAAAAGTGTGTTTGATAAAACGAAGCATGCCATTAGCCGTGTGGATATGACCGAACAAGCCCGTATACCTCTTAAAAAAGAGCTTGTCTATTTGCGTGTGGAAGGTGACTTTACCAATGGACGGGATGAGGCACGTTTCTCTTATAGTCTTGACGGGAAAACATGGATACCTGTCGGTCTGCCTATTAAGATGAAATTTGACTACACCCGTATGTTCATGGGCAGTAAGTTTGCCATATTTAACTATGCTACACGTTCCGTGGGCGGTTATGTGGATGTGGATTCCTTTGATTATTCGTTCTGTGATGCGTCAATGTAACACAAAAATATGTATTTGTAACCAATGAAACATTGTTTTATTGGAAAATAGGCTATTTTTGTTTCCAAATTAATCATAACTAATAAGTATAATATTATGAAAAGAGGTTGGATACCGATTATGGGTGTTTGTTTGGTGTTATCGTTTTCGGCATGTAAGCAATTGCTGCCTTACCAGGACACTTCTTTAACGGCGGAACAACGGGCGGAGGATTTGTTGCCCCGGTTGACTTTGGAAGAAAAAGTATCATTAATGCAAAATGCGTCACCTGCTATCCCCCGACTGGGAATTAAAGAATATGAGTGGTGGAATGAAGCGTTGCACGGTGTGGGACGTGCCGGATTGGCTACTGTTTTTCCCCAGTCTATCGGTATGGGAGCTTCTTTTAATGATTCATTATTATATGAAGTGTTCAATGCCACTTCCGATGAGGCTCGCGTAAAATCGCGTATTTTCGGTGAAAGTGGCGTACTGAAACGCTATCAAGGATTAACATTCTGGACACCGAACGTCAATATATTCCGTGACCCTCGTTGGGGACGTGGTCAGGAAACATACGGTGAAGACCCTTATCTGACAGGACAAATGGGAATGGCTGTAGTCCGTGGTTTGCAAGGACCGGAAGATGCCGGATATGATAAGCTGCACGCATGTGCCAAGCACTTTGCCGTTCATTCAGGACCGGAGTGGAACCGGCATAGTTTTGATGCGGAGAATATAGATCCCCGGGATTTATGGGAAACCTATCTGCCTGCTTTTAAAGATTTGGTACAGAAAGCACATGTAAAGGAAGTGATGTGTGCCTACAATCGTTTTGAGGGAGAGCCTTGTTGTGGCAGCAATCGCCTGTTGATGCAAATATTGCGAGATGAATGGGGATACAAAGGCATTGTAGTCTCTGACTGTGGAGCGATTTCCGATTTCTATAGACCGGGAACGCATGAGACTCACCCGGATAAGGAACACGCCTCGACCGCTGCTGTGCGGACAGGCACAGACCTTGAATGTGGAAGTGAATATGCTTCACTGGTGGGTGCTGTAAAAGCCGGTTTGATTGACGAAAAAGAAATAGATATTTCATTGAAACGTTTGTTGACAGCACGTTTTGAACTGGGAGAAATGGACGAACAACCGGCTTGGTCGGAAATTCCGGCCTCTGTGTTGAATAGTAAGGAACATCAGGCATTGGCTTTGCGTATGGCTCGTGAATCATTGGTGCTCTTGCAGAATAAAAACAACATCCTGCCTCTGAATACCCATCTGAAAGTAGCCGTTATGGGACCTAATGCCAATGACTCCGTGATGCAGTGGGGAAATTATAACGGTATTCCGGCACATACGGTTACCTTATTGGAAGCTGTCCGTGCCAAACTACCGGAAGGACAAATCATATACGAACCGGGTTGTGACCGTGTGGACGGAAAGACACTCCAAAGCCTGTTTGATGAATGTAGCATAAATGGTAAACCCGGTTTCTTGGCAGAATATTGGAATAATCGTGATCGTGAAGGGGAAGTGGTTGCTACCGATCAGATTTCCACTCCGTTCCATTTTGCGACAACAGGGGCTACTACATTTGCGCCCGGTGTGGAAATAACTAATTTCTCGGCTCGTTATGAATCAGTCTTTCGTCCTTCGCAGTCGGGTGATGTTGTTTTCCGTTTTCAATTGGACGGTGCGGTGACACTTATTATCGACAGCGAACAGGTGGCGGAAAAAGTATATGTAAAAAATCCGACGAATCTTTATACCTTGCAGGCAAAAGCAGGAAAAGAATATAAGGTCGAAATTCTGTTCACTCAACGGAATGAAGGGGCAACCCTCGATTTTGATATGGGCAAAGAGATGGAAATCAATCTGGATAAGGCTGTAGAGAAAGTAAAAGATGCCGATGTGGTTCTTTTTGCAGGTGGAATTTCTCCAAGTCTGGAAGGAGAGGAAATGCCGATTGCTGTTCCCGGATTTAAAGGTGGTGACCGTACGGATATTGAACTTCCCGCTGTTCAGCGTAATCTGTTGAAAGCATTGAAGAAGGCAGGAAAGAAGGTGGTCTTTATCAATTATTCCGGTTCGGCTATCGGGTTGGTGCCGGAGACAAATACTTGTGAAGCGATTCTGCAGGCGTGGTATCCGGGACAGGCGGGTGGTACGGCTATCGTTGATGCTCTTTGGGGAGAGTATAATCCCGGTGGACGCTTGCCGGTCACTTTCTATAAGGATGTGAATCAATTGCCGGACTTTGAAGACTATTCCATGAAGGGGCGTACCTATCGATATATGCAACAGCAACCACTTTTCCCATTCGGTCATGGGCTGAGTTATACTACGTTTACTTATGGAGAAGCTAAATTGAGCAAGAATACAATCGCCAAAGGTGAAAATGTAGTATTGACTATTCCGGTAAGCAATGTCGGGCAACGTGATGGAGAAGAGGTGGTTCAGGTTTATTTGAGACGTCCGGGTGATAAGGAAGGCCCCCGTTATACCTTGCGTGCTTTCAAACGCGTTCATATTCCGGCAGGGAAAACTGAATCAGTAGCTATTCCTCTTACTGGTGTGAACTTTGAATGGTTTGATGCAGAGTCGAATACGATGCGTCCGTTGGAAGGTACTTATGAATTACTGTATGGAGGAACTTCTGATAGAAATAAGTTGAAAACGATTGTAATGAACGTACAGTAATACCACTTTGGAATTTTGTTTATTGTTACAGATAGACAATCCGGATTTATTTATTGAATGAATAAAGAAAGAACGACCTTGTTCCTTTAAAAGGAACGGGTCGTTTCTTTTAAACCAAGCCCCCGTTTCTTTTAAACCAACGGGGACTTTCTTTTAAAGGAAAATGAGTATTTGCTAATTCTTGATATTCAGCATTTTACATGATGGAAGATAAAAGTACTGAAATAATAGGTAATGTAGTTATTTATCTTACCATTTTTCTGTTTTGGGGCTTTTTGTTACATCAGAAAAGAAGAATGTTACATGTCTGTGATAAATGTAACTTGTATATAGATGCCTGTATCATGTTTGTACATATATGATAAAACCGAATCGATACATTTGCAAACACTACTATGGAACAGAAAATTATAGAAAATAAAAAGTGATAATATGAGAACATTAAAATTGATTTTGTCGGGCTGGCAATCCGTGGGTCTTGTCGTATTTTTTATGCTGTTTTTTAATATGGAGGTGAGTGGCAAGGGTAAAATAACGAAAAATGCTCCTGTCTTTACGCAATTTATTTATCAGGGGGAGGATGCTATTTATCAAAACAATCCTTTAAAGCCGGGTGAGTTCTATAATCCTATTTTGCAGGGTTGCTATCCCGATCCGAGTATAACGCGGAAAGGGAATGATTATTATTTAGTGTGCTCATCTTTTGCTATGTTTCCCGGGGTGCCTATTTTCCATTCTAATGATCTGGTCAACTGGAAACAAATCGGTCATGTGCTGGACAGAACGTCACAATTAAAGGTTGAAGATTGTGGTATTAGTGCTGGTGTATATGCTCCTGCTATAAGATATAATCCCAATAATGATACGTTTTATATGATAACCACTCAATTCTCAGGTGGCTTTGGAAATATGGTGGTAAAGACAAAGAATCCGGAGAATGGCTGGAGTGATCCGGTCAAACTACAATTTGAAGGCATTGATCCTTCTCTTTTCTTTGATGATAATGGCAAGGCATACGTGGTACATAATGATGCTCCTGCTAAAGCAAACGAGCGTTACTCGGGACACCGTGTCATAAAAATATGGGATTATGATGTGGAGAATGATAAAGTGGTTCCGGGAACGGACCGGATCATTGTAAACGGTGGCGTCAATATAGAAGAAAAGCCGATATGGATTGAAGCTCCTCATATCTATAAAAAAGATGGACGCTACTATTTAATGTGTGCCGAAGGAGGAACCGGAGGCTGGCATAGCGAAGTCATTTTTGTAAGTGATCATCCGAAAGGACCTTATCTTCCGGCAAATAATAATCCTATTTTAACTCAACGTTATTTTCCTGCAAATCGGACGGATAAAGTAGACTGGGCTGGTCATGCAGATTTAGTGGAGGGACCCGACGGAAAATATTATGGTGTATTTTTAGGAATACGCCCCAATGAGAAGAACAGAGTGAATACCGGACGCGAAACTTTTATTCTTCCGGTGGACTGGAGCGGAACATTTCCCGTTTTCGAGAATGGGCTTATCCCTATGAAACCTACATTGAAGATGCCTTCGGGAGTAGAGAACCAAACAGGGAAAAACGGTTATTTGCCTAGTGGTAACTTTGTCTTTAAGGATGATTTCTCCGATAAGACATTAGATTTTAGATGGATCGGTCTTAGAGGTCCTCGTGAAGATTTCGTTGATATGACCGATAAAGGGTTGCGGATCATCCCTTTTACCTCAAATATCAATGAAGTGAAACCTACTTCTACCTTGTTCTATCGTCAGCAGCATAATCAATTTACAGCGGCAGCGACCATGGAGTACAAACCGAAAAATGAGAAAGATTTTGCTGGTATAACATGTTATCAGAATGAAAGATATCACTATGTCTTCGGTATTACTAAAAAGGGAAAAGACTATTACCTGATGCTGCAAAGAACCGAAAAAGGACAAGCGAGTGTCCTGGGTGAGGTGAAGATAGAAACAGAGAAACCTGTGACACTGCAAGTAGCAGCTAATGGAGATAATTATCGTTTTAATTATTCGATTGATGGCAAGGGTTTCATAAATTTAGGAGGAACCGTTTCCGGCGATATTCTTTCTACTAATGAGGCTGGTGGCTTTACAGGAACAATGATCGGACTGTATGCAACATCTGTTGGTAATTAGAAACCTTATTATTCTATAATTATGAAAAAGGAGCTTATACGGAAATTCCAATCTCTTGGAATAATGCATCTCGTAAATTGACGATAGGGGCAAGAAAAGGTGCGTATGAGGGAATGTTGAAGAACCGTAAGTTTACTGTAACCCTTCAGGACGGGACTCAAAAAAGCGTTGATTATAGTGGGAAGGCAGTTTCTGTAAAGTTTTGATTGTAATAGAATGTGTGATTATGTCAGTAGAAAAGAATCTGAAAAGTAGAAATATGATGAAGTCTTTTATAGTAATGGCTATGCTATTGGGGAGTAGCGTTGCAAGTGCAGAAAATAAACAGATAACAAGTCCTGATGGGAAGCTGGTAGTAACAGTCTCAGATATGGATGGAAGACCCTCTTATTCTGTTAGTTATGACAATGTTCTCTTTTTGAAGCCATCTCCATTGGGGATTATTGCAAATATTGGAGATTTTTCATCGGGGATGTCGCTGGAAAAGAATGTTTCAACAAATAAAATAGATGAAACATACGAGTTGGCTTCTATTAAGCAGAACAAGGTTCGTTATGTGGCCAATGAAGCTGTATTTTCGTTTACACAACAAGGGAAAACAATTTATGATGTTATATTCCGCATAAGTAATAACGATGTTGCTTTTAAATATAAGATGTATCCGCAAGGTGAGACACTAAGTTGCGTGGTTAAGCAAGAAGTTACAGGATTTGCGTTTCCTGACGGAACCACCACTTTCCTTTGTCCGCAAAGTAAACCGATGGGGGGATTTGCCCGTACTTCTCCAAGTTATGAGACGTCTTATACGGTAGATGATGCCGCAGGGAAAAATGGCTGGGGAGAAGGATACACATTTCCCTGCTTGTTCCGTAATGGAGATAACGGTTGGGTGCTTGTTTCCGAAACGGGAGTAAATGGTGGATATTGTGCGAGCCGTCTGTTGGGACACAAAGAAGGAACGTATACAATCGGATTTCCGCAAGAAGGTGAAGCAAATGGGAATGGTACGGTTTCTCCGGGGATAGCGTTGCCGGGCGAGACGCCTTGGCGTACTATTACTGTGGGCAAGACTTTGGCTCCAATAGTGGAGACAACGGTTCCTTTTGATGTTGTAAAACCGCTTTATCCTGCAAAAGGAGAGTATACGTATGGCAGGGGTTCATGGAGCTGGATTATCGGTATGGATGGAAGTACTAATTATAAAGAGCAACTCCGGTATATTGATTTCTCGGCAGCAATGGGCTATCAGTCTGTGTTGGTGGATGCTTTGTGGGATAAGCAAATAGGACGTGATAAAATTGAAGAATTGGCTAAATATGGGAAGGATAAAGGGGTAGCTCTTTATTTGTGGTATAATTCGAATGGGTATTGGAATGATGCTCCGCAAACTCCGAGGGGTATGATGGATAATGCGATAGCTAGACGTAAGGAGATGAAATGGATGCAAAGCATTGGTATCCGTGGAATAAAAGTTGACTTTTTCGGAGGTGACAAGCAAATGACTATGCAGTTGTATGAGGATATTTTGTCGGATGCAAACGAGTATGGCCTTTTAGTTATTTTCCATGGATGTACTTTGCCTCGTGGCTGGGAACGTATGTATCCTAACTTCGCATCGAGTGAGGCTGTATTGGCTAGTGAAAATCTTCATTTCTCTCAAGGCAGTTGTGATAATGAGGCCTTTAATGCCACCCTGCATCCGTTTATTCGTAACACTGTAGGTAGCATGGATTTTGGAGGTAGTGCATTGAACAAATATTATAATGCGGATAATGCTCCACGGGGAAGCCGGCGGGTGACATCAGATGTCTACGCACTGGCTACGGCGGTTCTATTTCAGAGCCCGGTACAACATTTCGCTTTGGCACCGAATAATCTGACTGATGCTCCTGTGTGGGCTATTGATTTTATGAAAGAGGTTCCAACGACTTGGGGCGAGGTACGTTTCATTGACGGTTATCCTGGTAAATACGTTATTCTTGCCCGTCGTCATGGCGACAAATGGTATATTGCCGGAGTAAATGCGCAGAAGGAAACACTGAAACTTAAAGTTAATTTGCCGATGTTCTCCAATGGAGAAAAGGTGAGACTATTCAGTGATGATAAGGCATTGCAGGGTGGTGTGAAACAAATAGAAATAGGAAAGATACAAGAATTACAATTGGCTATTCCTTGCAATGGTGGAGTATTAATAACCAAATAACCATTTTAAATAAAAGAATATGAGAAACTTTAAATTTTTAGGCGTGTCGTTTTTGTTGGCAATCACTGCCGCTACTTCAGGAACTGCACAAAATCCTATTATACAAACAAAATATACTGCCGATCCGGCTCCGATGGTATATAACGATACCGTTTTCCTTTATACAACCCATGATGAGGATGATGCCGAAGGATTCAAAATGTTGGACTGGTTGCTTTATACCTCCACTGATATGGTGAATTGGACCGATCACGGAGCGGTCGCTTCTCTGAAGAGTTTTGATTGGGTGAAACGTGATAATGGTGCCTGGGCAGAACAGGTCATCGAACGTAATGGCAAGTTTTACATGTATTGCCCGATTCACGGTAATGGTATTGGCGTATTGGTATCCGACTCTCCTTACGGTCCTTTTAAAGACCCTTTGAATAAACCATTAGTTTGGCAAAAAGAGCATTGGGATGATATTGACCCTACCGTATTTATTGATGATGACGGACAAGCGTATATGTATTGGGGCAATCCGAATGTTTATTATGTGAAACTGAATGAAGATATGATTTCATATTCGGGGGAAATAGTCAAATTGGCTGATAAACCGGAACATTATCAGGAAGGTCCGTGGGTATATAAACGTAACGGTCATTATTATATGGCTTTTGCTTCTACTTGTTGTCCGGAAGGGATTGGCTATGCTATGAGCGACAAAGCTACCGGACCATGGAGTACAAAAGGATATATTATGCGTCCAACGGAAAGAACCAGAGGAAATCATCCCGGAATTATTGATTATAAAGGCAGTTCTTATGTGTTCGGCCTAAATTATGATTTGCTTCATCTGGAGACTTTCGACCATAAAGAACGTCGTTCGGTATCTGTTGCAAAAATGCATTATAATCCGGATGGAACCATTAAGGAAGTTCCTTATTGGCAGGAGACGAAACTGGAACAGATTGAAAACTTTAATCCTTACCGTAGAGTGGAAGCCGAAACGATGGCTTGGGGATATGGTCTGAAAGCTGAAAATCATAAGAATGGTGGTTTGTATATAACCGATATTGATGATAATGAATATCTGTGTGTGCGTGGTGTCGACTTTGGCAAGAAGGGAGCAAAGAAATTCAGTGTAAGCGCAGCTTGTGTTGAAAAAGGCGGAATGATAGAAATTCGTCTGGACAGCACGGAAGGTCCGGTAATAGGCTGTGTCAGTATATCACCAACAGGAGGACTGGATATATATAAACAGATGTCATGCCGGATAAAGAATGCAAAGGGGGTACATGATCTTTATTTCTGCTTTAAAGGAGAGAAAGGAAACAAACTTTTCAATCTGGATTATTGGGAATTTGAATAGCTTTTATTCAAAAAAAAATAAGATTGTAATGTGCTTATAATCAGTGTAATTGTTTGGGTGTGCTACAAGGGGAAAGATAGATGTAACATTGAAAATGAAGATGTTATTTAGGAAAAGAAGCCCGTAACATAATTATGTTTGTAGTTTTATAAGCTGGCATATCTTTGCAGAAAAAGATCAGTAATTCATATTTGATTATAAAGAAAATAAGAGGTATTATGAAGAATACACAGGTAATACAATTAATGTCAATCGTCCGGCTCTCCATATTTATGTTGGGGATAACAATGATGTCATGTAACTCAAAGAAAGAACAACAATTACCGGTTATTGGAAAATCTGTGGCTCTCTTTGATTATTTTTCTTATAAAGGAAATGATGATTTTTATATTTCCAATCCTCTGTCAGATGAAGACTATTTCTATAATCCTATTTTGCCGGGATGGTATTCTGATCCTAGTGTTTGCACAAATGGAGAAGGTGATTATTTCCTGGTAACATCTACATTCACTTATTTCCCCGGTGTTCCTATTTTTCACAGCAAAGACTTGGTGAATTGGAAACAGATAGGGCATGTGTTGAACCGTGCTTCGCAATTAGTGAATATGGAAGGACAGAAAGTGAGTGGCGGTATTTTTGCTCCGGCTATTTCTTATAATCCGTATAACAAGACATATTATATGGTAACAACCAATGTCGGAGCCGGAAATTTCTTTGTTAAGACGCAAGACCCGTTTGGTGAATGGTCGGAACCCGTCATGTTGCCGGAGGTCGGAGGTATTGATCCTTCTTTCTTTTTTGATGAAGATGGTAAGGCATATATTGTTAATAATGATGAGGCTCCGGATAATAAACCTGAATATAGCGGACACCGTACTATACGCATACAAGAGTTTGATGTGAAAACAGATAAGACGATCGGTCCCCGTAAAATTCTTGTAAACAAAGGAGCTCAACCGGCAGACAAACCAATTTGGATAGAAGGCCCTCATTTATATAAGATAAATGGAAAGTATTTCTTGATGTCTGCTGAAGGTGGAACGGGGAACTGGCATTCGGAAGTGATTTTCCGTGCTGATTCTCCGATGGGTAAATATCTTCCATGGGAAAACAATCCGATCCTGACGCAAAGGCATTTGAATTCTGATCGTCCGAATTCAGTAACTTCTGCTGGCCATGCAGACTTGATTCAAACAAAGGAAGGTGATTGGTGGGCTGTTTTTCTGGCTTGTCGTCCTATTAATAATCAGTTTGAGAATTTGGGACGTGAAACATTTATGATGCCGGTGAAATGGAGTGAAGACGGTTTCCCGTACATGACTCAAGGTGATGATTTAGTACCTATGATTGTAAAACGTGAAGGTGTGAAACGCGATACGACAGTTACTTATGGTAATTTCGAGTTAATAGAGAATTTTGATTCTCCTATACTTGATATGACCTGGATGACTTTAAGAACTTCTGCTTCCGATCTATATTCTTTGTCGGAAACACCCGGATACCTGACCTTGAAGTGTGCAGATATTAGCGCTACGGAAAAGAAGACTCCGGCATTTGTCTGTCGTCGATTACAACATCATAAATTTGAGTGTGCTACTCGCATGTTGTTCAATCCTTCTGACGATAAGGAAACAGCCGGAATGCTGTTGTTTAAAGATGAGACGTATCAATATTTCTTCTGCTTGAATAAAGTGGGTGAGAATAAAAATATTTCTCTGAAACAAATCGGTGAAAAGGAACAGACTTTGGCTTCAGATGAAATAGACGCAAATACAAATGAAGTATATTTGAAATTAGTATCTCAAGGAATTGGTTATGATTTCTATTATTCTATTGATGGTGAAAAAAGCTGGAAACTGCTTTGTAAAGATGTAGATCCTAGTTATCTCTCTACTACAACGGCTGGTGGATTTACCGGTACTACAATCGGATTATACGCTACTTGCAAATAATTATTTTTTTTATATAAATCTAATACTAGTAACTATGGGTGGTATTTATAATGATAGCTAATGCAATTAAAAAAAGAATGATGATTAGAAAACAATGTAGTTAATTAACATCTTAAACTAATGGTAATGAAAAATGTAACGAAGAAAATTCAAAAGATTCCTTACTTGTTTCTCCTTATGTTGTTTAGTTTTGTAACAGCATCAGCACAAAAAGGGATAACGGTGAGGGGAACGGTTCTTGATAGTAATGGTGAGACAATCATTGGAGCCTCGGTAACTTTAAAAGGTAATAATTCCGTAGGTACGATCTCGGATATAGATGGAAACTTTGTATTGACCATACCCAATGAGAAGTCCACTCTTGTTGTTTCGTATGTAGGAATGAAGCCACAGGAAGTAAAAGTGGTTTCCAAAGGTCTTATTAAAGTGGTGTTGGAAGATGATACTAAACAACTGGAAGAAGTAGTAGTTGTAGGTTACGGACAACAGAAGAAAGCGAGTGTGGTAGGTGCTATCACGCAGACCACTGGAAAAGTATTGGAACGGGCGGCTGGTATTTCTGATATTGGTGCGGCGTTAACCGGTAACCTGCCGGGGGTTATAACGACTCAAAGTTCCGGTATGCCGGGTGAAGAAGAACCGAAAATCACAATACGTGGGACTAGTTCATGGAATAATAGTGACCCGTTGGTACTGGTGGATGGCATAGAACGTCCGATGAGCAGTGTGGATATTGCTTCTGTACAATCTATTTCTGTCTTGAAGGATGCTTCTGCAACTGCTGTTTATGGTGTGAAAGGTGCAAATGGTGTCATTTTGGTAACGACCAAACGCGGAACTGAGGGAGCTGCCCAAATAAACATAGCAGCCAATGCCACGATGAAGATACCTTCCAAGCTTCCTAACAAGTTGGATTCTTATGATGCTTTGATGGCGCGCAATATGGCTATTGAGCATGAGTTGAGCTTGTATCCGGATTCATGGTCGTACATAAAGCCGCAGGCAATAATTAATAAGTATCGTAATCCGGCAAATTTGGAAGAAGCGGAACGCTATCCGAATGTGGACTGGCAGGATGTATTGTTCAAAGACTATGCGATGTCCTACAATGCAAATGTGAATGTCAGCGGTGGAACTCGGTTTGTAAAATATTTCGCTTCTGTCGATTATGTGCATGAGGGGGACTTGTTCGATGTATTTGATAATGGGCGTGATTATAATTCCGGTTATGGATATGACAGAATTAATGTACGTAGTAATCTGGATTTTCAGATAACCAAGAGTACTGTTTTTAAGGTTAATGTAGCAGGCTCTAATGGATACAAGAAAACTCCTTATAATAATTCCAATTATGATAGTTCGGCCGACTGGTCGATTGCCCAGCAGTGGGCGGGGGCGTATAATATTGCTCCGGATGTATTCCTTCCCAAATATTCGGATGGTTCGTGGGGATATTATCCGAATATTTCGAATGTTACCAACTCTGCAGAGAATGTTTCATTGGGAGGTACGATGACTACCACTACTACACAGATAACAACTGACTTTGCATTGGAGCAGGATTTGAGCTTTATAACGAAAGGATTGAGTGCAAGGGCTATGGTTTCTTGGGATAATACTTTTGTAGAATGGAAGCGCGGTATCAATGACCTATATAACGACGCACAACATAAATGGATTAATCCGGATACAGGTGAGGTCAGTTATAAAAAGTCGTATGACAACAATACAGGTTTTGATTTTATGCAGGGTGTAATGTGGAATACGGAAGGTGGTGAAGTCAAGAATTGGGCGACACAGCGTAACCTTAATTATCAGGCACAATTAAATTGGGCCCGTAGTTTTGGAAAGCATAATGTTACCCTTATGGGATTGTTCAGTCGTCAGGAAACGGCTACAGGAAGTGAAATTCCTCACTATCGTGAAGACTGGGCATTCCGTACTACTTATAATTGGGCGGATCGGTATTTTATTGAATATAATGGTGCTTATAATGGTTCCGAGAAGTTCAGCAAAGAAAATCGTTTTGCATTCTTTAATTCCGGTGCTATCGGATGGATGGTTAGTGAAGAACCGTTTATGAAATTCTTGAAAGAACGCAGAATTTTGGATATGTTGAAAATTCGTGCTTCTTATGGTGAAATCGGTGATGATAATGTAAAAACACGTTGGTTGTATATGAACCAATGGGCTTACGGCGGAACCTCGTCTTTGGATGTAGATCGTGGTGAAAGCCCATATACTTGGTATCGTGAATCAGCAGTGGGTAATTCTGATGTGCATTGGGAGAAAGTAAAGAAATTGAATTTTGGTATTGATTACTCGTTTTTGGATGGTTTGTTTGCAGGTAGCGTGGAAGTCTTTCGTGATAAACGTACTGATATTCTGGTGGGTGGAAGTGATCGGGCTATTCCTTCTTATTTTGGTACTACAGCAGTTACTGCTAACTTAGGTAAGGTTAGAACCAAAGGTTATGAGTTGGAACTTCGTATCAACAAGACATTTTCCAATAAGATGCGCGTTTGGGCTAATATGAGCATGACCCATGCGGAGAATAAGATACTTGAAAAAGACGATGCTCCATTGTTGGCTGGGTATCAAAAGGTGGCTGGTTATGCCATTGGTCAGAATAAGGCATATATTGATAATGGATATTTGAATTCTTATGACGATGTAATTGGTAGCCCGCAGCATGATACAAACAATTCACAACGTCTTCCCGGAGACTATTATATTGTCGATTTCAATGGGGATGGTGTCGTCGACAGCAAGGACCAAGCTCCTTACGGTTACTCTGATACTCCACAGAACACATATAATGCTACTCTTGGCTTTGAGTGGAAAGGATTCAGCGCTTTTGTTCAGTTCTATGGTGTAAATAATGTGACTCGTGTCGTCCAGTTGACCAGTTTCGGCAGTCAGATGAATACGGTGTACGACCAGGGTAGCTGGTGGTCAGAGGCTGGCGATGCGGCCGATGTTGTAACTCCGCGCTGGTTGTCAAAGGTGAGCAGTTACAGTAATGGTACGCAATACTATTATGATGGTTCTTACATTCGTCTGAAAAATGCGGAGATAGCCTATACCTTTACAGATGGATGGGTGCGAAAACTCGGGGTGAAAAATTTGAAGATTTACTTAAATGGAAACAACTTATGGGTATGGTCTAAGATGCCGGACGACCGTGAATCGAATTTTGCAGGTTCGGGTAATCAAGGGGCGTATCCTACGGTGAAACGTTTCAACTTAGGTGTTAAATTTACATTATAATCAAAGTACTATGAGAAAAATATATAGAACTCTTTTATGCGGTAGCTTATTGCTCTTCTCGTTGGGATTTTCATCTTGTGAGGACTATCTGGACAAGGAAGCCGACTCTACTGTTTCAGAAGAAGAAGCATTTAAGAACTTTAGGAATTTTCAGGGGTTTATCGAGGAAATATACAACTGTATTCCTGATAAGGAGAAGAACAATTATACTACTTCCTGGAACTGGGGAGATGATGAAATATTCAACCCGGAAGGTGACAGCCACATGACGCATCAGGTCGATTTGGGTAACTTCCGTGCATGGTCTACCAATAATCAATGCTGGCTCTATCGTACCGGCAGTGATCCTACGGCTACTTATCATCCGAACAGTGACGGCAATGCTAAGTTTAAACATTCACTGTGGCCACATGCATGGTATTGTATACGTAAGGCTAACATCGGTATCGCTAATCTAGAAAGGTTAACGGAAGCTACGGATGAGGAGAAAAAACTGATTGCCGGTCAGCTTTATTTTTTCCGCGCATGGTGGCACTTTGAAATGATGCAATATTTTGGCGGCTTGCCTTATATTGATACAGTCTTATCTGCTACAGAGAAAATGTCTTTGCCACGTCTGAGTTATCAGGAATGTGCGGATAAAGCAGCAGCCGATTTCCGTATGGCAGCGGATTTGCTTCCTATTAATTGGGATAACACAACTGTTGGCAAACAAACCGCGGGTAAGAATGATTTGCGTATCAACAAGATTATGGCATTAGGCTATCTGGGCAAGAATTATCTTTGGGCTGCCAGTCCTCTGATGGAGCATGGTGCGCAGCTAGGTGGAAGCAATACTTACAATTACAATACAGAATATGCAAAAAAAGCAGCAGAGGCATTCGGAGAGTTACTGACACTTGTCGAAAGCGGGCAGACGCAATATGCATTGGCGCAGTTTGATTATAGTGATATTTACAATCATACCAAATCGGCATCTGCTTCTAATAGTTATTCTGAAATATTCTATACTACTGGTCAGAACTGGAAAATGCCGGGTACTACAGAAGCTATTTTCCGTGGTCCGTCCGAAGACTTCAACGGTAGTAACTGGAATATGACCAAATTGTGGGGACCTAAAATTTATGGTTTGGTTGAACATGATAATATCATCCACCAGCCTACCGCCAACTATGTGAATTTATATGGTATGGAGAACGGTTTGCCATTGAGTGAAGATGAAACAAAATCCGGTTTTAGAAAGAATTTTCCATTTAGAAATCGTGATGCCCGTTTTTATCATGACATAGTTTTCGACGGATTCCATTATGTCAATGCAGCTATTCCTGAAGCGGACAAGGAATTCTTGCGCTATTGCACCCTGTATACGGGCGGAGCTATGAGAGCCGTGGCCAATGCCAGCCGTACCGGCTATTTCATCCAGAAATTAGTACCGCATCAGGCTAATAAATATGACGGACTCTATAATTGGTCGGGTAACCTGCATACATACTTACCTTACATGCGTTTGGCGGATATTTATCTGATGTATGCTGAGGCTTGTGCGGCAGTAGACGGTGCTGCAGGTAAATCTACGAATTTTGGTAAAACGGCCGAAGATGCGATCAATACTTTGCGTAAACGTGCGGGAGTAGGCCCTGTTGGTGGAGGGGAACCGGGTGATGAAAAAGGTACTCTTTGTCCGGAATATATTTCTAATTCCCAGAAATTTATGGATGAAGTTCGTCGTGAACGTGCTGTCGAGTTGTCTTTCGAAGGTTTCCGCTTTAACGATTTGCAGCGTTGGTTGCTGCTGACCGAAGAGCCCTATACTATTAAGACTTCACAAGAATTCGAACGTGTAGAGAATGAAGACTTTTATAAGAATAATGATCCGGCAGAGGCAGAAGTGAGAAACTTCCGTGAGGTGACTATTTTGAAACGGGTATTTGGAACGAAGCATTACTGGTTCCCCTTATTGGATAATGACGTGTATCTGTATGCTGAATTCCCGCAGAATCCGGGATGGTAATTCCTTATGGTTACTGAATGTATAATTATAAATGAATAAACAATGAAACATATATATAGAAGATTCATTCTCAGTGCAGTGCTTGTTTTACCGGTTGTTATTTCTGCCGGTGCACAAGAGTTGGCAGGGAATAATACAAGTTCGCTGCAAAACGATTCGTTGGTGCAGGTAGCTTTCCGAAAGGTTTCTCAGAATGATTTATTAGGGGGCACCTCAGTAGTAAACGTGGAGGAATTGACGAAGAAAAATTACGATACATGGAGCTTGGCTGGTATGCAGGGATATATTGGCGGTTACAATGGAAATTCATTGTGGGGAATGGATGAAAAGCTGATATTGGTGGACGGAGTACCTCGTAATATTGATTATATTTCTCCTACGGAAATCAGCCAGATAACCTTTTTGAAAGGTGCGCAAGCTGTGGTGCTCTATGGTAGTCGTGCGGCTAAAGGAGTAATTATGATTACAACCAAAAGAGGTAAGAGTACGGATCTTCAAGTAGATGTACGTGCCAATACAGGGTTTTATGTCGCAAAGAGTTATCCCGAATATTTAGGTTCGGCCGAATACATGACTCTTTATAATGAAGCACGTGCCAATGACGGGCTCGGTGCTCTCTATAGCGCGGAGGATATTTACCATTATGGATCCGGTGAGAATCCTTATCGTTATGCTAATGTGAATATGTATTCGTCGGACTATATCAAGAAGGCATATAATCGTTCGGATGTTACAGCCGAAATTTCGGGTGGCAATCACCGTGCCCATTTTTATACGAATATAAATTATCTCCGTTCCAATGACGTTTTCAAAATCGGTGAAGCGAAGCATAATGGGACCAATGGTTTAAATATTCGCGGTAACGTAGATTTGACATTAAATGACTTTATTACAGCTTATGTAAATGCTAAGGTATCTTTCTATTCACGTCGTAGTGCCAATGGCTCTTATTATTGGAGTGCGGCATCTACATTGCGTCCCAATCGTATTTCTCCGTTGATTCCGTTGAGCTATATTGATGCAAATGCAGCCAGTGCATGGGATTTGGTGGCGAATAGCAATAATATAGTTGATGGAAAATACTTTCTGGCAGGGACACAATCTGATATGACAAATGTATTTGGCGATTATTATGCTTCAGGTTATAGCAAAGCAACAGATCGTTCGTTCCAGTTTGATGCGGGAGTGAACATTGGTTTGGACAAGGTGTTGAAAGGACTCTCTTTTCATACTCGGTTTTCTGTAGATTACTCTACTGCTTATATTACTTCTTATAATAACAGCTATGCCACATATGCTCCTACCTGGTCTAATAATGGGGGGAAAGATATTATTGTCGGTTTGACAAAATACAATGAGGATAAGAAATCCGGTGTGCAGAATATCAGCGGCAGTTCGGATAACCAGACTGTTTTATTCTCCGGCCAGTTCGATTATGAGAACACTTTTAATGATGATCATCATTTGGCTGCCATGTTAATAGTCTCCGGTTATCAACAAAGTTATTCAGGAGAATATCATAAGACAAGCAATGTAAATTTGGGCATGCAGTTGGGATATAACTTCCGCAATAAATATTATGCCGATTTTGGTGGGGCTGTTATACATTCTGCAAAGTTGGCTCCGGGACATCGTAATGCTTTCTCACCTTCTTTGACATTGGGCTGGAAATTATCAAACGAGAGCTTCCTGGAAAATTCTCCGGCAGTGGACGAACTGATGTTGAGTGTGTCCGGCAGTATCTTGAATACGGATTTGGGAATTGACAACTATTATATGTATGATGGTTATTACAACCAGTCGGACGGTGCATGGTGGGGATGGCGCGAGAGTGTATCCCTACACTCTACTAATTCCAAACAAGGGGCGAATGAAGACTTGAGCTTTATCAAGCGTAAAGAGCTTTCAGTTAATCTGAAAACTTCTTTATGGAACCGGATGATAACAGCGGATGCATCTTTCTTTGTTAATTCAATCGAAGGTAAAATCGTGACTTCTACTACTCAGTATCCGGAGTATTTCTTCACTTATTATCCGACCGCTTCGTTTCGTCCGTACATCAACTACGATAATGACCGTCGCATGGGATTTGATTTCAACGTAAACTACAACAAACGTTTTGGCAAGGTTGATTTTACAGCGGGCGTTACCGGAACTTACTATACAACGAAAGCTACCAAGCGGGATGAATTATATCAGGATAAATACCAATATCGTAAAGGATATGCTGTTGACGGTATTTGGGGATTACAGTGCATCGGATTCTTCAAGGATGAGCAGGACATCATCGATTCTCCAGAACAGCGTCTTGGCGGTACAATAAGACCGGGTGATTTGAAGTATGTAGATCAGAATAATGACGGTATAATTGATGATAAAGATCAGGTTTATCTGGCTCGTGGCGGTTGGTATGGAGCTCCCTTGGCGTTGGGTATAAACTTGACTGCTAAATGGAAAGGATTAACTTTCTTTGTATTGGGTACAGGTGAGTTTGGCGGACATGCCATGAAAAACAACGAGTCTTATTATTGGATATCCGGTGAAGATAAATACTCGGCAGTAGTCCGGGGGCGTTGGACTCCGGAAACGGCAGCAACAGCTACTTATCCGCGTCTGACTACAGAAAGTGGAACTAATAACTTTTATTCTTCCGACTTCTGGATGTATAAGACGGATGCTTTCCGTCTGGCAAAAGTACAGGTCACGTATGACCTGCCTTCCAAGTGGTTTAAGAATAGTTTTGTTCATGGAGTATCCGCATATATCAGCGGTTCTGATTTGCTCACAATATCCAAGGAACGCAAGGCACTGGAATTGAATGTTGGCTCCAACCCGCAATGCCGCTTCTATAATTTAGGTGTGACTGCAACTTTCTAATACAGATTATTTCAATAATTAAAGAACGAAATTATGAAAAATATATTCAAATTATTGGCTTTCTTACCTCTGCTGACTGCTTGTGACGATTTGTTTGAACCGGCACTGGAGAACAACAGAGATCTTGAGGCTATGTATAAAGAACCGAGCTATGCGCAGGGTATACTTGCGAACGCTTATATTATACTTCCTTACGAAACTTCACCTACAAGTGACTTGGCTACGGATGATGCTGTGACTAATGAGATTTCCAGTAACTATCTGCGGATGGCTACAGGTTCCTGGACTGCCAATAATAATCCGGTTTCCCAATGGCAGAATCGTTTCAATGCTATCCAGTATATCAATCTTTTTTTGGAGAATGTGGATAAGGTAGAATGGGCGAAAGACGAACGTATCTCTACCATGTTTCTTGATCGTTTGAAAGGAGAGGCTTATGGGTTGCGTGCATTGCATATGTATTATTTGTTACGTGCACATGGTGGTAAGATTGCGGACGGCACATTGATGGGAGTACCTATTATTTTGAAATCGGAAGGACCGGATGCGGATTTTAATCATGCTCGTGCCACTTATTCCGATTGCGTGAAGCAAATAATGGAAGATGCTGATAAGGCTATCGAATTATTGCCGCTCGATTATAAGAAATTTGCAGATAGTGAGATACCGGAAAAATATAAAAACATCGGTGTGACGAATGCGAGTGATTATCGGCGTGTTTGTGGTGAAGAATATAGAGGGTTGATGAGCGGACGGATTGCATTGGCAGTCCGTGCACAAACGGCTCTGTTAGCTGCCAGTCCGGCATTTCAAAGCGGGTCGGGAATGACTTGGGAACAAGCTGCCGATTATGCTGCTGAAATTATAGAGAAAGCTAACGGTGGCGGCGGCTGCGGGCTGGATGCAGATGGATTGGAGTGGTATACACTTGCGGATAAAGATTATGGAACGGGCGGCAGTCCCGCCGAGGTTATTTGGCGTAGTAGTACAGATGATAATAATACATTGGAAACAGCTAACTTCCCTCCATCACTTTACGGAAACGGTCGTGTCAATCCTACCCAGAATCTGGTGGATGCCTTTCCTATGGCGAACGGTTACCCTATTTCTGAAACATCAGGCAATTACGATGCAGAAACCCCGTATGATAACCGTGATCCGCGTTTGGCAAAATACATCGTTTACAATAGTAGCAAGCAAGGTCCTAGTGATACGGAAATTATTACAGGGACTTACGGAACGAATACAGACGTTGTGAATAAGGAAAGCGGAAGGTCTACTCGTACAGGTTATTACTTGCGGAAACTATTGCGTAAAGAGTGTAACCCTAATTCACAGTATAATACAAAGAAGAAGCATTATACCGCACGTATCCGTTATACAGAGATGTTTCTGATTTATGCGGAGGCGGCTAATGAGGCTTGGGGACCACAGAATAATCATGGACATCTTTTTAGTGCTTATGATGTAATCAAAGCCATTCGTACGCGTGCCGATTTAGGTATGGATAATGGAGATGCTTATTTGGAGAGCATAAAGGATAATAAAGACAAGATGCGTGAACTAATCCGTAATGAACGCCGTATCGAACTTTGTTTTGAGAATTTCCGTTTTTGGGATTTACGTCGCTGGAATGTTGATTTGACCAAACTGAATGAAACTGCTCTTGGGGTGGAAATAAGCAAGAATGGTTCTGTAATGAACTACTCTCCGCTTACGGTAGAGAAAAGAAAGTATGAGGAGTATATGATTTACGGGCCAATACCTTTTGCTGAAGTAATGAAGTGGAGCAATCTGGAACAGAATGTCGGTTGGAAATAATTGTAAAATAATAAATAATGAAGCATATGAAATTAATTAAATTAATATTTGCCATGTCAGTTGGAGTCTTTGTTTCATGGACGATGACATCCTGTGAAAATCAAGATAATGAATTTCCTGATTATGAGGGCGGCACTTCAGTCTATTTTGCAACCCAGTATCCGGTGAGAACGTTGGTTATGGGTGAAGATGAGTATGATACGACGCTGGACAATGCTCATAAATGTAAGATTAATGCTACTATGGGCGGTGTTTATGCTAATAAGAAGGATATCACGATAGATATTGAAGTAGACAATACATTGTGTGATAACCTTTATTATTCGTATACTTCTGCATCTGAGAATATGCCGGTAAAAGCTATGCCTTCCAACTACTATACATTATCCGATGATAAGATCACTCTGAAGAATGTATTAATGAATGGTGTGGAAGTCTCATTTACAGATGCTTTCTTTACTGATCCCGAAGCATTGACCGCTACCTATGTCATACCTTTGGTAATGACAGGTGTGACTAATGCTGACCGTATTTTGAATGGTACTTTGTCTGAAGGGGCAGAAGCCGTCAGATGTAATTCGTCAGTGTGGCTGGTGCAACCACAGGATTATGTACTTTATTGTGTGAAATACATCAATAAATGGACTGGTAAGTATCTACGTCATGGCGTGGACAAAGTGACAGAAAACGGGACAACTACCGAGAATGATCGTCATAACGAGTATGTAGAAAATGATGAAATATGTCAGACTGCAACAAAATCCTTGACTGAAACCATTCTTACGGTTACTACCAATTTGGGGACAACGGACAATCCGCGTAACATCAATTATCAGTTACTGCTGACTTTCAATGGCGATGAATGTGTGGTTTCCGGGTTGGACGGCGTTACGGCAACTGGTACAGGCAAGTTTGTTCAAGACGGTGAGAAGAATAGTTGGGGCAATAAAGATCGTGATGCCATTTATTTGGAGTATACTGTTGATTTCGGTAACGGGTTAAAGTTTGAAACGGAAGATACATTGGTTGCGCATAGCCGTGGTGTGGCAAGAGAAGATTTTACGCCGGTCTATGTGAAGAATTAATTGTTAAATCTAGAAGAATATGAAATACTATAATAGAATTTTACTGCTTGCTATGGTTGCCGGAATAACTGTATCTTGTGCGGATGCACTTTTTGCAGACTTCAAGACGGAGAAACCGGAGAGTCTGAAAAAGTATGAGTACTTGAACGAATATGGTGATTTGAAAACATATATTAATCGTACCACCCATCCCGACTTCAAGTTGGGAACGGGGGTCACGGTGAGTGATTTCTTGAAGCAAGATTTGGTTTATACTTTGACTGCCAACAACTATGACGACGTGACGGCTGGTAATGCCATGAAATATAGCTCATGCGTAGATGCCAAAGGGAATATGGATTTCGGTACAGTCAAGAAGTTTGTGAAAACTGCTAAAGAAACGGGAATCAGTATTTACGGACATACGCTCTGTTGGCATTCACAACAGCAAAATGCTTATTTGAATGGGCTGATTGCGGATAAAGAACTGGAACCGGATCCTGGAAGTTCAGAAATCGCACTTCATATAAAAACTTCGAATCCTCAATCGAATGTATGGGATTGGGAATTGTATTATGATTTGGATGAAGCATTAATAGCAAATCAAGAATATACCATAAGTGTGCGGATGAAGGCTTCTTCGGCTATAACCTTTCCGTTTTGGCCGGGGAAGAAAGATGGATCTGACACGCAATATGGTGCAGGGACCTTTTCAGCGGGTGAGCAATGGTCAACTAACACATTTACGTTTACGCCTTCTGCTGATATAGATAGGTTACGATTCTGTTTCGGTTTGTTTGGCGGTGATTTGTATTTTGATGATTTAACATTGACTGCCGTGGGCTCTGAAAAAAATTTGATTGTGAACTCTACTTTCGAAGAAAGCAAAGATCTGTCCCGATGGAGCAAAGCGAGTTGGATTGATTTTGCCTATGGTATAGAGGAGGTTCAGGAAAGTGGATCCGTGTTAACTAATGTATATATATTAGAGGATGACTTTTCAAGTGGGACGGCTATGATGGGCTGGGGAAATAATTCGACTCGGCAGGTGATTGACGGAATACATCAAATGACAAATCCGTCGGAAGTAAATTCTTGGGAAGCACAGGCTGGCTATGATTTTTCAGCTCCTTTGACAGAAGGGACTACCTATTTCTTAAAGATGAAGATTAAAGGCAGTGTAGCAGGTAGCATTGGGGCGGCCTTTCAAAAACCGGACGGATTTGCCGGGCGTGGTGACTTCCCTTCCATACCAATTACAACAGAATGGGAAGAGGTTACTGTATTTACCAACTGCACGGGAGATGCGGCTACTCGTATTCTTTTTAACTATGGGAAGTATGTCGGTACCATCTATATTGATGATTTGTCTATATATTGGCAGAAATCGGGTAATACGATTCCTCTGACTCCTGAAGAGAAAGAAGAAATCCTAACGAACGAACTGGAACGTTGGATTAAAGGTATGTTGGAATCTTGCGGTGGTTATGTTAAAGCATGGGATGTCGTGAATGAACCTATTTCCGGAAAAGATTCGGATGGAGATGGTTATTACGATCTGCAGTCAGCTTCTCAAACAGATGATAATGGTGTCTCCGGTGAAAACTTCTATTGGCAGGATTATTTGGGTGATGATTACGCCCGTATTCCGATTAAGTTTGCGCGTAAGTATTTTGCGGAGTCCGGTGGTAACCCTGATGAGTTGAAGCTTTTTATTAACGACTATAATCTGGAATCCGACTGGGATCAGAATAAGAAGTTAAAGAGCTTGATACATTGGATCGAACGTTGGGAGTCTGACGGGGAAACAAAGGTGGACGGTATCGGTACTCAAATGCATGTGTCTTACTATATGAGTCCTGCTACTCAGGCTAGTAAGGAAAACGCCATTATCAATATGTTTACCCTGTTAGCTTCTACCGGTAAGCTCATAAAGATCACAGAATTGGATATGGGTATTGTCGATGCAGCCGGTGAAACGATACTGACAGAGAATCTGACAGACGAAATGCAGCAGAATATGTCTGATTTCTATCAGTTCATTATTGAGAAATACTTTGAGATTATTCCGGTGGCACAGCAATATGGCATCACTCATTGGAGCCCGACAGACAGCCCTTCTGAAAACTCCTTCTGGAGAAAAGGACAGCCAATTGGTCTGTGGGATTTGAATTACAACCGCAAACCTGTCTATGTCGGTTTCCTTGAAGGTTTGAAAAATGGTACTGCCAGTAAATAAATGAGGTAGAAAACTATCATGTAGTTTATGCTGATTTAGATTAGGCACGCTCGTCCGGATAGCGGAGTCTCTCGATAGAACTCCGCTATTATTTTAAATAGATGTAATTAAATAGATTGATGAAATTATGAAAAGAATAATAGGTATATTAACTTTGTCTTGTCTGCTGTTTTCTGCTTGTGCCAAGGATGAAATTCCGCAAGAGGAAAACGAAAAGAAAACAGAAGAGACAACACCCGGTGATGATACCGGCGGTGATAAATCGGATGATGATCCTGATTCTCCGAAGCTGGTTGTTCCTTTACATGTAGAGGGACGTTATCTGAAAAATGAACAAGGAAAAATAGTCAACTTGCATGGATTTACGCAGACTTATAGTCCTTATTTTAATAACAACGCATGGAGTAATTATGATGTAAGCAGTTGTCTTAGCTATAACAAAAGTATGGTGGATAAAATACTGGCTGCCGGATGGAAATTTAACTTTGTACGTCTGCATATGGATCCTTATTGGAGTGATGATACTACGTTGCCTTATGTGCGTTATGAAGGACATGAACGTTTCTCGGAAACACGTTTCAAGAAGTACCTGAAAGAGTTATTTGTCCCGATGGCGGAATACTTTATTTCTAAAGGGATGTATGTGGTGATGCGCCCGCCGGGAGTTTGTCCACATGCAGGTGATACTGAAGATAACAGGTATCTAGGTCTAGAGTTGGGAGATTCTTATCAGGAGTTTCTGCTGAAAGTGTGGGATATTGTATCGCAGAATGCTGTTGTGAAGAATAATCCCGGAATTATGTTCGAGTTGGCTAATGAACCCGTTCATATAAAAGGTACAGACGGTAAATATGGTGGTGACGGTGATGCTTGCTTCATCAATATGCAAAAGTATTTTCAGGCGATTGTTGATAAAATACGTGGAAATGCTTGTAACAATATTATTTGGGTACCCGGATTGGGCTGGCAATCTCAGTATAGTGGCTATAAAGACCATCGTATCGAAGGAGAAAATATTGGTTTTGCCGTACACTGTTATCCGGGCTGGTATGGAAGTGATGCCGAACAGGACAGTGGTGAAGGAAATGGCTCCTCTACAGGAGGGGGATATGAACCTTTCCAACGTGGTTGGGACAAGCAGGTCGGTCCGGTGGCTAGTTTTGCTCCTGTCATGGTGACTGAGATAGACTGGGCACCGAAGAAATATGATGCAACATGGGGGAAAAGTATTACGGGAGTGGCGAAAGGCGAAGGTTTTGGAGCTAATTTCAAATATATAGCCGATCAATCCGGCAATGTTTCCTGGCTGTTCTTTACTACAAAGTCTCATGAACTGGCTGCTTTTAAGGATGTAGCGGGTGAACCGGGAAACTATACTTTTTTGAATGATCCGGAAGCGTGCCCGTGGGCTATTTATCACTGGTTTAAAGAGTATGCCGAAATGGATGAATAATAATATCAGTTTTGTTACAAGATGAAAAATATTATTTTATTGAGTTGTATGTTATGTGCAAGCATATTTGCCTTTGCACAAGACCCTAATTTCCATATTTACCTTTGTCTAGGACAATCCAATATGGAAGGGAATGCAAAAATAGAAGCGCAGGATACGTGCAATGTCAATGAACGCTTTCTGATGATGGCGGCTGTTGATTGTCCGTCTTTGGGACGTGTCAAAGGACAGTGGTATAAAGCTGTTCCACCATTGGTACGTTGCCATACAGGGTTAACGCCTGCCGATTATTTCGGTCGTACATTGGTGGAAAGGCTGCCTGATAATATGAAGGTGGGTGTCATCAATGTAGCTGTAGGTGGTTGCAAGATTGAACTGTTTGATGAGGAGAATTGCGAAGAGCATATTGCCTCTCAACCGGAATGGCTGAAAAATACCGCGAAAGCGTATGGTAATAATCCTTACCGTAGACTAAAGGAATTGGCTGTAGAAGCACAGAAAGCGGGTGTGATTAAAGGTATCCTCTTACATCAAGGCGAGTCTAATACCGGTGATAAAGAGTGGCCTCAAAAAGTGAAGAGAGTCTATGAGAATCTGTTGAGGGATTTGAATCTTCAGGCAAAGGATGTTCCCTTACTGGCGGGAGAAGTGGTGCATGCCGACCAGAATGGTAGATGTGCAAGCATGAATGAGATAATCAATACGCTGCCGCAAGCGATTCCGACTGCGTACGTGATTCCTTCTTCGGGCTGTCCTGCCGCAGAAGATAATTTGCATTTCACGGCAGAAGGATACAGAAAATTGGGAGTGCGGTATGCCGAGAAACGACTCCTTTTGTTGGAGAAAGAACCAAACTCCGGAATTACTACCGAACCGGCATCCACTAATATTCCGGGATATGACTATCCCCGGGTGGATAAAGAGGGGCGTGCTCATTTTCGTTTCTATGCTCCGCAGGCTACTAAACTACAAGTGGATTGTTGCGGAAAGAAGTATGATATGTGGAAAGATGCCGGAGGACTCTGGACGGTAACGACCGATCCTCTACCTGTAGGATTCCATTATTATTTTCTGATAGCAGACGGAGTGTCGGTAACAGATCCTTCCAGTTACACGTTCTTCGGTTGTTGCCGTGTGGCAAGTGGTATCGAAATCCCTGAAGGTGAAGAGGGGGATTATTATCATCCTCAACAAGTACCTCACGGACAAGTTCGTTCCTGTACGTATTATTCGGAAACACAAAAAGAGTTTCGTCGGTGTATGGTATATACGCCGGCAGAGTATGAAACTCATCCGAAGAAGCGTTATCCGGTACTATATTTGCAGCATGGTATGGGAGAAGATGAAACCGGCTGGAGCACACAAGGACGTATGAATCACATTATGGATAATTTGATTGCATCCGGCAAGTGCGTGCCGATGTTGGTAGTGATGGATAGCGGAGATGTGGAAGCTCCGTTCCGGCCGCGTCCCGGAAAGGATATAAATGAAGAGCGGGCTCTGTATGGCGCAACTTTTTATGATGTTATCCTGAAAGACTTGATACCTATGATAGATCGTACGTTCCGCACCAAGACCGACCGCGAACATCGTGCAATGGCAGGATTGTCGTGGGGAGGACACCAGACTTTCAATACTACACTGCCCCACCTGGACAAGTTCTCTTATATAGGGAGTTTTAGCGGAGCAATTTTCGGATTGGATATGAAAACTTGTTTTAACGGAGTATTTTCCGATGCGGACGGGTTCAATAAAAGGGTGAATTATTTCTTTCTTGGTTGTGGTACGGAAGAACAAATGGGAACAAAGAAAATGGTAGAATCACTCCGCGAATTGGGAATCAAAGTCGATTATTATGAATCGAAAGGTACGGGACATGAATGGTTGACTTGGAGACGTTGCCTGAAAGAGTTTCTTCCAAACCTGTTTAAACATTAAATAATATGAATATGAAACTTAAACAAGTTGCGGCAGTATTGCTGTTTTTAGGGATATTGCCATATCATTTATCTGCGCAAAATCCGATTGTACAAACTTGCTATACTTCAGATCCTGCCCCTATGGTGCATGATGGCACATTGTATGTCTATACGGGACATGATGAAGATAAGGCTGATTTTTTCTGGATGCAGGAATGGCGCGTGTATTCTACCAAAGATATGGTGAACTGGACTGACCATGGTTCTCCTCTTGCTATTGAATCATTTGCTTGGGCGGACGATCGTGCCTGGGCAGCACAGTGCATCGAGCGTAATGGTAAATTCTACTGGTATGTCTGTTTGCACTCTAAACTGACCAATACCATGGCGATCGGTGTGGCAGTCGGTGATACGCCTGTCGGTCCTTTTAAGGATGCCATCGGTAAACCCCTTCATGACGGGAGCTGGGATTATATAGATCCTACCGTATATATAGATGATGACGGTCGTGCTTATCTGTATTGGGGAAATCCGAATATCTATTATGCAGAATTGAATGAAGATATGATTTCTTTGAAAGGTGAAGTGGGCAAACTGGAACAGACTGTTGAAAGCTTTGGTGCACCCAATCCGGAAAAGCGTGTCAAAGGTGTTAAGTATAAAGATACTTATACAGAAGGTCCATGGCTTCATAAACGGGAAGGAAAATACTATCTTCTTTATGCTGCCGGAGGTGTACCCGAACATATTGCCTATTCCATGAGTGACGGACCTCTTGGTCCGTGGAAGTATATGGGAGAAATCATGCCTTTACAAGATACGGGCTCGTTTACTAACCATTGTGGAGTGATAGACTATAAAGGCAATTCTTATTTCTTCTATCATACGGGTAAGCTGCCGGGTGGTGGAGGCTTCGGGCGAAGTGCAGCGGTGGAGCAATTTAAGTATAATGCTGACGGCACTTTCCCGATTATTAATGCTACCCGGGAAGGGGTGTCACCGGTAGGTACGCTCAATCCTTACGAAAGGGTGGAAGCTGAAACAATAGCTTTTTCCGAGGGTGTGAAGTCCGAACCAAATGTGAAAACCGGTATATATATATCTGAAATTCATAATGGAGATTATATAAAGGTACGTGAAGTGGATTTCGGCAATAAATCTCCCAAACGGTTCACTGCTACCGTTGCCAGTGCCCTTCGTGGCGGGACACTTGAAGTACGTACAGACAGTATAAGCGGACCATTAATTGCGGAACTGACTATTCCTTCAACGGGAGGTTGGGAATGCTGGAAAACATTGCAGACTGATATTGTAAAACCGGTCACAGGAATACAAGATATTTATTTTGTATTCAAAGGACGTAAAGGCTGCAAACTGTTTAACTTTGATTGGTACAAGTTTAACAGATAAACATGCTAGAGAGCAGTTGGGTTACTCTTCTTTTTTACTCAACTGCTCTTTCATATACATTGAAGGCGGCATTCCATACAGTTCTTTGAATGTTGTCGAGAAATTGTTAGGATCAGTGAATCCTGTTAACATGGCTATTTCGGATATGGTATGCTGTTTTTCGGACAATAAACGAGCGGCTTCTTTTAAACGTATATTACGTATAAAGTCACGGGTTGTCTGGTTGGTGAGCTCCTTGAGTTTCCTGTGAAGATGTACGCGGCTGATACCTACTTCGGTAGTGATTGTCTCTATCGTTAAGTTAGGGTTGCTGATATTTTCATTAATCACTTTCATGACACGTTCCATCAACTTTTCGTCGGGTGATTTCACTTCCAGTTTCTGAACCTTGTTCTCTTGATCCTGTTGACCTGTAAATACCTTGCGCAACTGTTGGCGTGTATTAATCAGATTTTCCGCTGTCTTTTGCAGGATTTCGATATTGAATGGCTTCATGATATAAGCATCGGCTCCTGTGTTCAGACCTTCCAGATTATCTTCTTCTCTTGTTTTTGCGGTAAGCAAAATGACTGGGATATGGTTGAGGTTTACATTCTGTTTGATTTTTCTGCATAAGGTAAGTCCGTCCATTTCAGGCATCATGATGTCACTGATGACTAAATCCGGAGTCTTTTTAAATATCAGTTCCAGTGCTTCTTTGCCATTACAGCATTCCATGATATGGAATTTGTCCCCGAACTCCTTCGCTATATAATTCCGGATTTCTTCATCATCCTCAACAATTAATACATGATATTTCGTTTTCACCCTGCCTTTCCTTTCTTCCTCTTGTTCTATAGCATGAGAAATGACGGGAGTTACTGGTGCGGCTATTGTTGTCCCTTTTTCATTGTTATCTACTTCTTCCGGACGCAGATGCTTGTTTCCCAATGGCAGCCGGATAATAAACCGGCAGCCCGGTTGTTCTTTATTATTTTCTACAAATATGATTCCGTGGTGCAATTCCACTAGTGAGCGGGTAAGATGTAATCCTATTCCCGTGCCGCCTTTCGGATTGTGCTGGCTGTTGCGAATCTGATAGAAACGTTCGAAGATGTGCTCCTTTTCCTTCTCGTCAATACCGGTTCCGGTATCCGAGATAATTATTTCGGCATATTGTTTCAAGGGCTCAGGTTGGGTGTTATCTTCTCCTGTGCGGATCGTGATATCTATGTTCCCTTTTTCCGGAGTAAACTTGAAGGCGTTGGAAAGAATATTCAGGATAATCTTGTCAAAATTGGTTGTATCCACCCATACATTCAGTTTCCGGAGTGTACAATGAAGTTGTAGCTGGATATTTTTTGTATTTGCCTGTTGACCGAAAGTTGTACATAAATCCTCAATAAAAGGAATAATGTTGGTCTCCCGGAACATCAGGAACATTTGTCCTTTATCAATTTTCCGAATATCCATTAGTTGATTGACAAGATTCAGAATACGTTCCGCATTTCTGTAGATAATATGATATGTTTTCAAGCGTTCATTGTTGTCCTCATTCTTAATCAGTTTCTGTAGAGGGCTGATGATTAGAGACATCGGAGTGCGTATCTCATGAGAGATGTTGATAAAGAACTGCAATTTTGCTTCATTGATTTGTTCGGCATGGATATGTTGCAGCATTTCCTGATGCATTCTGTACCGATGTCTGATCTGAAGAATAACGATAAATATAATGGTCAGTAATAATAAGTAGTAGATAACTTTGGCCCACCATGAAGCATACCATGCAGGAGATATGAAGATGGTAATTTCTTTTATATTTGAATACACAGTGTTGTCTTTTGCTCTGATTTTAAAGTTATAGGTACCGGGTTTCAGATTGCTGAATGAGATACGGTTTACACCTTTGGGCAGGCTAATCCATTTTTCGTTGTTAATGGAATAAAGGTAGTTGATATGTTCGGGGGCATTTAGCTCCAGAGTTGCAAACTCGATACTGAACACATTGTCTTTATAGGATAAATAAAACTCTTTTGCATTAAATACAGGGCAGTTGATAATATTGTGAATACCGGATTTCATTCCTTTTCTGACCGGATTGTTATGCAGAAAAAAGTCGGTAATACGTATGTTCCATATTTTTGCCGGATTGATAATGTCTTGAGGGCTGAAGTAGGTGATGCCATTCATGCCTCCAAACCAGATGGTGCCCTGCTCATCTTTGAATGAGGCATTCTTGTAGAACTCATTCCCTTGTAATCCGTCACCTACATAATAATTGATGAATTTGTTGTTTTTCTTTTGAAATTGGGATATTCCCGCATTGCTGCTTATCCACAGGAAATCATCCTCGTCTCCTTGTATTGCATATATTGTGTTGCTGGGCAATCCATCCGCGGTGGTATAGGTCGTTATTTCTTTAGTCTCCTTGTTCCAACTTGACAGCCCTTCGGAACTTCCAAGCCATATAATTCCATGGTTGTCTTCATAAATTGAATAGATTACGTGCTGCGATAATATCTTGTAGCTATGAAAATCAGGGCTATCAAGGTCAATGCAGTTCATTCCGTCATAAGTTCCTACATATAATTTATTGTCATCAGAATAGTGCAGGCAACCTATCCATTCATTTATCAAGGAAGAATTGGATTGTACAGAGGTGAACTTCTGTGTTTTGAGGTCATAATAAAATAGTCCGAATCCCATTGTCGCAACCCAAAGACGTTTGTTTTTATCTTCTGCAAAGTCATATACACGTTGTATATAGTTATTGTTCTTGTCCACTAGCTTGTACTGGTAACTACATTGTCCTGTTCGTTTGTCCAGTTTTCCCATACCGTTGATAAATGAACCTATCCAAATGTTATCTTCTGAATCTTCATATAGTTTTATAACAGTTGAAGGTACTGAATTGGGATGATTGGTATGTGAGAAATGTTTTGCGGGTTCTAACTTTTCTGTGAGAGCGTAAATACCGTCGTTGTCTGTTCCTACCCATAATATGCCATTATTGTCCTTGCAAAATGAAGTAATGCAACTGGAACCTATAATATTCTTGTCCATGGACTTGTGTCCTATATACTTGAAACTGTTGGTCCGGGCAGGTATTTGTATGACCCCTTTCTGATAAACAGCCAGCCATAAGTTACCGGAATTATCTTTTAGGATAGAATGTATTTTTGATTTATTGGAGTCAAAGTAACTGTTGTCGAACCGATATTCAGAGATTCTATGAGTCTTATTGTTGTAGATATTCATTCCTTTCCCGTCAGTCCCGATATATAATTCATTCGGGCTTGCGGAATAGAGGAAGCTGACAGGAAGTTCTTTTGTTTCTTTGAAGTCAACGGGTGCGAAAGTATCGGATTTCTTATCGTAGGCGAATAATCCTTTTCTCATACTCCCTACATAAATATTTCCCTGTGGGTCCTCACAAATACTGTTGATGTATCCGTTGTCTTTAGACAAATACAGGGAGAGCTGATTTTTTGGATCGAGCCGATATAATCCTTCTTCTCCTTTGGACATCCAAATATTCAGCTTTCTGTCTTCAATCATATACCCCGGTGAGGTTATGGAAGCATTAATCTGTTGAACTGTCAATTGGTTGTTTTTAATATTCAGTTTGCACAATACATTGCCTGATATCCATACTTCTCCATTTCTTCTTTCGATAATGGATACGATGTTGCTTTCAAATATTTCTCCATTATCTTCCCATTTTGCAAGTGGGGTAAAGTTATCAGTGGCGGGATCATACATTTGAACTCCCATATATGTACCGATAAGCAGATGTCCTTTACTATCTTCAAATACAGTACGGACAAAACTATGGGCCAATGAATGCTCATTAGCGGGTTCATGTTTGTAAATAGTAAATTTTGCACCGTCGTAACGGTTCAGCCCGTCTTCTGTCGCAATCCAGATGAAGCCGTTCCGATCTTGATACATATGATTAATCAGACTACTGGATAGTTCTCTGTCAGCAGTAAATAACTTGGGAGATTGCCCGTTGCATAACAAAGAAAATAATAGTAATAGAAAGGTTAATACATTTTTCATGTTCATCAGATCAATGTTTGTAGTACAAAAGAAGCTAAAAACCTAAATATAACCTAATAAAAGAGGAATATTTTAAATGGCTTCTGAGGTTCTGGTTTGATGTTGTAACAAGACAAGGTGGACAATGTAACATGGATAAAGATGCTACCTATTTATGACATAGGCTCTACCGGCCTTTGTCTCAATATCATATTCATATACCTTTTGCAATTGAGGAGATTCAGGCTTCAGTCCTTTAGCCATCAAAGGTTTCTTAACCGGAGTGGCGGTGAATAGTGGATTTGGGCATTCTCTGTCTGCTTGTTTCAAGCCTTTTCCTTTCAGTGGAACATAAGACCGGATACGGAGGATGCCACCTATATTGGAGTGGATGGTTGCTTTATTCAATAAATTATTTTTCCAATCCATATCAACTGTGAAATTGCCCCGTGCTACTAATCCTTTCACACTTCCTTCTTCCCATGCATCAGGCAATGCGGGCAATAGATGTACAGCACCGTCGTGACTTTGAAGTAACATTTCCGCTACTCCGGCTGTATAACCGAAATTACCATCGATTTGGAAAGGTGGATGAGCATCCAGCATGTTGGGATAAGTACGTCCGTTCGGATATTCTTTGACCATATTATCATTAGGTAATAGTTGAATCATGTTTTTGATAATTTGGAAGGCATGGTTCCCATCCTGCATACGTGCCCAGAAATTGACTTTCCAACCGATACTCCAACCTGTAGCTTTATCGCCGCGTTGTAGCAATGTGTTTCTTGCTGCTTGAAATAATTCAGGGTTTGAGTACGGAGAGATTTGATTGCTGGGGTATAGCCCATACAAATGTGAAATATGGCGGTGTTCATCTTTGGGATCATCGATGTCTTCCAGCCATTCTTGCAATTGGTTATGTTTTCCAATTTGCATGGGTGGAAGTTTCTCTAGTGTTTGTTTGAGAGAATCTTGGAAAGAAGGAGCTTCACCCGCGATTTGTGAAGCTAATAAAGTATTATATAGCGCATCAAAAGCGATTTGGCTATCCATGGTACATCCGGCAGTAATCGGACCATGTTCCGGTGATACGGAGGGAGCTACTACCAACCATTTATAGGTAGGATGTTCCACGAGAAAGTCCATATAGAATTGTGCGGTTCCTTTCAGTATCGGATAATATTCCTTTAGAAATTCTTTATCTCCGGTAAAGAGATAATGTTGCCAGATATGTTGAGCTAACCATGCACCGCCACTAGGCCACATTCCGGCTGCGGCAAAGTCTACAACTCCGCAAATTCGCCATAAATCAGTATTATGATGCGCCATCCATCCCCTACAATCATACATGTTTCGGGCTGTTTCTGCTCCTGTGACAGATAAATTTTTCAACATGGAGAATAGTGGACTATGTGTTTCACTTAAATTGGTGACTTCTGCCGGCCAATAGTTCATTTCTGTATTAATATTAATTGTGTACTTGCTATCCCACGGGGCATATGTGCTGTTATTCCATATTCCTTGCAAATTGGCTGGTTGTCCTCCCGGCTGTGAGGAAGAAATCAGCAGATAACGTCCATATTGGAAAAGCAAGGCTGCCATTGCCATGTCTTTGCCTTTCCCGAAGTTTTCAATTCGCTGGGGAGTTTCTATTTGAGATGCCTCACTTGACGGCAAATGAAGTTGGACACGGTCGAATTGTTTTTTATAGAAGGAGATATGGTCTTTTAGAGCTTTTTCATAAGGAATGAGTGTTGCTTCTTTCAGATAATTAGAAGTCCGTCGGGATTCATCTGCGCTGACATTCTGGTAATTCACGTAGTTTGTAGCTGCCGATATGTAAAGAGTTGCTTCTGTACCACCGTCTATCTGAAGAATATTGCCTGCCGGGTGGATAATGCCATCTGTTTTCACTTGAACCTGACATTCTGCGCGTAGTGCGGCTTTCATACCTTCCTGTTCTTTTCCTTGACAGGTGATAGTCAGTTTGTCATTTTGAGCATTGACCTCATTTTTCAATGGGCAGTTGTATGACACATTGAAATTTAATGCATTGGGTCGACTCGCCTTGATGTGCATAATGATGACATTATCCGTGAATGAGGCGAAAGTAGTACGGGTGTAGTTTATACCATTCACTTGATAGCGGGTAGTAGTTGTTGCATTTTCCAGATTCAAGTCGCGGTAGAAGTCGGAGGCATCCTTATGTCCGGGGAACTCCAGATACAGATTTCCCAATGTCAGATAGCTCATTCCGTGTTGCCGGGTTAGAAAATTGGCATCGATGAGCCTTTGTGCTTCCTGGTTTCTTTCTTCAAATATCAGTTTGCGCACAATAGGCAGGACATGTACTGCATTCGGGTTATTATTGTTATAAGGAGAGCCTGCCCAAAACGTTTCTTCATTAAGTTGCAGTTCTTCACGTTCGGTTCCTCCATATACCATCGCCCCAAGGCGGGAATTACCGATAGGAAGAGCTTCCGACCAGTTCTGTGCCGGTTGGCTGTACCAAAGTTTCAAATCTTGTCCTGAAACTAAATGACTTGTTAACAGGAGTAACAGGAAGAGTGTGTTTCTATTCATAATTATAGTCTTTGTATAAAATTGTCGGATGTATTTGTTGCAAAGGTAGATTATTTATGTGTTACAAAAGATAAAATATGTATCCGATTATTTGTCTGTAGGTTGCTTCTCCCTGTGGTTGTGTTACCAATACTATGATGTATGTTACATACGGCTTATTGAGGGTGGATTTTTTTTGCTTTTTGTATGAGAACGAAGTATTTTTGCAATATAAGTTTGAAAAGTGGAAGCATCAAACGAGTGTCTTGAATAACTGATAAAATGCATTATAATAATCATGATTACTGTAAAGAATGCATTTATACTATTGGCAGTCACATTGATTGTGCAACCTTTTTCAGAACAGATAATTGGCAATATGAAGAAGTTGATTTTATTTTTTATTGTATCAGTTTGTTGTTTGTCGTTGTATGCACAAACGAAGTATCAGAGTAGAGTGATGACAGATACGCTCTACAGTAACGTATTAAAAGCAAAGCGTGCATATACAGTTTATCTTCCTAAGAGTTTCGAACAGGATAAAAAGAAAATGTATCCTGTTCTCTACCTGTTGCATGGTATGTGGGAGAAAAATGATGTATGGATGAATCGCGGGCATGTAAAGGATGTGATGGACTGTCTTACAGCCAGTGGGGAAGCTCGTGAAATGATAATAGTCTGCCCCGATGCGGGGGGAGGAGATCCGAATATCTTTCAGAATGGGTATTTCAATATGCCGGGTTGGGCGTATGAAACATTCTTTTTTACGGAGTTTCTGCCCTATGTAGAGAAACGTTTTCGTGTGATGGGTGATAAACAGCATCGGGCTATAGCAGGACTTTCGATGGGTGGTGGCGGAGCTACTTGTTATGGGCAACGCTATACAGAACTTTTCTGTGCAGTCTATGCTATGAGTGCATTGATGGATATTCCGGAAGAAGGGGCCGCCCGCTTTAATGATCCAAATGGTAAATTGGCAGTTTTGACTCGTTCGGTTATAGAAAAAAGTTGTGTGAAATATGTTACCGGGGCAGATGAAGAACGGAAGAATGAACTGCGCAGTGTAGCTTGGTTTGTAGATTGTGGTGACGATGACTTCTTACTCGACCGTAATATTGAATTTTATCGTGCAATGAGGCAGGCTGATATCCCCTGTCAGTTTCGTGTGCGCGATGGAGGGCATACTTGGGAATATTGGCATTCGGCTCTCTATATTTGTTTGCCTTTTATTAGTCGGTTGATGGGTGTGTGATTTTGTTTTATACTTCAAACTTTCCATATCGCACCTCTTCCACTCTTACAAGTTTCCATCCTTGAAATACTAACGTAATACTTTTCAACTCCGTGGTAGGACCTTTCTCTATAATTTCCTGAACCACACTGGCATTCTCACCGAAGGTTTTGTCTATATGGATAAGGTGGCGCAACTTATTATAGTCAGTACGGATATTTGCATCGAGCATTATTGAACGGAAATCAGTGTTACCGTAAGTTTCATTTTATATCTTCTATGTCACATTGTCCTTCAACAGGCTGTCCGGTTGCTGTTTTTGTGATAGCTGCATTGAAAAAAGATATAGATTCCTTTTATTTAGGAAAGAAAATTGTATTTTTGTCCTAAATAAAAGGAAAGACTATGAGGAAAGATGTTATTAAGTCGCTTATTGCTATTAAGCAGAGTGAAATTCCGTTTGATGTTATTGAGCGCGATATAAAGCTACCGATAGAGCGTAAGAAGATTATTACTGTTCCCGGTGTGCGTCGTTGCGGTAAATCCACTTTGATGGAGATTGCTATAAATATGCTTGTAGAAAGTGGAGTTTCACGAGAGAATATCTTGTGGCTGGGCTTTGATGATGAGCGTTTGAGAAGTATGACATCGGAAGATTTGGATGAGGTTATTGTTGCATATATGGAGATGTTTCCGAATATACCAATTAAAGATGTATATATGTTTTTTGATGAAATCCAGCTTATCAAGAATTGGGAGTATTTTGTACTGCGAGTCTATAAGACCTATTGCAAAAACATGTATGTATGTGGAAGCAATGCTACGATGCTTTCGACGGAATTAAGTTCGGCATTGAGGGGATACCCACTCGAATATGAGACCTATCCGCTTTCTTTTAATGAATATTGTCGTTTCACGGGGATTAATACCAATAGTTATCTTGAACAGGACAGGGTTAGATTGAGAATTGCCTTTGAAGAGTATAATCGGGAAAGTGCATTTCCGGAAATCGTGTTGACCCCGTCAAAGTCGGAACAATTGAAATTGTTGCACGGATATTTTGATACGATGTTGCTGAAGGATTTGGCTGAGCATTATAAAATATCGAATATTGGTGTTGTAAGGTACTTTGTAAAGCGTATTATGGCAAATCTCACTAAACCGACATCAATCAATGGTATATACAAAGATATCAAGTCGCAAGGTTTGAAAGTGGGCAAGGATGATTTATATCTTTGGGCGAACTATATATGCGATATTTTTATGTTCGTTCGTATTTCTAAGTATGACCGCTCTTTGGTTAAGGAACAGAAATCGCTCGACAAGTATTATTGCATAGATAATGGTATGCGAAGTGCAGTGCTTATGCCTCAAAGCAATGATAACGGAAAGAATTTGGAGAATACGGTTTTTATGCAGTTGAATCGGATAAAACTACCTTCGGATAAGATTTCGTATTATCAAGGTGATACCGAATGTGACTTTGTAATTCAACGTGGAGATAGCGTGGTACAGCTCATACAAGTGACATGGGATATGTCGAATGAAGATACTCGTGAACGCGAGATTTCCGGCATAAGGGAAGCTTCCGTGGCAACTGGATGTGACAATTTGCTTATTGTCACGAAAGATGAAGAGGCAGTAATCACCTATGAAGACAAGCAGATTAATATTGTACCGGCCTGGAAATGGTTATTACAAAATGTTTGATTGGTGTGAGTTTAAATCTGAAAAAGGGGATATGTCGTTATGTACGATGTATCCCCTCAATTACTGTTATTTCTTTAATGTTTCCGGTGCTCCCAAATAGCTCGGTTTCAATTCGCCTGCATGAATCAGAATCTTTTCAATCACGATTCCCGGGTCTAACGGGCGGATGCGTAAAGTATGTTTCCCTTTCTTCTTCAATTCATGAATGGAGCGGGATTCGATAATCGGATTTGCCTGCCACTTACCTAACTCACCATTATAGTGCCCGTTGAAATTAATGATTTGTTCTTTGCCGCCATCAAAACAAACTGCATAACTCAATCCTTTGTTATCATTGAAATTGAGTGTAGGGGCAAGTAGCAATTCTACTCTTACATTCCCTGTCTTTTCCATTTCAATATCGTATTCCAGGTACATTTTCTCCGGTGTCTTAGTTACAGGGAGTGTGGTGATGCCCGATAGTGTTTTCCCGAAATCGGGAATAATACTCCAGCTCGTTTCTCCTTCAGCTATTGAACGGGTGAAATGTTCGGCTTCGATGGAGACATATCCGTCAATCTCTTTAAAAACATAACCGGTAGAACGTTCAGGGATACGGATTACTTTAGGCATTATCTGCTTCTCCGGATTGTTCCAGGAAGTATATCCGATATGTGTCTGGCTCATAAGATGATTCCATTTACCGTTTGCTATTACTTTGTGATAGTAGTCAGTCAGTATAGAATCCCGTTGGAAGCAGGCTGCCACCTTGTCTGCCCATTCGTTGGCTTCCGGGTTCTTTTGGGCAGCTAGCTTTTGGTTCTTTGCTTGAGCATAATACATATTGTACAGATTAGCACAGGCTTGAACAGGGAAAGAAATAAGTTGGTCGTAAGCATCCCTGTATTCAGAAGATAATAAGAACCCTAGATTGTGAGCATCTAATGCCAAAGTATTATATTCGTTTACTACACGTTCCCATTCTCCATAGTTGAAACTATAAGTCTTGGCAGTCAACATTTCGGGAGTGACCCGGCGGTTGTATTTTGTATAAAGAGAAAGGATGCGTGCCGCTTCTTTGGCGTATTTTTGTCCGAACTGTTGTGCGCAGAAATCTTCTACATGTTGCTGTAAATTCCCAGCATTGAATTTCTCAGGATTCCAGGCCATATCCAGGAAAAAGGTGATGGGATATTCCATTGGCTTCAGGTCGCCTACATTCACAATCCATAGTTTACGGACACCATACTCATAAGTCAGATTCATCTGTTCCCAAACGCGTGGTATGGGACTGATATTAATCCATTTGGAATTGCGGGGAGCGCCTACATAGTCGAAATGGTAATACATGCCATAACCGCCGGCACGGGGCTTCTCGTTCAGTCCCGGGAGTTTGCGCACATTCCCCCAGTTGTCGTCACACAACAACAATGTGACATCGTCAGGAACGCGCATCCCTTTGTCATAATAATCCTGTACCTCTTTGTAAAGAGCCCATACCTGCGGAGTCTCCTTAGCTTTTTTGCCTGTTACTTTCTCGATAATCTTGCGTTGGTCTTTGACTATATTCTCTAACAAGGTAATATTGGAGCCCTCGCTCATCGGTTCGTCACCATCTCCGCGCATACCGATTGTGACAACTGTTTCCCAGTCTTTGGCACGCTCTATCCCATACGTCCAGAAATCACGTAAACCTTTGGCATTGTGGTTATAATCCCAGGCTCCCTCGCCCCGGCGTTTCCAGTCCTGTTGTGCCAATGCCATCGGCTCGTGGTGGGAAGTTCCCATCACGATGCCCATGGTGTCGGCTAATGCCCCATTCTGCGGGTCGTCATCATAAAATGCGCTTCCCCACATGGCAGGCCACATAAAGTTACCCTTCAGGCGTAATACCAATTCGAAAACATGTTTATAGAATTTGCTGTTGAATCCACCGAATTTCTCTTTAGACCAGTTGCCCAGACAAGGCCATTCATCGTTTAGGAAGATACCCCGATATTCCACTTTGGGTTCACCGTCGGTATATATGCCGGGCTTTACATATACATTTTTTTGTTTGGCGACAGGCACGTCCGCCCACCAATACCAGGGAGATACTCCCATTTGTCTGGAGAGCTCGTAGATACCATAGATAGCTCCCCGCTTGTCGCTGCCTGCGATGACAAGTGCTTCGTCCACTCCCTCACAAGGAGAGGAGACTACTTGCAGAAGATATTTTTCCCTTTTACCTTCCAGCTCTTTCTTATCCAGTTTTCCGGAAGACAATAGTTGTTGAATCAGGGGTGTCTGACAGGTTCCTATCAGAATAGTACGTTTACTGTTTGTATTCGTAGTTATTTCAGGTTTGATGCCACATATGCGGAATAAATCCTGTTGCAGATTGTCTACTGCCATTCTCACCCCTTTATCTTCGCTGGCATCTATTCTTATCGGACAGGTTTTTCCTTCCGCTATTAACGGGAAGTGACTGGCTGTCGGTTTAAATACGATAAATTGGTCAGCGGAAAAAGCGGAAAGGCTGATGACCGACAGACACAATGACAAAAATATCTTCTTCATGGTTTACAAATAAAATGGTTAATCACGATTTGTTTTCTCTGATGGCAAAGGTAAGGCATCCGCTCCATAATCAGTGAAATATTTGATTCTATTCCATAGTCCCACGTAACTACAGCTATTCTATATGTTGCATATGGTTTTCTATTTGTTACATCGCCGTGATATGCCCCATGAAACGTAGAAAAAACATCCTTTTCTATTTGTGTAATTCGGGAAAACTTCTCTATTTTGCGAGCATGAACTCACTATAACAGATTGATTGCTATGAAGAAACATTTGGGATTACTATTCGTGTTTTGTCTTTTTTGCGAACAGCTTCTTTCGGAGAATACCCGTTTCTATGATTCCGGGCAGTTGTCTTGCAACCTGATTACAAAAATCTGCCAGGACAACCGTGGCTTTATCTGGGTAGGAACAGAATATGGGCTGAATAAATTCGATGGGGTTCAGTTTACACAATATCTGAACCGGGAGAATGATACGACCTCTTTGCAGAATAATATAATCCGTAGCCTGATGGTGGATAAAGACCATCGTTTGTGGGTAGGGTGCAGTAGCGGACTACAATATTATGTACCCGAAAAGGATGCGTTCCGTACCGTTCCTTTCGAGGGAAACTTGTCTCCGAGTGTAATTCAAATCTATCAGTTGCATACGGGAGAAATTTGGTTGCTGGCTTCCGGCCGGGGGATTTTCGCGGTAGATGTACAGAATGAGAAAGTCCGTCCTTTGAACGAACTGACCAAAAAATGCGGGACTTATTCTATCAATCGTCTTTATGAAGACCGTTTCAACCGTATTTGGATAAGTACGGACAAGGAAGGGCTGGTCTGTCTTTATCCTGATCGGAAAGAGGTAAAGAACTATACAGTCCCGGAATTACCCGGTAAGTCGGCTTCTGTGATTATAGAAGACAAAGAGGGGACTTTGTATGTCGTGGTCGCAGGAAGTGTCATGAGACTGGATGAGGCGGACAACCGCTTTGTGCAAGTTAAAAGCTATAACGGAATGGATTTGGATATACGTGACATGACGCTTGATAAAGATGGTAGGGTTTATATCAGCACCTACGGAAAAGGCGTTTTCTATATCGACCGGGGTAAACAACTGTTATTTCCCGTCGAAACTCTCCATAGCCCGTTCTTTAATATCGGTACGGCAAAAGTCGTTTCCATGATTGAAGACCGCAGTCAGAATCTATGGCTGGCATGTTTTCAGAAAGGACTGCTGATGATTCCCAATCGCCCGATGTCGTTTGGCTTTTGGGACTTGTCTGAAAAGGGATATGAGCAGGGCGGGACTGTCACTTCTGTGTACCGTGACAGCGAGGGTTTTGTCTGGGGCGGACTGGAAGGTGGCGGACTGTTCAAGTTTGATGAGGCAGGAGAAGTGACCGCTCATTTTGCCACTCCCCAGACGGTTGTCTCGATGTTTGAAGATAGCAACCATAATTTTTGGGTGGGAACCTATTACAATGGACTGGCTATGTTGAATACCCGTACCGGAGAGTCCCGGTTTATTTCCCGGTTTGACGGTCAACGCATCAAGAGCATTGTAGAAGACTCCCGGAAAAATCTGTATATATCCGTTTTCGGAGTGGGTATGAAAGGTTATCGCCTTTCTACGGGGGAAGTTTGGGAGCTTGCTGAAACGGCACCGGAAACAAAAGGACTGATGAAAAACCGCTGGATAAACGTGTTGCTTTGTGATTCGAAAGACCTGATATGGATGGGAAACTATAAAGGGATAAGCTGCTACGATGCCCGGAACGACCGTTATATAAAGATAGAGGGAGACTCCGTTCTCGACAGGCACGTGTGCTATTCGTTGCTGGAAGACCGTGGCGGGAATATATGGATGGGCACTAATAACGGGCTGTACGTGTGGAACCGGATGCTGAAAACGTTCAAACGGTATTCTACGGAAGAGGGGCTTTCGAATAATGTAATTTGCGGCTTGGCGGAAGATAAGGAAGGGAACATTTGGTGCAGCACATTCCGGGGCATAAACCAGATAAAAACGGGAGAAAAACGAATCGTCAACTACTATACCGGCAATGGATTGATAGACAAGGAATTTTCTCGCGGTGTCTATTTTCACGATAAGGAAGACCGTATTTATTTCGGCGGAAATTATGGAATCACTCATTTCTTCCCCAACATGATTCGCCCTACGGAGTTTGATAAAGAAGTGATGATTACCAATATGTATCTGGACAACCGCCCCGTCACTGCGCAAACCCGTTCGGGGAAGAATCCCGTGATTGACGGCATACTGATGGATGCCCGTGATTTCTACCTGTCTCACGAAGACAACACGTTTACATTCGAGTTCTCGACGATGGATTTCCGCGAGGCGGAAAATATTCATTATGAATACCGGTTGAAAGAATTAAGCCTGTCATGGAACAACACTCTGCCGGGGGTGAACCGGATAACTTACAGCCATTTGTCTCCAGGCAATTATACCCTGGAAGTGCGTGCCTGTGAAAACGGGGCATATACTCCTGTCAAGGAAGTGTATATTCATATAGCGCCGCCCTGGTATCGGACGACCATTGCCTATATATGCTATTTCTTATTATTGCTTGCCATAGGCATGCAAATCTACTATATGTTGAAAAGAAAGCGGAGAGAAGAAATCAATGAAGAGAAATTGAAGTTCTTTATCAACATTTCCCACGAAATCCGTTCTCCGATGACAATGATTATCAGTCCGCTGGAATCATTGCTGAAACGCGATTATGATGAAACGACTTCAAAAGCGCTGCGTTCTATGTATAAGAATGCCAATCGCATTATAAGTTTGATAAACCAGTTGCTGGACATCCGTAAGATTGACAAGGGACAGATGCGCATATCCTGTTCGGAGACAGACTTGGTGGGATTCATTGACGACCTGTTCCAGACGTTTGATTATCAGTCCGGGAAACGTAATATCCGTTTTACATTTGAATATGAACAGAAAGAGCTTCCTGTATGGATTGACCGGAATAATTTTGATAAAGTATTGGTGAACCTTCTCTCCAATGCCTTTAAATATACGCCTGATAACGGAGAAATTACCGTCCGGTTGGCAACAGGAACCAATAGGAAAGAGACAGGCGCACTTCGGAATTACGCAGAAATCACAGTGCTCGATACAGGGGAGGGAATTGATGAAAGTAAGTTGGAAAAGATATTCGAACGTTTCTATCAGGCTTCTGCCGATTTGGCTTCCGCGCCGATAGGTTTTGGTATCGGGCTTAATCTATGCCGGTTGTTGGTGAGCCTGCATCATGGCACGATTGTGGCTTCCAACCGGAAAGACCGTACGGGAAGTTGCTTTGTCATTCGTATTCCGTTGGGGAACGCTCATTTGAAGAAAGAAGAAATGGCAGACCGTTCGGTTACAAACCGGGTTGCCCTGCAACCCCCCTCTTATGAACTGATGGATGAACCGGAAAAAAAGAAATCCGGCAGAAGCAAGACGCACTATAAAGTGCTGATTGTAGACGATGATGAAGATGTACGTGAGTTCCTGCAAGCCGAATTAGGTGGAACCTATCGTGTGCTGGCTTGCGGAAATGGTGCCGAAGGATTGCAGGTAGCATTGAAGCAACAGCCGGATGTGATTGTTTCGGATGTGGTGATGCCGGAGATGGACGGCTTTACATTGGTTCGGAAGTTGAAGGGTAATGGCAACACCAGCCATATACCTGTCATCCTCTTGACCTCTAAAACAGAACATGCCGACCGGATTCAAGGACTGGATAAGGGAGCGGACGCTTACTTGACAAAACCTTTTGTCGTGGAAGAACTGACGACTATGATTTCCAGTCTGATAGCCAACCGTATGTTGTTGAAAGGCAAGTTCTCCGGTGCGCAAGACCAGGAAGATAAAGTGAAATCCGTAGAAGTGAAATCTACTGACGAGATTCTGATGGAGCGCGTCATGAAAGTGGTGAACGGTCATCTGGACGACTCGGAACTGAATGTGGAAATGCTGGCGGAACAAGTCGGGCTGAGCCGTGTGCAACTTCATCGGCGGCTGAAAGAACTGACCGGAATCCCTGCCAGTGAGTTTATCCGGAATATACGGTTGAAACAAGCTGCCATACTACTCAAAGATAAGAAAATGAATATTTCCCAGGTCGCTTATGCGGTTGGTTTTACCAACCATACGCATTTCTCTACTGCCTTCAAGAAGTTCTACGGAGTGTCTCCGACAGACTATATCGCAGGTGTGGAAAACAATAAATAAGTGGCGGATTAAGCGTCGGAAAGCATATGGAAAGCCTTGTCGTTACCTTTAGAAACTTGAATGAAACAGATTGAAAAAGTGTGGAAACGGGCATTCTAGCTTATGTAACACGGGTGAACGTGTTTCGGCGATAAGTTGCGTAAGTTTGCATCAGTCAGAAAAAGTCTTTTAGTCAACAGACTCTTTGATTGACCTTACGTAATCTATTAATAATAAATTTTATAGTATGAAAAATGACATTGAAAAGCAACGATTCTTTTGTTCTGCTCGACGTTGGTTCAGCTTTCTGATAGGAATATGCGTGCTGGGGCTTTCCGCATACCCTATAGATATGGTGGCAGCAGAGGAATTTGAAGTGGTAGAAGAATTACAGCAAATCTCCCGTGTGACAGGTACGGTTACCGATTCTGAAGGCGAACCGGTGATTGGAGCCAGCGTCATGGTGAAAGGAACGTCTACCGGAACGGTCACAGATTTGGACGGTCGTTATTCGATTGCGGTCAAATCAGGACAGACCATTGAATTCTCTTTTGTAGGTATGAAAAAAGTGTCGGTGAAGGTGGCTGATAAAAAGACGATTAACGTAACCATGCATGATGATGCAGTGGCTTTGGATGAAGTAGTAGCTATCGGGTATGGTACGATGAAACGTTCGGACTTGACAGGCGCAGTTGTCTCTGTAAGTTCGGAAGCTATCGAGCAGATGAATCCTACTTCCATCGACCAGGTATTGCAAGGCCGTGCTGCCGGTGTGCAGATGACGCAGAATTCCGGTATTCCCGGTGGTGGGTCTTCCATCCAGATTCGCGGCTTGAACTCCATCAATAGTACGAATGAACCTATTTATGTGATTGACGGAGTTACAATCAGTGGAGATACCGGAACGCAGACGGATAACGCGCTGTCTTCCATTAATCCGTTGGATATTGAATCAATGGAGATATTGAAAGATGCTTCCGCTACTGCTATCTATGGTGCGCAGGGCGCTAATGGTGTTATCATTATCACTACCAAAAGCGGTAAAGAAGGAAAAGCTAAAATTAATGTTGAAGCACAATATGGCATCCAGTACTTGCCCCGTGAGATTGAAGTGGCTGACTTGCGCGAATTTGCTTATCACAGTAACGATATTTACGATGCCTTGGGATATGGCAAGAGCAGCCTGTTTGCCGACCCCTCTACTTTGGGTAAGGGAACAAACTGGCAGCAAGCTATTTTCCGCCCCGCTTCCATGCAGAATTATAATTTCAATATGTCCGGCGGCTCGAAAGGGACAACCTATAAGCTTTCCGGCAACTACCTGACGCAGGACGGTATTGCCAGCGGCTCGGATTTTGACCGTATTACCCTGACGGCAGGAATGGACTCACAGGTGCGCAAATGGTTGAAAATTGGCGGACGAACCACATTGTCGCGTACTACGCAAACAGTAACAATTGCCGACTGGAACCTGATAAACAGTGCTGTACGTCAGAAACCGAATATACCCGTCACTAATTTGGATGGTTCGTATGCAGCTCCGGAGGAGCAGGACAACGACTTGTCCAATCCATTGGCAGTTTCCCGTTTATCGGACAAGAATAACCGTAAACTCTCTGTTCGTGCGAATGTCTACGCTACGGTAGCTCCCGTGAAATGGTTTAACTTCAAAACCGAATTCTCGGCTAGCATCAACTCAGACGAGACACACAGCTTTGTACCCACTTATTGGTTCAATGCTTGGAGCCAGAACTCGGAAGCTTCCCGTGAAGAAACCATGCAGAATACCTATTATTGGGCATGGCGTAATCAGATGAATTTCAGCTATAAGCCGACGAAGCGTCAAAGTATCAACCTGATGCTGGGACATGAAATGACCGAACGTGAAAGTAACCGCCTATATGGCAAACGATTGAATGGCGAGGACGGAAGCCTGCCGGATTTGAGTGCGGGAGATGCGTTGACAGCCGAGAATAGCGGCTATACAGGAAGGAGCGCGTTCCTTTCTTTCTTCGGCCGTCTGAATTATTCACTGATGGAGCGTTATTTGCTGACTGCCACTCTCCGTTATGACGGCTCTTCTAATTTTGGCGATGGACATCGCTGGGGCTGTTTCCCTTCTGTTTCTGCCGCCTGGCGTATCAATAAGGAGAAGTTTATGAAAAGCGTAGACTGGGTCAGCAATCTGAAACTGCGTGCGGGTTACGGGCATGTCGGTAACTCCAATGTATCTCAATTTGCCTATACATCGGTCTTAAAGACCATTCCTACGATTTGGGGAAATGGTAATATGCTCTCACGTATCCCGAATGAGGACATTACTTGGGAGACGACGAAATCTTTTAATGTCGGACTGGACATTGCTTTATTCAACAACCGGGTAGAATTTATCGCCGACTGGTACTACAAGAAAACGGATGACCTGCTTCTGATTCTTTCTTTGCCGGGAACGACCGGAACCAACGGAACAATAAACGTTACGACCCAAGCTCCGTGGGATAATGTAGGCTCATTGGAAAATAAAGGTGTTGAACTGACTTTGAATACGGTCAATATCAGTAAACGCAATTTCCAGTGGAGAAGCAGTCTGGTCTTTACGCTGAACAGAAATAAGGTGCTTAGCCTGAATACGGCAAATGCCTTTGTGGACAAAACTTATCAGACCGGTGGTAAAGACCGTATCGTAACCCGTACGCAAGTTGGAAGTCCCATCGGGCAGTTCTATGGCTACAAATGTATCGGCCGTATCAATTCCGCTTACGATTTGTATGATGAAAATGGAAATGTCAAGATTGCTCTTCCGGAAGGGTTGACGGTCGACAAGACAAAGGGAGTATGGGTAGGCGACTTGATTTTTGAGGATTTGAATAATGATGGAGTCATTGACGAGAAAGACCAGACTATCATCGGCAATCCGTTACCTAAATTTACCGGTGGTTTCGGTAATACTTTCTCTTATAAAGGTTTCGATTTGAACTTATATTTCACTTTCTCTTATGGCAATGACATCATGAACTGGCTGAATGTAAATGTCGACAATCCGAATGAGCGCATGTATAATATAACCAAGCGTGCCGCTGTGGATTATGCCAAGGTTGCGTTGATTGACCCGAATGGTTCGGCCGATAACATTTATAATAACTATGTGGCAAGTGGCGCGGAACGTATGTACCGTATCCTGCCTGCCGACCCGAATCAGAACAACCGCATCTCTACCCGTATCATAGAGGACGGTTCCTATCTTCGTCTTCAGAATGTTTCGTTGAGTTATAATTTCCCGAAACGTTGGGTGAGCAAAATAGGTCTTAGTATGGTCAAACTGTATGCCAATGTATCCAACCTGTTCACGTTGACTAAATATTCCGGATACGACCCGGAAGTGGGGATGGCTCGTGACCAGTACTCGAACTATAGCCAGAGTGCTCTTCTGAACGGTTTTGATACAGGACGTTATCCTTCTCCGCGTGTATATACTTTTGGTATCAATGTAGGATTTTAATTAAGACGATTGCAATATGAAAAAGATAGAAAAAATACTGATAATAGGTCTGTTTTCATTAGTGGGAGCCGGATGCAGCGATTTCTTGGACGTTACTTCCAAACAGGAGCTTACTTATGAAACTTTTTATAAGAATGCAAATGACTGCCGGTCGGCGACGGCGGCTCTCTATAATGCTGTATGGTTCGACTTTAACAGTAAATTCCTGTGGGAGATAGGCGACTCGCGTGCCAATAATATGTACGTCGACCTGGCTACTTATGCTTCTGCAATCTTCAACCGTTTCATGGAAACGTCTAACACGGATGACCTGGAAAACGGTTGGGACGCACTTTATTCGGTGATTGGCCAGTCAGACCATATTCTGAATAATATCTACCGTGCGCTGGATTATGGTGTAGACCCGAAAGTGGTGAATGCATGTAAGGGGGAAGCGCGTTTCATGCGTGGTTTGGCATACTGGTATCTGGCTAGTATATGGGGGAATGTCCCTATCATAGAAGACCCGGTGCAACTCTCCAATAACTTTGTGGTACGCACTAATCATCGCGAAGATGTATTACAGTATGCAATGAAGGATATGGAATTCGCGGCAACGTATCTGCCTGAGAGTGACGAGCCCGGACGCTTGACACGTTACAGTGCGTTGGGAATGTTGTCCCGTTTATATATCACTGCCGCATGTTATGCCCGTGGTGGAAATTTCTCGCCGGAACGGTATGAAACGAATCCCGAGGTTTATTACCGGAAAGCAGCGGAAGCCGCTTTGACCGTATGTGAAGAAGGTACGCAATATTCGCTGATGGCAGATTATGAACAACTGTTCCGTGTGCAGAACAATAATAATTCGGAATCTTTGTTTGCACTTCAGTGGGTGCCGGGAAGCACGGTCTACGGAGTAGGAAACCGTATGCAGATTAACCTTTGTTATTCTACGGAGATGTTAGGTGGCCTGAAAGCTTATGGTGGTTCCGGCTATCTGTCTGCCGAGTTTGTCGAACTGATACATAAGCGGGGTGAGCTGTCCCGTAAACGGGCTACTTTTTTCTATAACGGTGCTGTTTATGATTATATCGGAACTGCTACCGATGCAGGTAAGTGGGTGGTTTCGGGACGCTCCATGTGTAACGTGAAGAAGCATATCGTTGGTGGTACAAAAGATACGGACGGTGGGGCGGTAGCCGAAAATTCGGGCTTTGCTACTCCTATGTTGCGTTTGGCGGAGGTTTATTTGCTTTATGCGGAAGCGGTACTGGGTACAAAGAGTGAGATTGACGCTACCACCGTAGAAGGCAAAAAGGCTTTGCTTTATTTCAATAATGTCCGTGAGCGTGCCCGTGATAAGAACGCGGAAGAGCCGAATGAGAATTTGGCGGACTTGACCAGGCTGACATTGGATGATATTTGGACGGAACGTCGTTGCGAACTGGCAATGGAAGGACAGTTCTGGTATGATATTGTACGTCGTGCATATTGGAATAAGGAATGGGTACTCGACTTTCTGAATAACCAGAAAAGAGGTTATAAATATACGTATGACGGCTCCACCTTCAAGTGGAGAGATTCGGACGGTCGTGAAGCGAAACCGGCAACGGAAGATAAACTGTTGCTGCCTTACCCGCTGAATGAAGTGACAATGAATCCTTTGTTGAGGGAAGAACCTGTTCATTTTGATATTGCGGCAGAATAATAACCTTTAAAATCGAAATTAAATGAAGCTTTTAAAATATATAGGAAAGAATTGCATGCTGGGGCTGATGTTGGTTGTATGCTTGTCGGCATGCCAGGATGAAGACCGGGTATCGGTAGCCCGTATCTGTACGCAGAAAGTGGGTGATACACAGACGGAACTGACCAAGGTACGCCTGGGAGAGATGGTACGCATTGAGGGTAGCGGATTTGCTACGACGAAAGCTGTTTATTGCAATGGTACATTAGTGTCGGGAGTAAACAGTAACTTCATTACTGATACACAGATTATTTTTACCGTGCCCAAATCCATCCCTATTGGTTCGGAAGTCAAGAATAAGGAAGAACTGAACACGATACGTATTGTGACCAAGTATGATGATTTTGTTTACCCGATTCCTATTTTGGGCGGTACGCCTGCAATAACCGGAGTTTCCCATACCTTGGCGAAAGCCGGCGAACAGATTAAAATCTACGGAACCAATCTTCGCGGGATAGAGAAAGTGACATTTCCGGGTGGCATTGTTGTGGAAGCGGATGCGTTTACAGAGAATACTGATTATACGACAATAACGGTGAATGTTCCCGAAGGTGGTGACTTGGTAGCCGGAGAACTTAGCGTGGAAGGTGTAAGCGGTGGCGCTTATTCTTATAATTATATGAACTGTAAAGAATGTGTCTTTATAAATAAATTCCAGCAGGGCGATGATGATGCTTATAATTATAGCAATATGCTGACGGCTGTCATGCAGTCGCCACTACCGGAAGAAACATATGGAGAACCGGGAAACCCGGAGTGTTACAGAGGCTTCCCGAAAGACGGGCCGTCGGACATCGACCCTATATTGAATGATAATCAGGAGATAGGGAATTTCAGGCTTTATTCCGCCAAGATGTGGGATATTGTACTGGCTAATTCCAACGGGCTGATAAAGGAAAATACACTTTGTGACAAGTTGGCTATTCAATTTGATTATTATGCCACTACTCCATGGACGACAGGTTGTTTCCGTTGGGAAATGATTGAAAGTAACGGAAATTACCGACAGACGACATTGTCATGGGTAGAGAGCGGAGAGATTGTTCCGGTGACCTTCAGAGGATGGAGAACATTGACTATGCCTTTATCTGAAATGACGGACGTGAAGGGAAAGACTGTGAAGCAGGTAAAAGAGGCTGTTGGTGATAAAGGGGGCAAGTTTATGTTCAAGGTGGGCAAATTCCAGGTTGGCGGAACCTACTATACCGGAATAACAATGCGGGATTGCCAGGTTTTTGTGGGTAATTTCCGTGTAGTGCCTTATTCCAAAAAGCCATATGATAATAACTAACCTTTAGAAATGATGAAAACAATACAATATTTGAAATATAGCTGGTTGTTCTCTCTCTTGATAATGATGAGTGGGGGACTGATATCGTGCGGCGACGATGATGTATATAACAAACGGGATGCCGGTTCTGATAAAGTACTGATTGAAAGTATCCGCGTGCAGAGCAATGATTTATGGGCTCCTGTGGCACAAGTACGTGTCGGTACGGCTGTCCGGATAGAAGGGAATAACTTGGAAAAGGCTTCCGCTGTCTACTTCAATGGATATGAGGTGACTTCAGAGCATTTCACCAATATAGGCAAAACATATATTGAAACAGTAGTGCCGGAGAATACTCCTATCGGACACCAGGTGACAGACGAAACGGTGAAGAATACGGTTCGGGTAGTGACCGATGTAAACGAGTTTACATCGGAACTGAACATTATCAGTAAATCGTTGAATGTAAGTGGCATTGCTTTGTATGAAAACGAAGAAGCATCTATTCCCGGAAGTACTGTAACCGAAGCGGAGTTAGGCAGCAAGATTCAAATACAGGGGGCAGGTTTGGATTTTGTAACGGCTGTTTATTTTAACGGGAAGGCAACCACAGAAAAATTTATCTTGCAGTCTGCCGTAGGAATTACATTGCACATACCGAAGGATACTCCGTTAGGCTCTAATGTCACTAATTCTTCCGACCGGAATACGATAACAGTGGAGACCGAATTTGGAGAGAAATTTATTTATTCGTTCACCATTAAAGGTAATCCGCCGACATTCACCGGCGTGCGTTCTGCCGACGGGTCGGAAGTAATCACTAAATCTAAAGGCGGAGAAACAATCCGGCTGATTGGAACACATTTGGAGACTGTGACGAGTATCTATTGCAATGGCAAAGAATTGACCGATTTCGAGACTACACCGGAATATATCCTGTTGACACTTCCTAAGGATTTGCCTGTCGGTTCGGCTGTAACGAATGAAGAAACCAGAAATAAAATTCGGATTGTATCGGAATTCGGAGAAGCTGCGCTTGACTTTGAATTTAGGGGAAATGGTGCTGCTCCGGTGATTGACCGGGTTTCACATACGTTGGCGAAAGCGGGAGAACGTATCGAATTACTGGGAGAAAACTTTATCGACATAGAAAAGGTGGTGTTCCCGGGTGAGGTGGAAGCTGACTTGCAGACAATGACAGTTGGCAGTGATTATAAGACCTTATCTGTTCTGATACCTGTAGGTGGTGACCAGACTGCAGGAGCTATCCGGGTGGAAGGTATTAATGGTATAGGATATTCTTATGGTTATTTGAATTGTCACAGTAATGTGTTTATCGAGAAGTTTAGTGGTGACAGTTGGGGAACGCATCAGGCGGGAACGAGAATTTCCGGTAATTTATCGGCGGAAGTCGGTGTTTCAGGTGAATGGCCGCAGAACCCCGGAGTATACCGTGCTTTTCCTGCCAACGGTACTGTTGATTATAAAGCCGATGGTACTGATGATACGAATAACAACGGATATTATTCCTTCAAAGTACAGAAAGCCTGGCAGCATTTATTAGATAATAATGCTCTTGACGGGACTGTTAATTGTGATGATTTGGCTGTTCAGTTTGATTGCTGGATGAGTTGCAACTGGACTGCGGGGGCTCTTCGTTTTGCCTTCAAAGGCGATAATGAAATAACATTTGTTCCGTGGCATACAGGCTGGAGTGATGAATACAAAACGGTTGATGTCGATTTTTCAAAAGGCTGGAAAACATTTACTTTCCCATTGTCGGAAATGGCAAGTGTTGCAGGAAAAACAGTAAAGCAGGCTTCCGAAAGTACAGAGAATGGACGGTTTACATTTATCTTCGGACGTTTTAATTATTCAAGTTGGTCTCGTGGAGAAGCTATGGATGGTTTCCGTATCTGCTTTGGTAATTTCCGTATTGTCCCATATGTTAAAGGGGAGTAAACTGTGTTTCCTATGAATAGATTTACTTATATATTACTTGTCTTCTTATTATTCCTTTCTTGCGGAGGAAGTAATGAGAAATTAGAGTCTCCGGATAAGAATCCGGAGACAGAAATCGACCCGTATGAAACTCTTTCTATTGATACAGATATTGAATATCAGGAAATAATAGGTTTCGGTGGAATGAATACCAAGTGGCAGGCTTCTACTTTGTCTGATAGCGAGGTGGCCACCCTTTATGGGAAAGAGAGTGGGCAACTGGGCTATAATGTGTTGAGGATACGTATATCTCCTAATGGTGAGAAGGACTGGAAACAGATAACAGGTACGGTAAGGAAAGCTAAATCGTTGGGAGCGGTAATTCTAGCTACTCCCTGGACGGCTCCTGCCGAACTGAAAACCAACAAAAGCATCGTGCAGGGAGAACTGGAAGATTATGCGGGATATGCAGCTTATCTGAAACGTTTTGTACAGTATATGAAAGATAATGATGCTGCCATTGATGTACTTTCCATTCAGAACGAACCGGATATTGATGTAGACTATGAGAGTTGCCAATGGTCGCCCGCACAGATATATAACTTTGTGAAAGCCTATGGTGCGGAGCTTCGTAATACCGGAGTGAAACTGCTGGCTGCCGAACATTCAAAATTTAACCATACATTTACAGACCTGCTTCTGAATGATGCACAGGTTGCAGAAAATATGGATTGTATTGGCGGGCATATTTATGGCGGTGGTCTGGCTGAGTACGATTTGGTTTCGCAAAAAGGGAAGGAATATTGGATGACTGAACATTTGCTCAATAAAGCATGGGATGATAAGACATTGAAAAGTCCTGAGGCATTGAGAATGGAGAATCTTGCATTTGCGGAAGAAGTGAACCAGTGTATGGAGAAAGGCTTTAATGTCTATATATGGTGGTATCTGAGACGTTTCTATAGCATGTTGGGAGATGGGGACGGTGGTTCTGTCCGAAGTGAAGTTACTACACGGGGATATTTCCTGTCTCATTTTGCAAAATATGCAACCGGGCGGACACGTGTTAAAGCAACCTTGCCCCAAAGTATTGTTTCGGGAATATCCGCCACTGCCTATAAAGATGCGGATGGAAATATATCTGTGATGTTGGTTAATTCGTCGGCAAATGCAATGAAAGATTTGAAACTGAATCTACCTTTTAAGGCTGGCAAGATTACTAAAGTTGTGACAGTCTCCGGTACAACCCTTGCCGGGACGAATAAGAAGATGGCTCAATCAACGGTTGATTTAGATGATGGGGTAGAAGTGGAAGCTTATAGCGTGGTCACTTTATTAATCGAAAGATAGTATGTGCCAGATGAGAATTAATAGAAGTAAAATAGTGAGCCGGGTGCTGTTCGTCTTCGGGCTTGTTCTGTCATGTGCATGCAGTGAACAGGAAATATCTGTTACTGATGACGGAGCGACGGATGAAGACACCAAGACAGAAGAGAGCGGGGTAGTGTTGTTCCCGCGTTTGGGGGATTTTCCCTTGAGCGGTACATTTGCAATGAAAGTCAATGGGCAGGCTGCCTTTGTCGAGACTAAGGGACATTATGATGTGCCTATCCACTATGCACAATTGAGTATCCGGTCAGAAGAGGTACTTCAGGTTGAAATAACAGTTGACGAGGCGATAAACAGGTATTCCATTAGTCCGTTGCGAAAGGGAATCCAAGGTCGTGCGGAAGGCAATACGCTTCAATTTACAGTAAATGAACCGGGATATTTTTTAGTGAGAATCAATGACTTGGAGGATTTGTTTCTCTTAATAAATCCACAAGTTGATTATCGGGCTCAGATAGCAAACAAAAAGATAATCAATGTGACGGATTACGTTTCGGACATTACGGGGGAAACAGTGCAGACAGCCGTATTGCAACAAGCGATAGATGAAGCGGCGAGACAACAGGCAGTCCTTTATTTCCCGGATGGGATTTACCGTACCGGTACTTTGCAGATGCGTAGTAATATGACAGTTTTCTTATCGGACGGGGCGCTTATCATAGGAAGTACGGTTGAGAGTGATTATATTCGTGAGAAGGAATACGGGACAAATGCCGCCGCGTGTGGTTCTTTAATCCGTTTGGCGGGAGTCAGTAATTTCCGAATGATTGGCAATGGTACGATTGATGGTGCGGCTTGGTCGGGATTACGGAGAAAACCTGGAGAATCGGTTCCCGAAGGAGGAAAGCCCGTTAATTATGCGACAGAGATTTATTTGATGTTTGCTTCTGATTGTCAGAATCTGTATTTCGATGGGGTGGTACTTCGTGACCCTGTATTTTGGAACACACGTATTTTTCGTTCGCGCGAGGTAAGGATGGAAAATATAAAGGTTCTTAATGACCGTCCGGAACGTGACTGGACTAATACGGACGGAATTGTTTTTGATTCTTCGTTACATTGTTCGCTGCGCAATGCAGTAATCTATGGCGGTGATGATAATTGTGTGGTGAAAGGGCGTGACAGGCGTTTGGAGTATGATACGGAAGATATCTTGTATGACGGAGTATTGACCGTAACCAATTCGTCAGGGGTGAAAATAGGAACAGAGACTTTCGTACACCGGATAAATGAGGTCGTTTTCCGTAATATTGATATTGTAAGTGCGCAGCGCTCGATTGTGATTGATGCTAAAGACGGTTCTCAAATCAGTAATGTCCGGTTTGAGAACATTGTTATTGAAGGGTTTTATAAATTGTCCGGTGGCTATCGTTTGATAGATTTCCGGCTGATGAACCGGGACGCGGTTCCTTGTACTAGTACAATATCTGATATAAAAATATCCGATGTGGATGTTTGGAATGGCATGGATGGCGTAAAAGTGCGCTTTGAAGGTAAGGATGACGAGGCTTTTATCCGGAATGTCACATTGAAGGATATGAAGGTCAGGCATCAGAAAGTTGAAAGTTTGCAGGAACTTGTTGAAAAGGCAAACAATCTGGAGTTAAATAACTATGTATATCAGTTGTTACTGGAATGAGAGGAACAGCCGGTGATAGTATAAATGTCTAATTAATTAAATAAGTTGTATATGAAAAAGGTAATTATTCTTTTGATTTGTATGTGTGCAGTTCTTTCTATTCAGGCAAAGAAAGAGCCGGTAAAGATTTTTCCTCGCAGTTATGGGTACTATACGAAAGGGAACAACGGAGCTCAAACGATTACTTATGACAAAGGGTACGGACGTTTCGGATGGAATAACAAAGGTTTTAAAACCGACTTGTCGGCTTATACCCATATGGTATTAGAGATTGAACCGACGGATTCACGTGTCGAACTTCATATTATCTATGATAATGACGGTGAAGAGGAAGATGTAAAACTAGGTCAGATTAATATGGGGAAAGACCAGATAAAAGTGGAATTTGACGGAATGCGCAAAATTAAGGCAATCTATCTGACTAAGTCAAAGCCGGGTACTGTAAAAGTACTAGATTTTCATCTGACTGACGGACAAGACTGATAAACGGTTTATCCCATAAATAAGTAATTGCTATTACCTTCATGCCGATAATATATAGATGCCCGTTCAGTGTGTCTATATGCCGGTAAAGGATAATAGCAATTACTTTATAATTTGGATATTGAATTGTATGCGTCAATCGCCTTCTTTACCGAACCATGAAGCAATAACAACTTTTGCGCATGCCCATGGTCTAACCCCAGTTCTTCCATAATCATCCGGGTTCCTCTTTCCACTAACTTCTGATTACTCAACTGCATATTCACCATCTTATTCCCCTTCACCCGTCCGAGTTGAATCATCACCGAAGTACTAATCATATTCAGAATCATCTTCTGTCCGGTGCCTGATTTCATCCGTGAACTTCCCGTCACATATTCCGGCCCGACAATCATTTCGATGGCGACGTCCGCTTCTGCCGCCATCGGAGAATCGGGATTGCTGGTGATACAACCTGTCAGGATACCATGTTTGCGGGCTTCCCGCAAAGCACCGATAACATAAGGCGTAGTGCCGGAAGCAGCGATGCCGATTACGGTATCCTTATCATTAATCTGATGTTCGGTAAGCTCTTCCCATCCCCGGTTCATATCGTCCTCGGCACCTTCCACCGGATTACGCAGAGCGGTGTCTCCACCGGCTATCAAGCCGATAATCCAGGTAGGCGGCATGCCGAATGTCGGTGGTATCTCCGAAGCATCCAGTACTCCCAAACGACCGCTTGTTCCTGCACCCATATAAAAGATGCGTCCGCCCTGCTTCATACGGGGGACAATCAGACTGACAAGCTGTTCAATCTGCGGGATGCTCTTTTTTACAGCTAATGCCACCTTTTGGTCTTCACGATTGATATCTTCTAGTATTTCTCGTACAGACTTTTTTTCTAAATCATCGTAGAGGGACGCTTGTTCGGTTATCTGCATAGGGTTGGAATGATTACAATTTACTAATTATAAGCTACTAATTATAAACTAAATTGATTGGGCAGAGCGGTATGGTATCGGATTAATCCTTCCATCGGACTTTGGAGAATCTTACCGATGCTGATTCCCGTTTCCCGTGCGGCTTCCTGCAATATCTCCTTGTAGCAATGAGCTACCGAACCGATGAAATGTGCCGGATACTGTGCATAGTCATATTGCATCACATTTCTTCGCAGGAAAGCGATGAAACTATTGAGGACTAATTGACGGATACCCGGTTCTTCCAGATGCTGGGCAATGAAAGGAGAAAGGCTTGCCAGAAAGCGGTTCGGGAAAGGCTGACGGTAAACCCGGTCGATGATTTCGGGAGCTGTCAAGTCGAATTGTTTGAGAAACGCTTCCTTTACGGCAGGTGAGAGCTGATTTTTCAGAATATCACCTACTAATAATTTCCCCAGTACTGCGCCACTTCCCTCGTCGCCTAAGATAAATCCTAGCGGTGAGACGTTATTGACAATCTCTTCTCCATTGTAAAAGCAGGAGTTGGAACCGGTTCCCAGAATACAGACAATGCCTGCCTCGTGTCCGCATAACCCGCGGGCGGCAGCCAACATATCCGAATAGGCTTTGATATTCCCGACAATGGGTAAACTGTCGGCAATAGCCCGCCGGATGACAGGAGCTTTTTCGGGGGTACAACCTGCACCGTAGAAATAGACGGAGTTAATCGTCCCTTCCGGTAGTTGTGGCAGGAGAGAATGTGTCAGTTCTTGTTGAACTTCCTCTTCCGATTGGAAGAAAGGGTTAAGCCCTTTCGTTCCAATTCGTTTGATAGGTGTGTCGTTGAGTACGACACACCAGTCGGTCTTGGTAGAACCGCTGTCTGCAATCAGTATCATATCTTAATGTATATTTTCTTTTTATATAGTATATATCCTATTGCCCAGTTGAGCAGGACGAACAGTATGGCGAAAGCTAGTGCCCCCCCTTCGTTTCCGAAAATGGGTTGCAGGGTACCGGCATAAAAGGCTTGCTGCAAGGAAGTGCTTTCTCCCTGGCAAGTAACGGTTATGACGCCTAGCAGGATGGCGAGAACATCTGCCAGCACATAGATAAAGAGCGGATTCACTCCGAAAGATTCGAAGAAATGGCTCCATTTCTTGTACCCTTTCAGGTCGATAATCCAGACAAGCAAAGCCAACAGGCTCGAGCCCAGTCCGCAAGTGACCAGGACAAAAGTCGGTGACCATATCTTTTTGTTGAACGGGCATCCGTAGCTGAGCAGGAAACCAGCGAAAGTGAGGATAGTTCCGATAAGGAAGAGTCGTTCGAGTTTTTCGCGAATGTCTTTGACTTCCATCAATAGTTTACCGACGCAGAAACCTATCAGTACGTGTGCGATGGAAGGGATAGTGCTGAGAAGTCCTTCCGGGTCAATGTGGTTGTCTTGATACATATGCGCGTCTCCCAAGATGCTCCGGTCTACAATGGAAAGAATGTTCGTTTCGTTGTAGGCAAAGCCGTTGCCGGTGATAAGAATGATAAAGTAACCTGCCAATAATACAAAAATCAGATAGGGGATATACTTGTGTTTGATAAGCAAGGCAATTAATGCGGACGCTCCGTAGCAAAGGGCAAGCCGTTGCATTACTCCCAATACCCGGATTTGGGCAAAAGGAAGCGGGTCGTGGTGGTAGCAAAGCAAGGCAAACCAGTTGATGGCTATTCCGATAAGGAAAATGACAATTGTTCTTTTGATAATCTTCAGGGCAGCGGGGGTACTGAACGTGAAGTTATACTTTCTGAGTGAGATGTAAGTAGAGATTCCCATGATAAACATGAAGAAAGGGAAAACCAGGTCTGTGGGGGTAAGACCGTTCCATTGAGCATGTTTAAGAGGGGGATATACGTATCCCCAAGACCCTGGATTATTCACCAGAATCATTCCTGCGATGGTAATGCCCCGCATTACATCGAGTGCCAGCAGGCGTTTGTTACTTGTTACATTCATGACTGTTACTTGTTAATGTGTTAAGTTATTAAGTAAATTGTTTATTGTTTCTTTCCAAAAGAATCGTCCAGTCGGTTGCGAATCATTAATGAAGCGATAATGCCGGGTATGGTACAGATACATACCCAGATAAAGAAGCTGGTGTAGCTGGTGTGTTCCTGTATCCAGCCTGCGGGCATTCCCGGAATCATCATGCCCAGTGCCATAAATCCCGTTCCGATAGCATAATGGGCAGTCTTGTGCTCACCTTCCGCAATATAAATCAGATAAAGCATATAAGCTGTGAAGCCGAAACCGTAGCCCAGTTGTTCGATAGCTACACAGATGGATATAAACAGGGGATTATCCGGAGTGGTGGCAGCCATCCATACGTATAAAATATCCGGCAGGTTGATAGCCAGTGCCATGGGGAGTATCCATTTCTTGAATCCGTCGCGTGACACAAGGAAGCCGCTGATAATTCCCCCGACTAACAGGGCTATAACGCCTATCGTACCGTAAATCATTCCGACGGTTGCCGTCGATAATCCCAGCCCGCCTTTATCCGTAGTATCGAGCAGGAAAGGAGAGGCTATTTTGGTTAATTGCGATTCTCCCAACCGGTAGGTGAGCAGGAAAAAGAACATAAGTCCCAAATGCTTCTTCTTGAAGAAAGTGACGAAAGTCAGGAGAAAATCTTCTAGTAACTTTCCCGCTGTCAGTCCCGGACGTTTAGTGTCGGAAGCGGGATGGGGGAGAATAAAGCGGTGGTAGATAGTAAGGGCAAGAAATAATCCCGCCATAAAGTAGAATGTAATGCTCCATGCCAGGGGAATATTGTTTTGTGACGTCTCCAACCAACCTGCCAGCATCACAAGAATACCTTGTCCGAAGATATTGGCAAGCCGGTAGAATGTATTTCGGATACCAACAAAGAAAGATTGCTCTTTGTTATTGAGCCCAAGCATATAGAAACCGTCCGCTGCGATGTCATGCGTAGCCGAACTGAACGCCAACAGCCAGAAAAAGGCAAGAGTGAACTGCACATAATGAGGCGTAGGGATAAAAAAGGCTATCCCTGCAAATCCGGCAGCAATGAGTCCTTGCATGGCAATAACCCAGGCACGCTTCGTTTTTACCAAATCAACGAAAGGACTCCACAAAGGCTTGATAGTCCAGGGAAGATAAAGCCAGGAAGTGTATAAGGCTATTTCTGTATTCGACAATCCCAGGCGCTTGTACATGATGACGGCAATAGTCATTACCGCTACATAGGGCAGCCCTTCTGCAAAGTAGAGGGTTGGAATCCAGCTCCAGGGATTTTTGTTTATGGTTGGCGTTGTCATAGCATCAGTCTGATTTTATTTATATTGTCTCTCAATCATACTACCGGGGTAGTAGTGAGATAGTATCTCTTCGTATTTATAACCTTGTTCTCCCATTACGGCAGCACCAATCTGGCAAAGCCCCACTCCATGTCCCCATCCGGCACCGGTGAGGATAAAGCGGGAAGGGATTTCTTGCTCTTCTTCTTTGTATTCCTTATCCACAACGAAAGCAGAACTATAAAGATGAGAAGTCGATAGCGTGCGGCGTATTTCCAACTCTTTTCCGATGGTGAGTGTGCGTAACGTACCTACTATCTTCAGTCGGACGATACGACCGGACGTTCCCCTTTCTACGGGAATTAAATCTATAATCTTCCCGAAATCAATACCCGAGCGTTTGTGAATCAATTCGGACAGTTCTTCTTGGGAATAGCTTACTTTCCAACGATAGAAGTCGGCAGTCTCCTGGTCGTAGTTATTTAAAACCTGACTGAGAATCTTCTTGTCCTGTGTGTTGCAGAATGCGACGGGCGAAGTGCGTATCCACTTGTCAGCTTCAGCTTCTACGGTCAGGTCAGGAAGTTTGTTTGCTGTTTGGCTGTCCCGCTGTCCGATAAGATAGGGATGCCTTACATTCTCCCAGCAGTTCTGGAATTCTTCAAAAGCGCCGCCACAACATTTGGAAAAGCGGGCGTCACAAATCTTTCCTTCATACATAAGTACTTCACCCCGTGTCGCGGAAACAGCCTCAACAGCCTGCGGAGTTGAGGCACGTGTAATTCCTTGATAACGCTGGCAATGGTCGTCGGCACATACATCAAAGTTCTTGTGGGCTTCATGGTCGTACCATTTGATAAATTGAGAATTGAGAATTGAGAATTGAGAAATGGCTGCGCTGTCCGGTTGCATCTTATTTTTTAATTTTTCATTCTCAATTTTTAATTTATTCAACAGCCAGCTTCGGGAGATAACTGCATGTGCTTTCAACAGCTCTAAAGAGGCTGTTGCGCTCATTTCTGATGAAATCACGCTGGTGAGATAATCTTCGATAGAAATTATATTGATGGCGGTTAGCTTGTCATCTTCAACGATAATCTTCAGTTCACCTTTGAACCTTTGCACTTCTTTACGTTCCCAATGGAAGTTGATGCCAATGGTTACGTCTTGCAGTTCAAAGAAAGAAGAAGTATCCTGTTGGGGAGTGATATCTTGTTGGGGTATGATATCCTGTTGGAACGTAATATCCTGTTGAGGACTAAAGGAAAGCTCGTCATACTCTTTTTCTTGCCAACAGACTTTCCCATTTCGATAAACGGCTTGCTGTATTCCGGAAATAGCCATTCCATCCGAAGAGATAAATTTTCCCGGGAAAGACGGGAAAGAGAAGTTAATCTCTTTTCCGGAAAGAATGCCAACTGCTATTTGCGGCTCTGTCATAATGCGGCTTTAATACGTTCTGTTATTTCTTGCAGCTTTTCTTTCGATATGGATATTTCCTGATAGATATCATATACCTTTTCAGAAGTTAGTTTCTCCATATCCTCTTCGCGTACTATAGGGAATATGCCGTTCATTTCAGCAATAGCAGGACTGATGAGAATTTGTTCGTTTCCTTTTGCGAAATAGCAGTCAGGACGGTGTTTGCTGCGTAAGAAGATGCAGCATTTGTAAGGGTATCTGGTTGCGGTTTCAAGTTCGTCTTCGTAGTTATCTCCCAAAAAATCTTTGGTGCATTCCGAGCCATACCAGGCAAGAATATTCATCATGGGTTCCTTGCCGTTGCTATCGGCGGATAAAATGTCGTAAATCAAATGAAAGGTCTTTGACATTGTTTCCTTACTATCCGCTTGAACATTGATTAAGCTGGCCGGTGCGCATACATAATTTATTTGTAACTGATCGTCGTCTATTAAATCCGTACAATCGTTGGAGAGATCGTAAGAAATTCCAGCCATATATTCTTCTTTTGTACAGGCTTGAAAATGGGCATGATCGGGAGCGGAAGCACCACATTCCGGCCCGTTATACATGAGGAAGTACTCTCTCATGATGTCGGTAAATTCTATCATGTCATCAAAATATCCTGCTATGGATTGTGGGCGGTGTTCTTTGTCCGCGATGGTGAAGTGGTGTTTAAATACGGGGTAGGGGTTGACCAGTATCTGATAATTCTTATAGCTGAGGAATTCTTGTTCTTGCGGACGGTTTTTCTGGCAGAGGAAACAAGGTCGTGAGTGAACAGAGGCAGTATCTGTTTGTGCCGTAGCCGAAAGAATACGTTTCGGGTTAAGGAACGCACCTGCTTCTATGAGGGTCTTGCCTATCCATTTGGAGAGATCTCTTTTTTGCTTTTTATATTGTTCCAATGTCCGATAATTCTCTTTGGCAAGTTCCCATGAAAGGGTCTGCTTTTGGAATAACTGTTCGATTTCCTGCTGAAAATTCTCTAATGTCGTTTTTTGTTGCAGGATGCGCTGTTCCAATTCCCACGTACGGAGCCGGTCTTTGTATAGATTATTCCGATTGACTTTCTCAACAGGCAACGCGGCATCCGAATTACCTTCCCAACGGCGACAGAGGTAGACGACATCGTACACCCGCCCGATTTGATAGTCGTGTGAGATTCTCAGGCCGAGTGCATAGTCCTCTCCGTAACTTGTGTTCGGCACATTGATTTCCCGAAGAATAGGAGTATAAAAAGCTCTCGGTGCTCCCAGTCCATTAATGCGCAAGGCGTTATTCCGTCCGTTATCGGGTGTCCATTCTTTATGGTCGATGATGCCGGGAGCTATCTCGTTCATGTTGAAGTCCGTCATCATGTAAGTGCCGATAACCATCGCGCAATTCTGTTCATAGAAAGCATTAACCATAATTTGCAGCGTATGTTCGTCTTTATACACGTCGTCGCTATCCAGTTGGACGGCAAATTTTCCGCATTTCTCGTGATGGATACCTACATTCCAACATCCGCCTATACCGAGATCATCTCTTTCGGGAATGACGTGAATCAGCCGCTTGTCCGAACTAAGTTCACGTAGAGCTTCACAGGTTCCGTCTGTCGAATGGTTGTCGATGACAATGACATTGAACGGAAAGGTCGTTTGCTGGTTCAGTGCCGAGCATACGGCATCTTTGATTGTGCGAATGCGGTTGCGTACAGGTATAATAACAGAAGCTTCATATTCAAAAGTATGGGAAGAGAAGTCTACGGGACAGAAGTTGGGATAAAGATATCCGCCGATTGCTTTCAAATGCTCGGTGCATGCCTGTTCCATTTCAATCTGTACCTGACGGTTTTTAGGGTCTACATAATCGAACTGCTTCTCACCGCTTTTTCGCTTGTCGCTTTCTACTTCGGTATATAGATATTCGTTGATATATACCAGTCTGCTCTTTTGGGATGTTTTAAGTCTCAAATCATACAAGCCTGCATATTGATATTCCTCTTCCGTATCTTTTATCGCTTCCTTGAATGTGTTGGCATTGAACAGTAATACCGAACCGAAATCGAAGTCGTCACGCAGACTGCCGGGTTGGTAGTCAATGACCGGAGCAGGTTTTTGCACACCGTTCATCTGTTGGTAATGGTCTGCATAGACCATACCTGCTTGAGTCATTTCCATGACCTGAACCATTCTTTCAAGAGCGAACATGCCCAGTCGCAGCGCAGTGCGTTTAGTATAAACTAAAGTATATGCTTTATCGGAGTGTTCGGCAATGGCTCGCATCGCTTGTGTAGATTGCATTTTCTCTACAGAAATGAGTTCGCATCCGGGGATGCAGACATTGGTAATCGGTGATGCCAATAAATAAATCGTGTCTACCAGCGCCGATGCACGTAACTCCTTAACCGTCTGTATCGTTTCTTCCAACCTGCTGAAAGGAAGAAAACAGTTGATTGTTGCTTTCATTATTTTATTTCTTGTTTTGTAGTATGAGTTGTGAAAGATGTTTCTTTGTCTTGTCTTTTGATGAACAAACAAAGTCCGAGGAATGTGAACAGGGCATTGATAATCAACAACTCGTAACTGATTTGGTAACCGTTGAACCAGACTTCCGAATTTCTTTGCAGGATATAGCAAAGTGCAGGGGAAGCGATAGCTACCAACGGGATATATTTATCATAAACTTGTTTCTTGGTGAAGATGCCGAAAGCAAACAACCCTAAAATAGGTCCGTACGTATAACTTGCCAACGTGTAAATCGCGTCAATCACGCTGGTATTGTTCAGCAGATTGAAAACGAAAATAACCGCTCCCATGACGACTGCCATACCGATATGTACATGCTTTCGTATCTTACTGAGTGCGGCTTCCCCTTTTTTCTGTGCATGTAGAATATCTACGGTAAAGGAAGTAGTCAGTGCTGTCAAGGCAGAGCCTGCCGCAGAATAGGCGGAAGCTATCAACCCGATAATGAACAATATCCCGACTATACCGGGAAAATAATCTCCGGTAGCGACCATCGGAAATAGCTCATCGCTTTTTCCCGGATTCTCAATACCCTGCTGCGCTGTAAAAGTATAAAGCAATACTCCCAGCATCAGGAAAAGCAGAATGACAAAGAACTGCGAAATGCCGCTTGTAATCATGTTTTTCTGTGAATCCCGGAAGTTCTTGCAACTGAGATTGCGCTGCATCATATCCTGGTCTAGCCCGTTCATGGCAATGACGGTGAATACCCCTGCCAGAAATTGCTTGAAGAAATACCGCTTGTCATTGACATCATCGAAAAAGAACGTCTTGGAGAAGTCACTGTCCGAAATCGTAGTGACCAGACCGCTGAAATTCAGATGCAGGCTGGAAGCGATATAATAGATACAGAGAACGACCGAAACTACCAGGCAGAATGTTTTCAGGACATCTGTCCATATCAATGACTTCACCCCGCCGCGGAATGTATAGAGCCATACGATAAATACGGTTAGGATGACATTCAGCAAGAACGGGAGATGAAAAGGTTCGAAGATAAGCAGTTGCAATGTCAGGCATACGAGAAAGAGTCGGACGGCTGCTCCCAGCATTTTGGAAATAAAGAAAAACCAGGCTCCCGTCTTATAGGATGAACTTCCGAACCTGTTTTCCAGATATTCGTAAATGGAAACTAGATTCATACGATAAAAGAGAGGAACGAGCACAAACGCTATGATAATCTGTCCGACGATAAATCCCAGTACCATTTGCAGATAAGAAAAGCTGCTTGCCTGTACCATGCCCGGAACAGAGACAAAAGTAACCCCGGAGATTGTGGAACCGATCATGGCAAAGGCAACAATATACCAAGCTGATTTACGGTTCCCTACAAAGAATCCTTCATTGTCAGCTTTGCGTCCTGCTATATAAGAAATAGTGAACAGGATTATAAAGTATGCCACAATAGTAATAGATATGACGGCTGGGCTCATTATCTGCTGTTTAAATTCGTTTGGAGATAAAATATCTTGAATTATGTAGCAAATATAGCTGTTTTCGATGATATAATCCAATAAACAGATGTAATAAAGAGCATTCTTCCTCTATATAAATTATCAGCCTGTGTTTTTTCTCAACCATTCTCACCCCTATGAGAAAAAATACTCATGCCTATGAGAAAATTTTCTCATAGGCATGAGTATTTTTTCTCGTAAGAGTGAGAATAACCCCTCGCCAGAGCATACTGACAAGGGGATTATCTGGAACTCAAATGGATTATTGTTTCTTGTAAAGAAGGTATTTCTTGGATGCACCGGCATAGATGCCGGTATTTTCAAAATCACATAGGATGCTTCGGGTATCTTTGGAAACCTTGGGAATACATACATCTACTTTGACACACGACTGGCTTTGTGCAGGGTCGGCAATATGCAGTTCCGCATTGTTCTGATAGATGTTTTTGAGCATTAGTGTACATGCTTTGTCCACCTTTACAGTAATCTCCTTATGAGTGAAAGTTCCTTTCCTATAAAATACCATTTGCCAGATATTCAGCTTTTTGTGTCTTACAATCTGCATCGAATCCGTATTGACAAGGATTTCAACAGGATTCTTTTTATTGTATGTTTCCATCTGCCGGGCAGAAGTTATCCCCGGTATTATGATATATGCATAGGTGGCGTTGTGAGGGGTAGTCCCGTGGTCAAATCCAAGAGTGAAGACTTCCCGGTGTTGGATTTCTTTCGATTCGGTATGGTTAATGTCATACCATGAGCCTGTTTGTTGCTCATTGTTCAGGTATATCCGCCCGCCTTGGGGGAAAATATATCCGATTCCGTTATGTAAAGTCCAGTCGGGAGAATCGTAGGAAAATTCTCCTTTCTTTATAGCTGTTTGTTTCTTGTCCTGTGATACTAGTATATTCTTGTCGTTCAGCAGGCATTGGTTGATTGTAGTGTATATAGGCGCGTGAGAAGTAGAATTGATTCCTGCTCCTAAGCATACCACTTCATTATCGAAGAAGAACCATGCTTTTTTAGCACCGGTATTGACTCCGGCATAGTTATCCATGTAGGCATAGGCTGATACTCCGTAGATACTGTCGGATACGCCGCCAGCAAAAGTCGATGTCCCCCTGGTCTGCCAGTCGCTTGCAGCCATCGGAATCGTATCCAGTTGCGGAGCGGTCGTTCCGGGGATTCTGCACCAGTTCCATACAGGAAGGATATTGGCGTATTCGTTTCCTTGTGTTACTATATTGGTGCATCCGTCCGACAGGAAATAAGTCTTTAGGTTTTCCCCGTTGCCGTATTCGCAACGCATCGTGCGGGTGGATACCATGCGGACGTCGAAGGTATAACCGGGACGTACGTGCAGGGTATAATCTCCCCGGAAATAATGTGTGTGCAGTGGCTGCAATTTAGATTCGGCAGGCTGCTCACCTTTCAGACGTGCGATAATAGCCTTATATTCATCGGCATGTTCCGGGTCGAGAACAATCATTCGTTTGGCAAACAGGGCGGTAGCGCTTTTGTCGGTAATGTCTTTCCGGCTTATTCCTCTACCCAGTACGTCGAAAAGCATATGTTGTCCGCGTATGGTCTGATAATAAGTCCCGCGCATGAATTTGCTCAGAATCCGTATCTTTTCAGTGCTCAACGCATATCGGGTTCCTTGAGTGTACATGGCTACTTGGGTGGTTCCTTTCAAGATTTCATCCCCATATCCGCCGATATAAAGCTGTACCCCATGTTGGAAGTAAGAGTTGTCATGTTGGAACCCCTCTTTAACTGTATATTCTATCGGGCTGTAAGCATTATCGAGAGCTGTTTTCAAGTCGGTTTCGTTCTTTTCCAGGCATGAGCGGTAAATCCAGTGGAGCGCGATGTCTGTCCGGTTGGCGCCCGTCCATTTGGCAGGATCTCCGCCTTCTTTACGTATGCGTTGCAGGGTTTTAGTTTCCAGTGCGGATGGAATCTGTTTTTTGCCGATGCGCATCTGTACAAGCAATATGCCGATTTTCTGTGGCTCGGCAATCTGGTTGTACCACCAGTTGTTGCAGTGCGGATTACGTTCATACCAATATTCCAGTCCTTTCACTATTTTATTGTAAATATCCTCGTTTTGATAGTAAGTGTTCTGCGGATTGGTATAGGCAAAAGCAAAATCATACAATCGGTCTATGTGGGTGAGAGGTTCCCAATTGGTGCGGTCGCGGCGGCTGTAGTCTACGTCGGTGAAACATCCTTTGTTGGTATCGTACTTGTTTAAAACTTCATCAATAAGTGGATTTTGTGCAAAGTCTTCCCTAATTTTCTCCATCAAAGTTTCGAATTCATCTTGCACGGAAAGAGAGGACGTTTTGATTACGTTCTGACTGCTTTCTGTTGCGACTGTTGTGGATGTCCCCAGAATCAATAGTGAAAAGAGGATGATGCGACAAACAAATTTCATGTGAGTGTTTATTTAAAGTTGTTGTATATAGATTCTTGCGGGACAAAGATATGGAAAACCGGAAATACGGTGGGTGACTATTGTCTTTTCTTTATTGATTTATCTGTGTTTTTTGTATTATGGATTATTTTATCTCTATAATCGTACAAAACTATACCTTAATTTTATTAGATTTGTAGTGTCTTTGTATTCGGATACTGATGTGCGTATCCATTATTTGAGAACCTTAAAACGACAATACAAATGGTGCGAAAATATATATGTCTCTCGTTTATGACTCTTTTTTTACTTTGCTATTCTATACCTTATATATCTGCTCAAAACTTCAAGACTTTGGGAATGAAAGATGGATTGTCCCAGCCATCTGTACTGGCAATTTTTCAAGATACATTGGGAAGGATGTGGTTTGGCACACGTGAAGGTGTGAATGTTTACGACGGAAAACAGATGATGCAGTTCAAACGGGAGATAGCGGAAGAACAGCAAGTAATGGACAGATACCTTTCCGGTAATGAAGTGAACAGGATTGTCGGAGACAGGAATGGTGATGTATTTATGCGTGTGGAACGTGCATTGGTGAAATATGATATCCGGAATGAAACTTTTTCTACTTTGCGGAAAAGCAATGTGGGAGCAATAGATACTTTCCAAGGTGAAGTATGGTGTACAGTGCGTGATTCCCTGTTTCGGTATAACGATAAGACAGAGATGTTGGATTTTGTATATAAACTGAATCTAGAACGTATCACATCTATGCTTGTCGAAGATGGTAAATTGTGGATTGGTACATCCAACGGGCTTTATCTTAAGGAAAAAGGCGACATTAGGTGTCTACTGCCTGCTGTGGAAATATATCGTATATTCCGGAGTAGCAGAGATGAACTGTGGATTGCTTCCCGCATGCAGGGACTATACCATATAAAGCGTGACGGAAAGTTACGTAAAGTTCCGGTATCGGACAAGCAGGTTATCAGTAACCAGATACGTGAATTGGTAGAAGACGAACAACAGAATATCTGGTTTGGTACTTTCAACGGATTACAAGTCTATAACCCTTATACAGATACGTACCGTTCTTTTACTTCCGAAAACCGTCCCGGCACTTTGACGCACTCTTCTGTCTTTTCTTTGTATAAAGACCGCCAGGGAACAATCTGGATTGGCACATATTATGGAGGAATCAATTATTTCAATCAGACCAAAGATGTTTTTTATTACTATGCTTACGACAAGTTGCGGAATGACTGTCTGAACTTTCCTTTTGTGAGTAGTATGCTTGAAGATGAGGACAGAACCCTATGGATATGTACCGATGGTGGCGGTATCAATTGCCTGAACAGAAAGTCCGGAGAGTTCAACTATTATACAGCATCAGATCCCGGCTCGATTCTTCATAATAATGCGAAAACGATAGCTTACGATGAAAAGCGCGGGTATATTTATGTCGGAACTTATACTGGGGGAATGAGCCGGTATGACCGGCGTACAAAACGTTTTTATAATTACATTACCGAGAATGGGACAGCAGGGAACGGCCCCGACGAAATCATCTATCAGATACTCTTCAGAGATGACAAATTGTATGTATCTGCCCGTAACGGATTCTGGGTATTGGAACCGGATACCAATGAATTTGAATTGCTTAATAATGCGGATCTGTTTCTGACCTTTGAAATAGATTCTAAAGATAATGTGTGGTTGGCTACCCGGACAAACCTGTTTCGGATACATCTGGGCACTCCTGAGAAGATTAAGAGGATAGAACCGGATAGTCCCGGTATAAAATGCAGAATTACGAAGATATTGGAAGGGACCGACGGATTAGTATACATGACAACTTTGGGAGGCGGACTGCTGACTTACGACTACGTGTCTGATAAATGGGTTGCCTATACAGTGGAAAACAATAATATGTTGAGCAATTATTGTTATAATTTGGCAGAATCTCCTAAAGGTAACTTGCTAATCACCAGTGATAAGGGACTGACGGTTTTTTCTCCACTGACAAAATCAGTTCACTCTATTGAGTTGGGCATAAAAGGTGGCATTTCTGCTGTTGCCGACGGTTGCGGTATTTTTGTAAGCAGAGATGAGCAGATCTTTGTCGGCGGAGTGGATGGGATGGTTTCTTTCCGTGAGGAAGATTTGTATGTGGACGATGACGGTACCTCCGGATTTTATTTCTCTGATTTGCTGGTCAATAATACAAAGATATATCCCAAGGATAAATCAGGAATATTGCAGGAGTCTTTGCCTTTTACGCATGAACTGAAGTTGTCACCCAAACAGAATAATTTGATTGTCAATTTCTCCAGTTCCAACTATGTGGATATTTTGCGGAATACTTGGTATCAATATAAACTGGAAGGATTCGATAATGATTGGATTCTGACTACACAGACCAGTTTGCATTATACCAACCTCTCGCCCGGACGCTATGTATTGAAAGTACGTGAAACGGCAAACTCACTGAATGAGCACCAATGTAAGGAGATAGCTTTGGTGATAACGATAGATACTCCCTGGTATTATACACTATGGGCTTGGATGATGTATGTAGCGTGTACTTTTATGGTCGTTTATTGGATCTGGAGAGTGAAGATGACACGCAAGATTTTGTCTCTTTCCTTGGAAAAAGAAAAAGCGGAGAAAGAGCGTATTGCGGAACTGAACCAGATGAAACTGCGGTTCTTTACGAATATCTCTCATGAGTTCAGAACACCGTTGACATTGATTATTGGTCAGATAGAGACTTTGTTGCAGTTGAACCAGTTTTCTTCTTCTGTGCAAAAACAGTTGTTGCGGGTACATAAAAATGGCATGCATCTTCGGAATCTGATTACGGAGTTACTTGACTTCCGTAAACAGGAACAGGGCTTTTTGAAATTGAAAGTTGTGCAAAAGGATGTGGTCGAGTTTGTGAAAGAAATCTATTTGTCTTTTGACGAGTTTGCTAAGAGGAAACGTATCAAGTATGTTTTTGAGGATGTCGACAAACATATAGATGTCTGGTTCGACCCGGTGCAAATGCAGAAAGTTGTATTTAATCTTTTGTCCAATGCCTTCAAGTATACGGATAAAGGCGGGAATATAAAAGTGGGGGTAAGAAAGTTGCAACAAATGGTAGAAATAGTAGTGGAAGACACCGGATGCGGTATCCCTGAGGAGGAATGGACTCATATATTCGAACGTTTTTATCAAGCTGACAATAATACAGGAATGAGGATCGGGACAGGCATCGGGCTGGCTTTGACCAAAGGAATTGTCGAATCTCACAAAGGACGCATGGAAATGAATAGTGAGGTAGATAAAGGAAGTATATTTAAAATATATCTGCCTATAGGCAATGCGCATTTTACTCCGGAAGAGTTGAAACATGAAGATGTAGGGTTTATGGTTTCCGATTCAGAGTTGCAAGTTATTATTGACGAAGATATGGAGAATCAAATTGATTCGGATACAGATGGTGATGATAGGAAGGAAGAAATGAAGGATAGACCCACCATACTGTTGGTTGAGGATGATTTGGAAATTCTTGATATGCTGGAACAGGTATTTTCGTCTGCTTATCATGTCTGTAAAGCGACAAATGGACAGGAAGGGTTTGATATGGCCTGTCAGTTGCAGCCGGATATTATATTGAGTGACGTGATGATGCCCGTCATGTCGGGAAAAGATTTGTGCTATAAAATAAAGAATAGCATTGAATTATCTTATATACCGGTAGTGCTTCTTACGGCACAGAACTCAACAGAACAGATGGTTGAGGGATATATGTTTGGTGCGGATGACTATATCATCAAACCTTTCAATGTGAAATTGCTGCTGACACGTTGCGGCAATTTGTTGAAAAATAGGCAGTCGCTATTAAAGAAAATGGCTCATGTAGAGAAAATACCGACACAAGAGGTCGGCGGGCTGACTGCTGTTGACAAGAAGTTAGTGGATACTGCTGTTGAGATAATAAAGCGCAACTTTGATAATCCGGATTTTGATATGGATATGTTGGCGGCGGAACTGAACTTGGGGCGCAGCAAAATGTTTACCTGCATAAAAGAAGTAGTAGGGCTTACTCCTAATGAATTTACGCTAAAGCTAAAATTGGAAGAGGCTTTGAGATTGCTAAAGGAAGAACCACAATACAATGTCTCGGAGATTTCCTATAAACTAGGCTTTAATTCTCCACGTTATTTCAGTCAATGTTTTAAAAACTTTTATGGAGTTTCTCCTCAGAGCTACAGAAAAACTTCTGCAAAGAAATAAGTACGCAGGCTTGATTCTTATCTGTTTGTCTTCTGAAAATGTACTAGAATTGTACAGATTATAGCATATATTATCCGAAATACGATTATCGGTGATGTATGCTGTATAAACGAAAGCGTTATTCTCTATTTCCCTTTTTATTTGCATTGTGTTTACTAAGGCCTGTCTTGCAACAGATAATAATGCGAGCGGGAAGTTTTAAATTAATGCTTGAATAATATGAAAAACAGAATTAAGTTTCAGCTACTGACAGTACTACTGTTTTCGGTCTTTGCGGCTTGTTCAAAAGAAGACGTCTCGGGAGAACCCGATGATGGGGGAGGAGGAACGGCAACCGACCGACCGTTCGACGAAGTGCTGGTCGGTGATTTTGAGTCGGAAAAGACTTCACCCTATTTTTTTCGTTTTGGCAATAAAGGAAATGCCAAAGAAGAATTTGATTATCTCCCCCGGTGGAATTATGATTACGAAGTCATTAATAATCCGGTTCAGGGTTCCGGTAATCGGTCGGGGCGTGTGCTGAGCTATCAGTCGATGGAAGCGCAGAATTATGGCATCAAAATCATGTTTACCCAACCGGTTCAGGTGAGAGGATTGCGAAGTATCAGCTTTAAAATTTACCAGCCGGCGAATGTGATAGGAAAAACAACCTGGACAGGAAGCGCTTCTGCAAGCAGACAAAAACTTTGCGTGAAGTTACTTTCTGAGTTCAATACTATCAATGACTTTAAACAGGATGAAGGTCTTGTATTGGAAGATGTTGTGTTGGACTTTATTCAGGAAAACAGTTGGGTGGATTGTCGGTTTGTTTTTGATCCTGAGGTGGTAAGCAGTTGGAAACTGGAGCTTTTTAAAGAAGGTGTCCGCGGCTTGGCCATTATGCCTACTTACGGAGCAGGCGTGACACTATCCGAACATTCAGTATACAAATGCTATATCGATGATATACGATTAAATTTTCCCGAAGAATGATAAACAGCGGGAAGTGGAGATATAAAGAAGAAATAAAAAACAAATTTGAAAGTAACGTTTATTTAAGTTTTTGCTTATGAGAAACAAGACTTGGTTAGTGGTGCTGGCTCTATTGGTAATGCATTTCGGCAGGGCGTTGGGGAATGATGTACGTTCCGAGATAGCGGCTGTTGCACAGCAAACAAAAGAGAAGCTTGTAGTTGGAACGGTGTCTGATGATATGGGACCCGTTATTGGTGCTACGGTATTTGTGAAAGGAACACAGAATGGTGTGATTACCGATTTGGACGGTAAATTTAAATTAAAACTCCGGGTAGGGGCTAAGATTGTGGTTTCGTTTATCGGTTATAAAGATAAAGAAATCGTTTACGATGGGGCATCCGAACTGAAGATTTCTTTGAATGAAGATGTGACCAGTCTTCAGGAAGTGCAGGTGATTGCTTATGGTACGACTAAAAAGGTGACTATTACAGGAGCTATATCTTCCGTAAATGCGGATGAGATTCTGAAGACTCCGGCAGGAAGTATCACAAATGCGTTGACCGGTAAGGTGACCGGACTATCCAGTGTACAAAGTTCCGGACAGCCGGGAGCGGACGATGCCACGCTTTATGTACGTGGTGTCGGTTCTTTGTCGGAGGGACTGTCATCACCATTGATATTGGTAGATGGTGTGGAACGTTCGTTCGGGCAGCTCGATCCGAATGAGGTAGAAGATATTACGGTACTGAAAGATGCTTCTGCTACGGCAGTATTTGGTGTACGCGGTGCTAATGGTGTTATTTTGGTAACTACGAAACGCGGTCAGGAAGGTAAAACGAAGATGAGCTTTTCAACCTCTTTCGGCTTGCAAATGCCGACACGTATTCCCGAATTTGCCGATAGTTACGAGTATGCAAGCGTGTACAACCAGGCACAGCTTGCCAGTGGCATAAAAGAAGAGGATTTGGCTTTCGGACCGAAAGTTCTTGAGGGATTCAAAAACCGCAATAATTTATTGGCTTATCCGGATGTCGATTGGGCGGATATGTTGATTAAGAAGTCGGCTTTACAAACACAACACAATTTTACCATATCGGGCGGTGCGAAGGCGGTGCGCTTTTTTGCATCATTGGGAGTATTTACGCAAGATGGACTGTTTAAGACTTATGAAACAGATTATGACAGTAATTATAAATACAACCGTTATAATTATCGTATCAACTTGGATATAGACGTGACAAAGACCACCACCATGAGGATCAATCTGGGAGGACGGTTGAACGATACACGTACGCCGAATTATAACAATGGTTCTTCCACAGACCTGATAAATCTGTTTAGGGAAATATATGAGGCTCCGCCCTTTGCAGGTGCGGGTATCGTTGACGGGAAACGTATAAAGACTGATCCGACGATTATCCCCCCGACAATGGGAAGTCTGGCAGATCCTTTACAAAATTTCTATGGGAAAGGCTATGCCAATTCACTGGGGAATACATTGAATTTTGACTTTGTATTGGAACAGAAGTTGGATTTTGTAACAAAAGGGCTGAAACTGGCTTTGAAGGGGGCTTATAACAGTGGAGTCACGCAGAAAAAAACAAGAGCTTCCGGCAATGGAGATTTGTACGAAGCTATCATCAATGAGAATGGTAGTGTTGATTTGAAGAAAACACATGAAAAGTCAGTGTTGGGATATAGTGTAGGATATGGCAAATCCAGAGACTGGTACATGGAAGCGGCTTTGAACTATAAACGTGATTTTGGGGCACATCATGTTTCTGCATTGGCTATGTATAACCAGTCTATGAAGTATTATCCGAAAGGAGATTGGCCTGGTATTCCACGTTCCTATGTCGGTTTCGTCGGGCGTGTCACTTATGATTATCATACACGCTATATGGCGGACTTTAGTGTCGGTTACAATGGTTCCGAGAATTTTGCTCCGGGTAAACGGTTCGGATTGTTCCCTGCCGGTTCAATGGGCTGGATTATATCAGAGGAAAACTTTATGAAGCCGCTGAAACCTTATGTGAGCTACATGAAAATACGTGCTTCTTTAGGTGTTGTCGGTAACGACCTCACCAGTGATAAATCCCGTTTTCTTTATTTGCCGGACGTATATGATGCCAATGGAGATAATTATGGATATAATTTTGGTATAAACAATTCGCAAAATGTGATTATCGCGTCGGAAGCTAAGAAAGGAAATCCGGATGTTACTTGGGAAACGTCTACTAAACAAAACTATGGTTTGGATTTATATTTCTTTGATGACCGTCTCAAAACTACCTTTGATTATTTTATTGAAAATCGAAAAGATATTCTCACTTCAAGACAAGTGCTGCCGGGTTATCTAGCTGTAACGTTGCCTACTGCCAATATTGGAAAAGTGGACAATAAGGGATATGAGGTCAGTGTGAAATGGGAAGATTCGTTGAAGGAGTTCAGATATAATATAGGTGTCAACCTTTCTTATGCGAAGAACACGATTGTTTTTATGGATGAGATTCCGCAACCTTATGACTATATGGCAAAAACGGGAAAGCCGGTAGGACAGTCTTTCGGTTATAAATTCGAGGGCTATTTTACGGAGAAAGAGGCAGCTGATTATACATCGGAGAAAGGTAAAACAATGCCGGATTATGGAACAGGTTTTACTCCCAATGCGGGTGATGTGAAATATAAAGATTTGAATGGTGATAATGTGATAGACTATCGTGACGAGTCGGCTATTGGCTATCCTATTTATCCCCTGTTGACCGGGGGGATTAATCTGGGACTCTCATATAAGGGATTTGATATAAGCATGACTTGGTCCGGTGCGACAAAAACGTCGCGTATGTTGCAGCAGATTTACAGAGAGCCATTTGGTGAACAGAATAATAAATCACTGTTGAAGTATTTGGTAGATAATGCGTGGACTCCGGAAAAAGGAAATTCGGCGAAAGCTCCCCGCATCTCGTTTCAGAATAAGAAACATAATTATCAGGCTTCCGATTTATGGTTGCGCGATGCCTCTTATCTTCGTTTGAAGAATTTGGAAATTGGCTATACATTGCCGGCTGCTTGGGTAAGGAAAATGAATGTTAACCAATTGAGAATCTATTTATCAGGATATAACTTGTTGACTTTCGACAGCCTGGATGTATTGGACCCCGAAATGACAAATACTTTAAATCCTTCCTATCCGCTTATCAAAGTGGTGAATCTGGGATTAAAACTTAGTTTCTAATAAAAAAGACACCAAATATGAAAAGGATAAAAATATATATATTATTAGGAGTAGGACTATTGCTGGCATTGTCCTCTTGTGAAGACTTTGCATTGGGAGATAAATTTCTGCAAAAGCCCCCCAGTAATGATATAACGATCGATACTATCTTCTCGACAGCCGAAATGGCGCGCAGGGTATTATGGAATAGTTATGACTATTTGCCTTATGGCTATTCTACGGATAAGTTCTTTACTGCTATGAAAAAAGGAAATATCGAAGGCTTGACAGACTTGAATCAAGGTTATTGTAATGATAGTGGTGAATTACAAATCTATTATCCGGGTAAATATACCGCTGATGTAGAGAATAGCAATCAGTCGGGAACAATCTCAATGAATAATATATCTAAGTTCCGTTTCAAGGAATTCGGCTCATGGAGTGGCATTCGTCATGCCTGGTTGTTTTATGAAAATGTAGACCGCGTACCCGATATGTCGGCGGAAGAAAAGTCTAGAATGAAAGCTGAGGCAAAGATTCTGGTTGCTATTTTTTATGCCAATATGTTCCGTCATTATGGAGGGCTGCCGTTGGTTGACCATAGTCTGCGTGCGGATGAACTGAATTTTCCGGCACGTGCTACGGTGCAGGAAACGGTTGATTTTATCGTAAAATTGTTGGATGATGCGGCGGCATGTCCGGATCTGCCTTGGGTATTGCCGGAAGGAGAACAGGACAATTGGTATGGTCGTGTTACAAAAGCTTCGGCAATGGGATTGAAAGTCAGAGTGTTACTCTTTGCAGCCAGTCCTTTGTTTAATGATACCAAACCTTATTATCCGGGTGAGGCGTCCGACAAATATCTGACTTGGTATGGTGACCGTCAGGATAGCCGTTGGCAAGCGGTGGCCGATGCGGCTTTGGCATTTTTCAAAACAATGAAATCGCAAGGCTATTACAGGCTTGTGGAGAAAGGCGATACGCAAAAAGGAACCAGTCGTGCGGCTTTTCGGGACGCTTATTATAAGAGAGGTACGACCGAAACCCTCATAGCCTCTTTTCGTAACATCCGTACGGCCAATCAAAATTCTCTGTTGGTACAAAGCATACGTTGGGGAGGATTCGGGCCTACGAAAGAATGTTTTGATATGTTCCCAATGGCAGATGGTACGGAATTCAGTTGGGATAATGAGGAACAGGCAAAGAATCCGTTTGCGAATCGTGATCCGCGTCTTTATGAAACAATTTATATAGATGGTGATGATTTTAAAGGGAAGCCGATCCAACTATTTCAGGAAAATCCGGCAGATAAGGTGAACTATCCGAAAGGAGCAAATTTTGGAGTGTATCCGATAGATGCTAGCAGTATAAATACAGGGCTGACTTCTTTCAAATTTGGTTTTGACCGTGATGGTGGTGAATTTAAAGGCAGAGTGATCCAGTGGCCGCATTTGCGTCTTGCCGAAATCTACCTGTCGTATGCTGAAGCGTTAAATGAATTGGGTCGGGCTAAAGTGAAAGATGAATTGGGAATGGATGCATTTGATTATGTAGACGTGGTACGCAATCGTGTAGAACTGGGAGATTTGGATAAGAATATGGGAAAAGAGGATTTCCGCGAACTTATTTTGCGTGAACGTGCATGTGAGTTTGTTTGGGAGGAAGTACGTTTCTTTGACTTAATTCGTTGGAAGCGTGAAGATATCTTCTCAAAACGCCTGCATGGTCTGAAAGTCTTTAAACATAAGACAACCAAGGAATATGCATTTTCTGAATTCTTGTTACCGGAGCGTGCATGGCAGAAAGAATTCTCTCCGAAGAATTATTTGAGCGCATTCCCGTCCGATGAGATAAATAAAGGATACGGGTTGGTACAAAATCCTGGTTGGGAGTAAGATACGGTATAATTGTAATGAAATCACAATGACACTATGAGGAATTATATAAAACTATTAATCATTGGTACTCTTTGTTCATCTACGGCATGGGCGCAAGTATCAGACAGTATATCAGATAAGACTGGAGATGAGATGGCAAAACGCGTTGAATACGGACGTGGAATCTCTTATGATGCAAAAGAAAATACGGCTGCTACGGCAGTTGCTACGGCGGACGAACTGTCGCATAGGACAAGTGTAAATGCTTCAAACTTACTCTATGGACTATTGCCGGGCGTACAAGTATTGCAGAATGCGAATAATGCCTGGAATGACGGAGCTTCTTTATTGGTTCGTGGAATGGGAACCATGAGTACCAAGTCTCCTTTGATCTTGGTGGATGGGTTCGAGCGTCCCCTCGATTATCTTAATTCATCGGAAATAGAATCGGTAACCGTATTGAAGGATGCTGTTTCCGCTAGTTTGTACGGTATAAAAGGAGCAAACGGAGTGATTCTGGTAAAAACGAAAAGGGGAGTGGAATCTGCGCCTGAGATTGATTTTTCTTATCAATTCAATATGGGGACTCCCCGCCGGCTTCCCGATTTGGTGGATGGCTATACGTATGCCCGTGCGTTAAATGAGGGATTGGAAAATGACGGGTTGCAGCCGCGATACGATGCAAAAGCACTGAAAGCATTTCAGGAAGGTACTTATCCCGATTTCTATCCGAACGTAGATTGGATGAATGAGGCCTTACGCGATCACAGTTATGGTGATAATGTGACGTTCTCAGCCCGTGGTGGAGGGAAGTATGTGAAGTATTACTCACAATTGAATTTTCTGGACGAGCGTGGCATCTTGCAGCCTACCGACCTGAATGATGGTTATTCTACACAGTTTAAGTATTCGCGTTTGAATATTCGTACCAATCTTGATATAAAGGTGAGTAGTTCTACGCAGTTGAAGCTAAATATGTTTGGAAACTTCTCGGAGCATAATCGTCCGGGAACGGAGGCCTCGACTATTTTCGATGCTTTGTATAAAGTTCCTTCCGGTGCTTTTCCGGCTAAAACCAAGAATAATGTGTATGGAGGTACTACGACCTATGCTAATAATCCAATCGGATATATAGCCGGCACCGGTTATGCACGTTCGCAAGGGCGCGTGTTGTATGCAGATATGGAGTTAACGCAGTCTTTGGACTTTATAACGAAGGGGCTGACCTTCGGAGCTAGAATCAGTTTGGACAACTATGCCACTTATTGGGACAGTAATACCAAAAGTTTTGGTTATGAGTCAGCGGCAATGGACTTTGAGACTGGCGAGGAAACATATAAGACATTGAGAAATGAAGGAACCCTTTCTTTTGGAAGTAGTGTCGGTGATGTATCCAATCATTTTAATCTGGAGGCGCGTGTCAATTATGAACATTCCTGGAAAGAAGATCATAAGTTAAATGCGACATTGATGTACTCGATGGATAAAAACACGCAGAAAGAACGTAATGAGTCGACAGCTTTTATAGACGCGATAGCACAAGCGCACTATGTATATAAGAATCGTTATATGCTGGATGCTTCTTTCTCTGGAACGGCTGCCAGTGTATTGGAGCCCGGCAACCGTTGGGGAATCTTCCCTGCGGTAGGACTTGGCTGGATACTTTCGGAAGAAAATTATCTGAAAAGAAACTGGCTGAACCTACTGAAAGTGAGAGCTTCGTACGGCATTGCGGGACGTGCGAATTATGACATGAATCTGTTTAATAGTGTGTATGGTGTAGGTTCCGGATATTACTTTAAAGACAATATCACTTCTTTGGGAGGAATGAAAGAATCACGTTTGGGAGTTACCGGATTTACTTATGAGAAATCCCACAAAGTAAATTTTGGTGTAGACCTTGTCGCATGGAATTGTTTGTCGGTGACGGCAGATGCCTTTTATGACCATCGCACCGATATTTTGGTGGACGCCTCGGGCACTATGTCTACAGTGCTGGGTATTGCTGCTCCTAAACAGAATACCGGGGTGGTAGATAACTACGGAGTGGAACTTGCTGTCAAATGGAACGATCGGATTGGCGACTTTACTTATCAGGCAGGTGCTATGTTTTCTTATAGTAAGAATGAAATCGTAGAAATGAATGAGCAATATCGTCCTTATGAATATCTGAAGCGTACAGGAAAGTCTTTGGGACAAATTTTTGGTTATGAAGTAGAAGGTATTTATCAGAACCAGAAGGAAATAGATGACCGTGAAGTGAAGCAGTATCTGTCGGAAGTTCGTCCGGGGGACTTGATGTTCAAGGATCAGAATGGTGATAATCGTATTGATGAATATGACCAGGTGGCTTTGGGATATAACTCAACCTGCCCTGAAATATATTATTCGTTTGATTTGGGAGCAGAATACAAAGGTCTGGGATTTTATGCCTTGTTCCAGGGAGCTGGTAATTATAGTAAAGTATTGAATGTGAACAGTGTTTATCGTCCTTTGGTGAGTAACAACACAGTTTCTACTCATTATTATGAAAATCGATGGACAAAAGAGAATCCGAATGCCCTGTACCCCCGTCTGACTTATTCCGGTTCGAACAACAACTATAACACAAACAGTTTGTGGGTGGCTGACGCTTCCTTCCTGAAACTAAGAACACTGGAAGTATATTACCAGTTCTCTCCCAAAGTGATGAAAAAAGTAAGCCCATTGAGAAATGCACGTTTATTTGCGCGTGCTCACGATCTGTTCTCTTGGGATAAGATTGATATAATGGATCCGGAAGCGGTCAAGGCTGGTCATCCGTTGATGACACAATATACTTTCGGAGTGAATTTAACTTTCTAAAATGGATGTAAGATGAAAAAGATAATACTGAAATATTATGTGGTGGGGCTGTTGGCTGGATCACTTACCGGATGCGATTTCATTGATTGTGACGAGTCGTCGGATTATAAGAAAGAAGACATTATTGTTAGTTATGAACGGACGAAACAAATGGCTACGCATGTATATAGTTTTCTGCCGAACGGGTTCTGCAATATTGATGGAGCTATGCTTGACGCTGCTACCGATGATGCAGTGCATGTATATAGAACGTCTAAGATTCAGCGTTTTGTAGATGGAACATGGGGGGCAAACTCTGTAGTAGATGATGTTTGGAGTCACTACTATGAAGGCATACGTGCTGCTAATCTTTATCTGAAAGAGGCGGAAGGATTGACTTTTGAAGATTGGAAGTTTAATGATAATTACGAAGCTTGGATGAAAAGTTTCGAATATTACAAACATGAAGTACGTTTCTTACGTGCATATTATTATTTTGAGTTGATAAAACGTTATAAAAATGTCCCCTTGGTGGACAAAGTGCTGACTCCCGAAGAAGCCAATTGGGTGGAACCTGCTTCATTAGAGAAAGTCGCCAAGTTTATACTGGATGAGTGCGACGAGTTAAAAAAGATATTGCCGGCAAATTTTAGCGACGGTTTTATGGACAAGGAGACTGGGCGTATCACCCGTGGAGCAGCTATGGCTTTGGCTTCTCGTCTGAAGCTCTATCTGGCAAGTCCTCTTTATTCGTCAGATAGCCCGGAAAAATGGAAAAATGCGGCAGATGCGGCTTATGAGATTATTGGTCAGGCGTCAACATTGGGATATGGATTGAGTAAATATTCCGATTTGTTTGATGAGGATAACAATAAGGAAAAGGAAGTTATTCTTGCACGTCCGGTAGGGGAGAGCGGCAGTTTCGAACAGAGTAATTTTCCTATGGGAGTGCAGGGTGGAAAGACCTCTACGTGCCCGACCGAGAATCTGGTCAGTGCTTACGAAATGAAGGCTGACGGAACTCCTTTTGATTGGGGAAATGAGACGATGCGTAAGAATCCGTATGCAGGTAGAGATCCCCGCTTGGCGATGACGATTGCTTACAATGGTATGGAGTGGCCGAAGACTGCATTGCAGATATGGGAAGGTGGAGCCAACGGGTTACCATTGAATAATGCTACGGTTACGGGTTATTATCTGAAAAAGTATGTCAACAATGATATTAGTTTTGAATCCGGAGCTACGGTTACGAAAAAGCATCATAACTGGATTTTGTTCCGTTACGGAGAAATTCTTCTGAATTATGCCGAAGCGATGGCGAATGCATTCTCGCCGTCCTATAAGGATGGGGATAAATATCCTATAAGTGCTTTGGATGCGGTAAATGAACTTCGTCGTCGTAATGACGTAGATATGCCTTCCTATCCGGATGATATTTCAAAGGAAGATTTTATAAAGCGTTTGAAGAATGAGCGCCGCGTGGAATTAGCATTTGAAGGACATCGTTTTTGGGATGTACGCCGCTGGAAAGAACTGGATGAAACAACCGAAATCTATAAGGTGCAGATAAGGAAAGACGGAACAGATATGTTGTATGACAAACAATTGTATGGCGAACGTGTAGTTAGGGATTGCATGTATTTTTATCCGATTTCTAATTCTGAACGGTTTAAAAACACGAACCTGATACAAAATGAAGGTTGGTAAACAGTAACATTTTATAGATAGAATGATGAAGGTAAAAAGAGCAATTCTTTTCAGTATCGTGATTTTGGGGGAGTTTTTGTTCTTCCCCAAAATCTACTCGCAGGAAGTGCCTGCACTGGACAAAATGTTTCCTAATGCTGTTATCGCAAGAGAACATTATGATAGGTTGAAAGCCGAACTCTCGAAAGAAGGGGATAATACTTTCAAAACAATGTTTGACAAACATATCCGTGGATATGCAGAGAGGGTGATGGCGAGCGGTAAACAGCCGGTTGCCGCCGTCTCTTCGAATAACAATGAGCAGGGAGTGAACATCTATGAGGAAATGAAATCCATTTATTATTTATGTGTGATGTATGTTTTCAACCAAGACCAGCGATATTTGGAAAAGGCTGTAGATTATCTTACGGCATGGGCTAAGATAAATATAGCGGAGCCTAAAGCTAATATTCATGAAGAAAAGTATTCGTGGGCAGTGGAAGGATACTCGCTTATCCGGAATATTATTTCCGCAGAAAACCGGCAGCTCATTGATGGATGGATGATAAAACGTTTGACGCAGTTTGAAAAAGACAATGACTTGCGAGGAAACAACTGGGGAACCTGTTTATTGCGGCAGTACTATCTCTACGGCTTGGTATTGAATGATAATAAATGGATAAACAAGTATAAAAGTACGTATCCCGAATGGGTGAAAGGAAATTTATTTCCCAACGGTACTACTACGGATTTATTGGCGCGTGACGCATTTGCTTATCATGCGTATGATCTTTCTTTTTTTGCAAAAATAGCACATCTGATAGCATTGTATGAGGGGTATGATGCTGCTGACAATTTCTATATGCAGAATGTGGGCGGGGGAGCTTCGGTAAAGAGGTGTGTAGACTTCTGGAAACCCTTTATGATGAATACTCCTAAATACGGACATGTTGAATTTGTGGATACGGAGTATGAGCCTGATAAGAAAAGAGAGGATTATAATAAGGCTTACGACCCTTCGTCTACTCTGTATGTAGTGGATGAGTTGTATGAGTTTGATGATAGCCTGAAGGAAATATTTGATAAGTACCGGGGTGGAAATGTCTGGATAAACTGGCGTTCTGCGTTAAGTGCTCTTCGATGGTTGAATGATGGAAAATAAGGAAATAAATTAATTATGAGTAAAATAGGATTGTTATTCGTTTTATTGGTGAGTGTATGTTGTCTGTCTTGTACGGAGAAGAAACAGGGCGGCATGGTCGAAAATGCTTTTTCTGTGGCTGAGCGGCAATTGGCTGCCCAGTTGAAAGCTGTACCGGAGCCTGTTGCTTTCCCGCGTACTATTAGAAATGGTGAACTTTATACGACAAAGATGAATGATTGGACAGAAGGATTTTATCCCGGATGTCTTTGGTATATATATGAAAACAATAGGGATGAAAGTTGGAAACAGTCTGCGCTGAAATGGACAGAAGCGTTGGAGCCATTAAAGAAATTGACGAATCATCATGATATAGGTTTTTTGATGTATTGCAGTTTCGGTAATGCTTACCGCCTGACCGGAAATGAAGCTTATAAGGATGTACTGGTCGAATCTGCCCGTTCTTTATGTACACGTTTTAATGAAAAAACCGGTTGTATCGAATCCTGGAATTATCGGAAAGCTTGGAATGGAAAGGATGAATGGTTCTTTCCGGTTATCATTGATAATATGATGAATCTCGAATTGCTCTATTTTGCAACGAAAGTGACGGGAGATTCTCTCTTTGCGAAGGTAGCGAATAAACATGCGGCGACGACAGCCCGAAATCACTTCCGCGATGATTATAGCAGTTACCATGTAGTGAATTATGATGAAGAAACCGGTGAAGTACTTCATAAGGCTACTTGTCAGGGATTCTCTGATAATTCCACTTGGGCTCGCGGGCAGGCATGGGCTATTTATGGCTATACGATGGCTTATCGTGAAACTAAGAATCCGGACTTTCTGAATATGGCTGTCCATACTGCGGATTTTTGGTTGAATCATCCCCGTTTGCCTGAGGATGGCATACCTTATTGGGACTTCAATGCCGGTCAGGAAGGTTATATACCGGATTGGAATTATGATCCTCAACGTTTTAAGGTAATCCCTCGTGATGCGTCAGCGGCTGCAATTGCTGCTTCCGCTTTCCTGGAGTTGTCGGAGTATGTAACGGAAGGAAAGAAGTATGCTGAAGCTGCCGAACATATTTTACAATCTCTATCTTCTTCCGAATATTTGGCGGAGCCGGGAACTAATTGTAATTTCATATTAAAACATAGTGTCGGGAGTATTCCGCATGGAGTGGAGATTGATGTTCCGTTAGTGTATGCCGATTATTACTATTTGGAGGCATTGATGAGATATAAAAACAAAAAATAGCGATATGGATGATATGAAGAAAAAGTTCCTGTTCTTTATTTTAAGCGTCAATGTTTTGAGTGTGCTGAACGGTCAAACAATGGATAAAATGGAAGTATGGCAATCTATGAAGCGGGTAGCTGATTGGCAGATTGCTCATATGGGGGAGGTAAATCACAGTGAATTGAACTGGGTAAATGCTACTTTTTATTTGGGGGTATCCCGCTGGGCGGCTGTCGCCGAACAAACCACTCAAGATGATTCTTATTATAAATGGTTGATGCGTTTGGGGTGTCGCAACTATTGGCAGGTAGACCAACGTATGTATCATGCAGATGATATTTGTATTTCGCAGATGTATTTAAATATGTATGATAAATATAAAAAGCAGGAAATGCTTGTTCCTACTTTAGCACGTACGGAGTGGGTAATAATGAATCCCCCTACCGGTTCATTTAAATTGGATTATCATGATGCGACGACTTTGGAACATTGGACTTGGTGTGATGCTCTTTTTATGGCTCCTCCCGTTTATTTGCATTTATACAATATAACTGGAGATAAGAAGTTTATCCGTTTCATGGATAAGGAATATAAACTGACTTATGACTATCTTTTTGATAAAGAGGAAAATTTATTCTATCGAGATCATCGCTATTTTGATAAGAAGGAAGCGAATGGAGCCAATGTCTTTTGGGGACGTGGCAATGGTTGGGTATTGGGTGGACTAGTTGAAATGTTGCGTGAATTTCCGGCAAAGAGTAAATATCGTCCTTTTTATCAGGAATTATTTCAAAAAATGTGTAGACGGATAGCTGAGTTACAGAATTCTGACGGCTTTTGGCATGCTAGTCTTCTTGATCCTGATTCTTATCCATCTCCGGAAACTAGTTGTAGCGGATTTTTTGTTTATGCGTTGGCTTATGGAATCAATGAGGGATTACTTCCCAAAGAACAATTTCTGCCAATTGTGACCAGTGGATGGCGGGCATTACTTTCAGCAGTGGAGAAAGATGGTAAATTGGGTTATGTGCAACCTGTTGGAGCTGATCCGAAGAACGTGACACGTGAGATGAGCGAAGTGTATGGTCCAGGAGCTTTTTTATTAGCTGGGACGGAAATCTACCGTATGTTACAAGATTCTATTATTAATTAATTTGTTTTTACGCCGAATTAACTAACTATAAATAGACCATCTTGTAGTATTAGCCATAAAAATCCCCCTTTAGCTATCCAAGGAGATAGCTAAAGGGGAAAATATATCAGTGAATTGGCTATTTTTTACTTACTTCTCATCATTCTGACGAATCTCCACACGGCGGATCTTACCGCTGATAGTCTTCGGGAGTTCTTCCACGAATTCAATCACACGCGGATATTTATAAGGAGCAGTCACTTTCTTCACATGGTTCTGCAATTCCTTAATCAGTTCTTCTCCGGCACGGTTCTTATAGTCTCTGGATAGAACAATTGTAGCTTTTACTACTTGTCCGCGAATTTCGTCGGGTACTCCGGTGATGGCACATTCCACGACAGCCGGGTGAGTCATCAAGGCACTTTCCACTTCGAACGGGCCGATGCGGTAACCGGAGCTCTTGATAACATCATCCGCACGACCTACGAACCAGAGATAACCGTCTTCGTCTTTCCAGGCAACGTCTCCTGTATAATAGATGCCGTCATGCCAAGCTTCGTGTGTACGTTCCGCATCGCGGTAGTACTCTTTGAAAAGTCCGAGAGGTTTGCCATTGCTGGTGCGGATTACGATTTGTCCCTGCTCACCGGCTTCAACCGAACGGCCTTCGTGGTCAATCAAGTCAACATCGTATTGTGGATTCGGCAGTCCCATGCTTCCCGGTTTCGGTTCCATCCAAGGCATGGTGGCGATAGTCAGGGTAGTTTCCGTTTGTCCGAAACCTTCCATCAGTTTGATACCTGTCAGTTTCTTGAATGTCTCGAATACGGCAGGATTCAGAGCTTCACCGGCAATCGTACAGTATTTGAGTGAAGACAAGTCGAACTTCGTCAGGTCTTCGTGAATCAGGAAGCGGAAGATGGTAGGCGGCGCACAGAGGGAAGTGACATGATAATTCTGTATCATTTCCAAAATAGCGGCGGGAGTGAATTTCTCGTGGTCATACACGAAGATGTTGGCTCCGGCAATCCATTGTCCGTAAAGTTTGCCCCATACGGCTTTTCCCCAACCTGTGTCGGCGATGGTAAGATGAAGGCTGTTCTCGTCCAGATTGTGCCAGAAGCTGCCTGTAACGATATGGCCTAACGGATAAGTGAAGTCATGTGCCACCATTTTAGGTTCGCCGGTAGTGCCGGAAGTGAAATACATCAGCGAAATATCATCGTTGGTATTTGCATGTCTCGGACGTACGAACGGAGCGGCATTCTCTATTCCCTGATGGAAATCTTCGAAACCTTCGGGGATTTCCGGGCCGACACTGACCAGTTTCTCGACAGTCGGGCAGTCGGACAGGGCATCTTTGATATGTTGCAGGATAATTCCTTCACCGGCGGCTACAATCATTTTGATGTCAGCGGCGTTGCAACGGTAGATAATATCCTTTTTTGTCAATAGATGAGTGGCGGGGATGACGGTTGCTCCCAGCTTGTGAAGGGCGATGGTGCTATACCAGAACTCGTAACGGCGTTTCAGAATCAGCATCACCATGTCACCGCGACCGATGCCCAGACTTTGGAAGTACGAGGCGGTCATGTCCGTATAGCGCTTCATGTCGGCAAATGAGAACTGGCGGCTCTCGCCTTTGTCGTTTGTCCAGAGCAAGGCGTTCTTGTCGGGTTGTTCGGCAGCCCAGGCGTCTACTACGTCATAACCGAAGTTGAAATTCTCCGGGACGTTTATTTTCAAGTTCTTGTTGAAGTCCTCTTGTGAGCTGAAAGAGGTCTGTGATAAAAATCTTTCTACCATGATGTTATTACATAATTACTGCCAGAAAACGTACCGTTTTGCCATCGAGCGCTTTCATGCCATGTGGGAGTTTAGAATTAAAATAGATACTGTCTCCTTGGTTGAGGATGATTTCTTTGCCTTCGATATTGATGAGCATACGTCCTTCAATCACAAGGTTGAATTCTTGTCCGTTATGTTTGTTGTAGTGGATAGGCTCGTCGTCCCCTTTCGGTTCAACGGTAACGATGAACGGGTCGGCAGTGCGGTTCATGAAGCCCGATGCCAGTGACTGGTATTTATAGGCTTTCGTACGTTCAATGCTGATTCCCTTGCCGGCACGGGTTACGAAATAACTGCTCATCTTAGGTTCTTCGCCGAACATCAGGGCGTCGAGGGCAACATTATACGTACGTGCAATCTTCTGCAGCATGCTGACAGAAATGTCGTATTCTCCTGTTTCTGCAAGTCGGTATTCTTCAGCAGAGATGTCGCTGTCGCGGGCAATGTCCTCAGAAGTCAGTTCCAGTACATCACGCAATCCGCGAAGGCGTTCTGCTATCTGTTTAATTTGGTCATTCATACAAGTGGTTGGTATTTTATAATTAATAATTTTATGGTATTATTTGGATGCCTTCATTGCCTGGATGATAGCGGAAGTAAAGCCGTTGTGTTCCAGTTCATTGATTCCTTTGATGGTGATTCCGCCCGGAGTAGTCACCTTGTCGATTTCTACGCTGGGGTGGGTGTCATTGTTCAGAATCAGTGCGGCGGCTCCTTTCAGTGATTGCGCTACCATGGTCATTGCGTCTTTCGGGCGGATACCCATTTCGATGCCGGCCTGCATGGCTGCCTGCACGTATTTCAGCACGTAGGCGATGCCGCAGGAAGCCAGTGCGGTGGCTGCTGATATCTTGTCTTCGGGGATAAGCATCACTGTTCCCATTTCTCTGAACAGTTGGAGAATGAATTTATCCTGTTCGTCGTTGGTATTTCGTGCGGCAACGAGTGTCATGCTTTCCAGTTCGCTGATAGCGGTGTTGGGGATAAGGCGGAACATCGGCATTTCCGGTGATACCACATAATGCGCCAGTTCCTCGAAACTGATGCCGGCGGCTACCGAGATAAGTATCTGTTTGCTTTTTAGTTTCAACTCGCGCATTACGGGTTGCATGAACCAAGGCTTTACGGCAAGGATAACGATGTCTGCTCCCAGTGCCGCTTCGGCATTGTTGTGAGTTGTAGAGATACCCGGAAATTCTTTTTTCAATAGTTCCAGTTTGCCTGCACTGGGGTTGGATACGATGATATCCGAGTCCTCTATCAGACTTCCTTTTGCCAGGCCGCGAGCGATGGAACCGCCCATATTGCCTGCACCGATGATAGCTATTTTCATATTACGCTTGTTTTTAATGAGTTGTCATAGACAAAGGTAACGGTAAATTGCGAAAAAACAAAAAGCAGCCTGAATAAGAAATAAATTTCTGATAGAGACTGCTTTTATCGTTGGCTGTTTATTAATCAAATGAGCGGTTAGAGTACCTTCTTGAAGCGCGCGAGGAACTCGTCTGCTTCTTCCATGCTGAGGCAGAGAGGCGGCAGAAGACGCAGTACGTTCGTACCGCTTGCTCCCGTGAACACGTGCTCGTCATAGATGAGACGGCTGCGCAATTCCTTGATGGGGTTTTCAAATTCGAGTCCAATCATAAGCCCGCGTCCGCGTACTTCTTTGATTTGCGGGAATTTCTTCAACTCTTCCAGCAAGTAGTTACCTACTTTAGCCGCGTTTTCTACCAGGTTTTCCTGTTCGATAACGTCCATTACGGCGAGGGCTGCCGAGCATGCCAGATGGTTTCCGCCGAAAGTGGTTCCTAGCTGTCCGTACACAGGCTTGAACATCGGACTGATAAGAACACCCGCCATCGGGAATCCGTTTCCGATACCTTTGGCTACGGTGATAATGTCCGGTTTGATGTCATTGTACTGGTGGGCGAAGAACTTTCCGCTACGTCCGTATCCGCTCTGTATCTCGTCGAGAATCAGGATAGTGCCCGTTTCGGTACATGCCTTGCGGAGTTCCTGCATAAATTCGGTAGTCGGTATCTTGATGCCGCCTACACCTTGTATTCCTTCAATGATAACGGCGCATACGTCTCCTTTAGACAATTCCTGCTTCATGGCTTCGGTGTCATTCAGAGGAAGATAGACAACGTGACCGTTGTTGTTGATAGGAGCGATGATGGACGGATTGTTGGTTGCTTCTACTGCCAGTGATGTACGTCCGTGGAAGGCTTTGGTGAAAGAAACCACTTTGGTACGTCCGTTGTAGAAAGAAGCCAGTTTCAGCGCGTTCTCATTCGCTTCGGCACCGCTGTTGATAAGGAACAGGCTGTAATCCTCATAGCCGGAAATCTTTCCCAGCCGTTCGGCTACCTGTTGTTGCAGCTTGTTGATTACCGAGTTCGAGTAGAAACCAAGATTGGCTACCTGGTTGCTAATCATCTCTACATAGTGAGGGTGTGCGTGTCCGATGGAGATGACGGCGTGTCCGCCGTAAAGGTCTAAGTATTCCGTCCCGTTCTCGTCCCAGACTTTGCAACCTTTTCCCTTGACTATATTGATATTATATAAAGGATATACGTCGAATAATTTCATAATTCTTCTGTTTTTAAAAAGCTGAAGGTTTTAAACGCAGTCCTACCGTCTCTTCCAGGTTGAACATCAGGTTCATGTTGTGAACCGCCTGTCCGCTGGCACCTTTCAGCAGGTTGTCGATACAGGAGATAATCAATAGCTTGTCGCCATGCTTCTCAAGATGTATCAGACACTTGTTGGTGTTGACTACTTGTTTGAGGTCTATATTCTTGTCTACGATATGTACAAATGAATCCTTCGCATAATACTCTTCATACATGCGGACGATTTCTTCCAGTGATACTTTCGTCTTTACCACGAGGGTGGCGAAGATGCCGCGCGGGAAATCTCCACGGTACGGAATAAAGTCTATGTCGGAATCAAAACTGTTCTGCAACTGTTGCAGCGATTGTTTGATTTCCGGCACGTGCTGGTGGTCGAATGCTTTGTACACACTCATGTTATTGTTTCTCCAACTGAAATGACTGGTAGCTCCCGGTTTCACTCCGGCTCCGGTACTTCCTGTAATGGCATTTACAGAAATATCGTCTGTCAACATCAGGTTCTTGGCTAGCGGGAGCAGACCGAGTTGGATGCAAGTGGCAAAACAACCGGGGTTGGCTACATGCTTTGCCGTACAGGTGGCGCGGCGGTTCAGTTCCGGCAGGCCGTAGATGAAGTCGTGGTCGTCACTCTTGATACGGTAGTCCATGGAGAGGTCGATAATCTTCAAGTCTTCCGGTATGTTGTGGCTTTCCATGAATTTCTTCGTGTCGCCGTGGGCTGTGCAGAAGAAAAGAACGTCGATTTCGTCCAGAGGTAACTGGTCGGTGAATCTCAAGTCTGTTTCCCCGTACAAGCCTTCGTGTACGTCGGTGATTCTGTTTCCGGCATTACTGCTGCTGTTGATAAATACGATTTCAGTCTCCGGATGGTTGAGCAGCAGGCGGATTAATTCGCCTGCCGTATATCCTGCGCCACCAATGATTCCTGCTTTAATCATATCTCTTCGTCTTTATGGTTGTTATAGTAAACACGCAGCGGAGTAGAGGTCACTTTGATAAAGCCTTTCGCGTCTTCGGCTGTCCAGCCTTTCTGCATCTCACCGTATTCTCCGAATTTAGTTTTCACAAGGTCGTCTTCCGATTCCACGCCTACGGTAGAGAAAGAAAGCGGACGGAGTTCGAGGATAGCCGTACCGTTCACGTTACGCTGACTTTCCTGCAACATTGCTTCGATGTCGCGCATAACCGGTTCCAGATACTGGCTTTCGTGCAGGAACATACCGTACCAGTTGGCTACCTGGTCTTTCCAATACTGTTGCCATTTGCTCAATGTGTATTTTTCGAGGAAGCGGTGAGCACCGATAATCAACATCGGAGCAGCGGCTTCGAAACCTACACGGCCTTTGATACCGATGATGGTATCGCCTACGTGCATATCGCGACCGATACCGTATGCGGCACCAATTTCTTCCACTTTCTGAATCGCTTTGATCGGGTCGTCGAATGTCTCGTCGTTGACAGCTTTCAATTCACCTTTTTCGAAAGTCAGGCGGAGCTGTTCGCTGCCTTCTTTTTCAACGTGTTTCAGGTAAGCCGTTTCAGGCAGTCCTTGTGCGGAGTCGAGTATTTCGCCACCACAGATGGAGGTTCCCCACAGACCTACGTTATACGAATATTTCAGTTTGGTGAAGTCAGCGCTGAAACCGTGTTTGTTCAGGTAGTCGATTTCTTCCTGACGGCTCAATGCCATATCACGGGTCAGTGTGATGATTTCCACATTCGGGGCCAGCACGAGGAAAGTCATGTCAAAACGAATCTGGTCGTTACCTGCTCCGGTAGAACCGTGGGCGACAGCGTCCGCGCCTATTTCGTTGGCATAGCGGGCAATGGCAAGTCCCTGGAAGATACGTTCGGAGCTAACCGAAATCGGATAAGTACCGTTGCGCAGCACATTACCGAAAACCATATATTTCAGACTCTTTTCGTAGTATTCCTGAGTAACGTCCAGTGTTACGTATTTTACTGCTCCCAGTTTGTAGGCGTTTTCTTCGTTCGTTTTCAACTGTTCTTCGCTGAAACCGCCCGTATTGGCACAAGCTGCATATACTTCGTAACCTTTTTCTTTGGCGAGGTACATAACGGTGAACGATGTGTCCAGTCCGCCGCTGAATGCCACCACTACTTTTTTCTTCTTCTCTTCCATAGTGCTGTATATTTTAAATGTTATTTCTTTCTTGTTCTTTTTTAATGTTCTTCGGGTCTGTCGGGTCGTACAGCATGGCTGTGCAGATGCAGAACTTACGATTTTTGGCTACCAGGATGTCATGATTGGTGCATCCTTCGCATCCTTTCCAGAAAGATTCGTCGTCTGTCAATTCGTTGAAAGTGACAGGAACGTAGCCCAGTTCCGTATTCATCTTCATCACGGCTGCACCGGAAGTCAGACTGAATATTTTCGCCTTCGGCCATCGGAGACGTGCCAGTTGGAAAGAAGCCTGTTTGATACGCTTTGCCAACCCTAAACCACGGAAATCGGGATGAACAATCAGACCGGAAGTGGCTACATATTGCTTGTTTCCCCATGACTCGATGTAGGTGAATCCTGCGAATTCTTCTCCACGGAGTGCAATAATAGCTTTTCCTTCTCTCATTTTTGTCGCTACGTATTCGTGTGTGCGTTCCGCGATTCCTGTTCCTCGTACGGCGGCAGCATTTCTGATAGTTTCCAAAATAGTGTCAACGTAAACCTCATGTGAGGCGTCGGCTACCATAACATCTATTTGTTGAGTGTCCATTTCTTTATATATAATATAGGTATAATTATTCGATATTCGGGATGATGAGTGACAAAAGCTGGCGTATCTTGCTTGTGGCAACTCCTTCACGAAGCACTAACATGATCGTATCGTCTCCGGCAATGGTTCCGAGAATTTCGGTGAACTCATTGTTGTCGATGTCATAAGCCATGCTACTGGCATAACCGGGACGGGTGCGGATAACGGCGATGTTGCCGGAGAACTGCAAAGAGATAAATCCGTTATTGCGTAACATGTCGCCGGCACTTTGGTCGGTAGAACGTTTATACATAATGTTGTTCGGCAGTACATATACATACTTTCCGTTCATACTGGCAGCTTTGGCTACTTTCAGTTGTTTCAAGTCGCGGGAGAGGGTGGCCTGAGTCAGTTCGAAGCCTTCGCGGTTCAACTCTTGCAGCAGTTCTTCCTGCGAGCCGACCTCTTTGCTTGAGATAATCATTTTGATGGCGTCTAACCGATTTGCTTTCTTCTTCATTGCATAATTATTCTAATAACGCTGCAAAAGTATGCATTATTTGGGAGAAAATATGCATAATATCCTATTTTTTTGCATAAAAGCGCAAAAAAAACAGGATATTATTTTGTGGAAGATAGCTTGTATGCCAGTATTGCTATTTGATTTATGTGATGCTAAAGGTTAGTCTATTGGCAAACTATTAACAAAAAATTGTTCTCCATCTCTCAAGAAAAATACTTCTTCCTCTTTTCCCCAATAAAAGAGTTCATAGGTATCTCCCGGACGGATAAAATTGTCGTCGTTGCGTGGAATACATAAAATCTTATTAATCAAGACTTCTGAACCAAAGTCAAAAATAAGTTCCTGTCCTTCTGTCTTAGACAGAAAATAGGTGAGTGGGTCATAATCGAAGCAATTCGCCAGTTTAAATTCATCGTCATTAGCATAATATGGTTCGCATGCGACTATATTTACAGGTTTCACCTCTTGCCGGTCTTGATAAAAGTGTAGTTCTGCTAATTCGAGAAAAGAATCCTCCCTGACTTTGTATCGCACATAGCGGTATTTTTGTTTATTCTGCACCATCAATTCATTATAGCAAACTTTAGGCGTATCACATATATGGTATAGCATTTCAGGATGGCTGAAATCAATCGTATTACTTCCCTCAAATTAGAATCTACAATTCTGTACATCCTATCCTTATTCCATGCAAAAAAACGGGAACTTTCGGTAAATCTTAATATCTTCCGATTTGCTTCCTTTATTATCTGTTGAAAAATAATTGAACTGTTTCCCATCAAATATAAATGGATCGGTGAAAGGGATGTATTTTTCCCCACTTTTGATAAAATGATATAGATGCAATTATCTTCTACATAGCCGAATGACACATTATTTCCATTGACGGTGGACTTGGCCAACGGGATAACTTTATCCCGATTGAACACTCCCAAATATAAATCAGCATTTTTTTCGGCATCAGAAACTTGTATCGTTAGGGTGTCTTTGAAATATTCGTCACTTACATCTTTTTGGTATGTGCCATCCGGCTGTTTAGCATACGTTCTCCGATACATTATGCACATTTTACGAAATTCTCCTTCCCTGACTCCGCGCTTGGGAACATATTCTGAATAGTAAAATGTTACATTCTCTTGGGTAGTATCCCGCACCACGCACCATGAGTGGTTATTGAGCGATTCGGGAGAAAACGGATAGTAGTCGATGCTCACAGGTATTCCTAAAGCTCTCATTACATACATGGTAAGATCAAGCTCATCAGCACATTTTCCTATCCGGTAGTTTAGTGCGAATCGGGGACCGGCACTTGCGGTATTGAATATGTGTGTATGGTGAAAATCCTCCATTTTAAGATATTCGCAGACTGTTTTTGTTCATGTTTCTGTTCATTCGTTTTTATTACCGCATCGTCAATGATAGATTCATTATTTTGATAGAGGTCTTTTCTTCTAATATTTGTATATTCTCCCCCGAACTGAAGCATCCCCTTACCAATAGAATAGCCCAATATTAGTTTGCCTGAATATAATCCATTTTTGGTATTTCCCAGGGAAGTGATTATGCGATTATTTTCTTTTTCACTCTCCTCATTATTCCTCATTTTATTGTCATTTGTTCCATATAAAAAATCGAAATTAAAATCTACATGTATTTTTTTCGCAATTAATCCATTGTAATACGAATTAATACGATGAAAACTTCCCGTATTTTTTGCCAGTCGCGTGAAGTTACTTCATCATATAAGATATCAGTGACGAATGTCTTGTAAGTAGCCTCTATATTCCTTGCAGGAGATTTGGGCGAATGCGAATATTCATAAATGGCTCCTATGAAATTGTTTCCATTGCACCTATAATTTGCTCCTACTTTAGAATCTATATTTTCATTATGCATGTTACTTTTCAGTTTGGCATTAAGCTTCCAAATCGGGTCGGAGAAGATTGTCACATCTTCTGTCTCATCATCCAATTCTTTCGTGTTTTCATAGTTTACAGACGTAAATAGATCCAAATTTTTATGACGATAATTGAGTTTTACTCTTTCTTCAAAAGAAAAGAATTTCGTTTTCTTTATTCCAGTATTAATACTACCTTTTCTTTGAAATCAGATACTGATAGATGAAACGCTCCGTTTTTATCGCTAATAGCACCGGTAATAAATGTGGAATCAGGCAAAGATAATAGTTGCACATTTACAAATGACAAAGGTTGATCGCCTTCGTCTATTATACGACCTGAAATTTGGGCTAATACCGATAATGTTGATAATGCATTGATAATGAATCAACTGAGAAATGTCTTCATAGCTTATATTTTTACATTTAATAATCGACTTGAATACCATATTGCAAATTTTAATTTGTAAACATAATTTCCATCATAATCATTAATGTTTAGTTCCCTACTCCCAGCCCTGCATTCGTATGTCAACCTTCAGCCTTTCTTTTTCAAAGTCTTCTTTCGCCTTTGTGTTAATAGTGTCGATGGTTTTAGTACGGGTGCCGTCGTAGATTGTGTCGAAGCATACCATTAGCAATGCGGCTTTTTCTGTTTGGGAAGGTTAAAAGCAGAGTGAAGCAACTAACTCCCATAAAGTTTTCAGATTCGATTATTTTTAGTATTCAAACTCTACCCCGTACCATTTATAAAATTTCGTCTTATAAACCATATCAAGCAATAGTTGGTTTGTTATTTCTGGCTCTTTAATGGCATCGGTTGAAAATATGTCTTTTTTTAAAGCTCCAAATTTTAATAACCGATATTTCTTTTCTTCTCCCAGCAAACGCCAGGATGTTGTTAGACTTGGCAAAGCTTCTACCGCTTTTCTTAAAGCCTTTGTTGCTGATGCATAATCTCCAAACCAATGCATTATATATCCATATCGTGCCAAATCTGATGGACTTTGTAAGTGTTGAGTAGAATATCTGTAGATTTCTTTTTTTAACTCATGATAAAATGCTGAATCATTATTTTTCCATTCCTTAACTTGCTGCATTGTTAATAAACGAGGATTGTTAAAAATTGCTTTTACAAGAGGATTAATAGATTTCTTTAATAACCCTTTTTGGTAACATACATTTCCAAATGCCCAAGAGTAAAGAGAATTATTGGGATAATCGTATGCTAGGTTTTCTAAAAGGCAATATCCTTGATCCATTTTATCTGTTTGCAAATACAACTGAGACAATAAATAAGTGAGTTGAACATCTCTCGGGCTATATTTTTGAGCTTTTTTCAAAAAAGATATTGCTTTCTCTGCATAAATATCCTGTTTTATCTCTTGGTAGTTTTTAGCACATTCCATTCCCTGATTCACTAAATAAGGAATTCTATTTCCTGGAATATTATATCGTTGCGAGTCGAGGTTGATGAATAAGATTCCACCTCCATAAACGGTTAATAACAACCCTGGTATTAAATATGATTTTCTATCTTTTGCCAGCTCACAAATTTCTGGTTCGGGCGCTTGTCTTTGTAGAAAAGCTAACAATATAAAAAACATAAGCCATACAAAAGGAATGTCGAACATTGTTGATTGTGCCATTTCTTTGGTCGACAATGCGATTAAAGTAGCAATGATTATCCAAGTATTTTCATCTTTTCTACGGCTTAATGCAATTCCGATTATCTCTACTAGCAACAGTAGATAAGGTATTATTCCAATGATGCCCTTTTCAATTAGTAATTTGATAATAATGTTTGGTGCAAAAGTTGTAAAAGGAACAGTACTGTCTTGATTTAGTGATTCATCTATAACAAGGGTATAGCTTCCGTTTCCATATCCGAGAATGGGATGCTTCTCAAAAATCTCCCAAGCGGCATAAGTCGAATTTATTCTCCATTCGCTACTCCGTTGTTGTGAAACAGTGGCATTCATGCGCAGGGTAGTTTTCATTTCGGTAGGGAAAAGTATAGCTATTATAGCAATGGCTGCAAAAACGGCGAGCAGCGGTTTCCAGTGCTTGGCACTTTTAGTTGCAGCGATCCATATCACCAAGTAAATGCCTAGCGCAACATAAGCCCCTCTGGAGAAAGAGAGCAAAATCGTTACTATTGTTAGAAATATGAATATACTGGAATAGCGGCGTATAAGACAAATCCACCCTAAAAGCACTAATAGTATTTCTGCCCATACATTGGTTACATATCCTAATGGGCGGAATAAAAAACGAAAATGATAGGTGTCTGTGAAGCCTGCCTCTAATACGGAATTGCGGAATATAATAAACGAACAGACAGTCAGTATCAGAGCTGCCCCAATAGGTAAATAACTTCCTACCTGAAATAGATTCAGAGATTTGCCGGCAGCCAAAAGCTTCCTCACAATCAAGTAAACGGTGAATCCATAGAATGAAAATATCATGTTGTACACAGCTGGTACAGCACAACTGGCATAAAAGCATAATACTAAATCATAGGCTACTATGATACTCAACGTCCAGTCTATAAATGTCCATTGCTGGATAGGAAGCGGGCGGACAAATGCTAGAGCTACAATTGACAATAGCATTCCAATCCGGTAATGGTCTTTGAATTGGAATATCTCTATTGTCAACACTGCCAGTAGCAATATTGTAGCCACATAAAAACTGGTATTAAGCTTGTTCTCCATTCTTGCTATTCTGTTTTTTCAGACTACGAATCATTTTCGTAAATAGGTATCCCAATAGTGCGAGGAATAACAGTTGCATTCCGATGTTGCGCATTAAAGCAAAAGGAGGTGTTAGGTTATTAGACAAATAGAGAATGAGTTCCTGCATCTCTCCTGGAAATGAAAGCAGAAAATTATATAGGAAACGTGGAATAATGTATATGAAATAGTATCCCATGAAGAAATTCACTATCGCCGCGTATATCGCCAGTCCCCATCTCTCCGCGAGACCTATCCGCAATAAATAGGGCATTTGTTGGATGCGGCGTCTCATAATTCGATTCCAGTAATATTTGATTATTTCAATAGAACGTTTACGTAAACTTGGCACTCCTAGGAGGTCGGATACAATCCAGTAACCATCGAATTTAAAGAACGGATTGAGAGTCATCAAAAAGCCTAAATTGAGAATTAATATCATATATCGCAGCATATCGTCACCGGTCATCCAGAAACCGACCAGTAAAACTATAAGAAAGAAACATTGGAAATAGACCCCTGCGATATTTACCATAAATCGTTGCTTTCTATTTAATTTCCATATTTCCGTTACATCTGTATATAGGACGGGAAAATTTAAGTAGAGCCCAAAACCGATACTTCCGTGTTTTACCCCACAATATTTACAAGCTGAGGCATGTCCTAATTCGTGAAAGAATGAAGATACTAACATAAATATCAGCAGTCCTGCCATACCAAAAGCATTTGCTCTGTTATTGAAAACTAATAAGTCGGGAACATTGATAAAAAAGAATATGTCCATAACTGTTGCTATAGATAGCAAGCTCCACATAAATTTCCTATTGAATAGAAAAGAAAATCTTTTTGAAAAACGCTCAACTGTGGCGGCTGTTAGAAGTTCCTTTTCGTAAAGGAATGTACATTTTTTCTCTTTTGGAATTGTAAGAAGAGGGTCAATATGCTTTTTAATGAGACTTTCTGTCTGTTCAAAGGTATATTTTCCCTCTTTCTTATTAATATAAGTTTGTATAGCTGCTTCTTGAGTCTCATTCTGTTGTAGGTCAGTTAATAATTCTGCTAATGGCTGGTTAACCTCAAAATATCTCCCGTTGCAAGAAAGTAGATAATGCTCCTTTTCTGTGGAAGAAGAGAACGGAGAAATGCTGATAGTGTTGTATTTATTCATCTTTTAATAAGCTTTTAGGATGGCACTGTTAATCTTTCTGTTTATGTTATTGTCGTCTCGTGCGGTTTTCTTTCCGAAATTATGTGTATAAATCACTTTTAGAAAGCCTGTCTGTTGATATATGCGCCCTGTCACATAATTTGTGTAATTGTAAGCATCTAATGTCACTGATTGTTTCCACTGGCGGTGTTTGGTAAAAGGGCTTTCCGCTCCTGCTTCCACCAACCAGTTTCCACAACTCCAGCGTGCCGTTAATCCGTATTTAGCCGGTTCATATCTATGGATCAAATCTGCACTAAAACTTTTCGAACTTGTTTTGCCATAAAGACTGCATGATAAATTTTTCCAGTAATAGTCCATTTGAATCAATCCGGAAAGACTGCTCGATTTGTCGGAAATCCCTTTAAAGAGAGAAGTAATTGACCAATATCCGTCCATTTTTAAACGAAAATTTCCCGACACTTTCCATGTGGCGGATAGCATGCCTTCGTGATGATGGGCACTTACATCACTACGAAAGGTGTTTATGAGTCTACCGTCTTTAATAAAAAACTCATCAGTATTAACATGTTCAACTCTTTCGTAATGAAGTGCCGCATATAGATTGAAGTTTTTAAACTGTCCGCTATAGTTGAAGTTGACCTCTCCAAAAATAGTATTATCCAAGTTAGGATTTCCTCTTTTAATGATTAATGAATCAATTTCTTGTACAGCATTACTTAATTGGGAAATTTGAGGTTGTGTGTTACCTAAAACTCCATTGAAAACGATTTGATGTAGGCTGGAGATTCGATAAGTTAAATTTGTTTTCAAGCGTGGTGAGATTTGGCTAATACGCTTCTCGTTATGTAAGCGATATTGCAGTGACGATAATCCGGGGGATACACTGAATGTTAGATTCTTTTTAAACATTCGATTGTATTCTGCATAAAACAAGGTTTGTCCTGTCCATAAATGCTGCCAAGATGAATTGTTTCCATCATAATGGGAAGAACTAATGGTATGATAGTGCCCTATTCGGAGAGATAAAGCATTGCGTTCTTTCCATCGTATCCCATACTTAATTTCTGCTCGAACTGTATAGATATCTTCTTTTGTATGAGTTAAAGTGGTATATTTATCTTCCAGGTAATTGTAAGAATAAGAATTATTAGCATAGGTACCTGCCAATGACGACTCAATATACTGATTGTTTTTCAAGTTAAAATATCCATATAAATCTATAGTAGGCATATTGCCGGACTGATTAGTTGTTTTGCTCGACTCTTTGTTCATTGTGTGTCCGCCACCATACTCAAGTAATTCCCGGCTAAAGTTGTCTGGTGCATCATTACGCACGAATGATATTTTCGCTAATAAATTACGTTTTTTATTCTGGTTAGCTATGTTTAACTGTACATATTGGTTGTCGCTCTTAACCTTATTATCCAGTGTATTAGTTTTTCTATCTACAGCATATTTAGGAAAGATAAAATATTCGTGATTATCATTTACATCCCCCTTATATTTGTTCATGCTATATCCCGCAAAAAGCGTATAATTCATGTTACCATGTGACAGTTTGCTCACTATGTTATAGTCTCCATTGAGGTATCCCATAGCTTGCCGTCCATCAATTGCCACGTATCCCCCTGACTTGTACTGACGGGTAATATAATTGATCGCAGCAACATCGTCGGCATACCTCCCTGATGGTGTGTCGAAATACTCTACTTTCTCTATATCTCGTGGTCTTAAACTCTGCACTTCTCGATAATCAGCTTTCCTCCCATCGATATATAAAGTGGCTTCCCCACCAAATGTTTTTACTTTTCCCTTTATCCTGTCCACTTCCATTCCAGGAATCATCAAATTATATAATAAATCATACCCTGTACCTGCTTGTTTTACCTGTTGCTTGTCAGGCAAAATGAGTAGCCTATCCTTTTGCCGGATAACAGAAGCTCCTTTTACCACCACTTCGTTCAACTCTATGTTATCTGTTTCCATTATCACTGGTGGTAGTTCGTTTTTCTTCTCTGTTGTATTGGCGTTAACTATTTGCTTTTTATATCCCATTGAGGAAAAAACTATAAAATAAGGTGAAGGGGAAACCTTTGTAAATTGATAATAGCCTAATGTGTCAGTGGTTGTACCGGTCACAAAGCTTGAATCGACACGGAATAGTTGTACTGAAATATATGATAATGATTGACCTTCCAAATCTGTTACTTTACCAGCAATGCTGCATTGGGCACAAAGAATTTGTGGAAATAGAAAAATGGTCAATAAATAAACAAGAAAAACGACGGTATATTTCATATATCTCAATTTATTGTATCATAGGAATCAAATTAACTGTAAAATAGAGAATTCTCCATTGAGGAGCATTCTCTATCGTCTTGGATGAATGTATCTTTTTAAGATATATTCATTTCCAATAGCCTAGCCCCAATTGGTGGATTCGACATCACATTTCCAACAAAGGAGGTCAACATCTCCTGACGAAGCATCCACTGTTGTGACCAAGTCTAATAATCCATTAGCTAATAATGGATCAGTTTCCAAACGTTTTTCCAGTTCATGAACGAACATCTCGTCGCACAGTTCTTCATTAACAGGCTGAATGCCAGCCACTGCATTTTTCTTTAATTCTTTCATTTGATTTTTGAATTAGTGGTTAATAATAGTGATTGTTTATATGCTGAATATGCTCTGTTTACAGACAGAGGATATACAGATTTAAATTTGAAACAAGCAGATGCCTTAAAACCATCTTTTGTATGAACAGAACGAGCTAAACATCCTCCTCCACATAATAGTGCATATTTACAAGATTGACAATTAAGAGCATTTCCGGTATTTCTTTCAAACCAATGCTTACGTACTTCTGTCCATTCAGGTTCTTCGTTTGTGTAATGCCCAATAACTTGGTCTGGTTTTCCGACTGTTTCAAGGCATGTAAATATATCTCCTACGGGATCTAGAAGATAGCTTCCATATTGAGCAGAACAACTAGCAGAATATAAACGGCAACGAGAACCATTTTCTAAATATGATAGATAATGTCTATAAATGCCAAAGTCTTGATAATATATTTCTCCATTGTATGTCTTTTGATGTTGCTTATTAAATGTATCCATTGATAAATAATTGATATCAACATCGCAGTTATCATTCTCATTATATTTTCTTAATATGGAAGAGTATGTTTTGAAATGAGGATTTGATGTGAATCCCAGTTTTTTAAATAATTCATTTAGCGATTTGAAATCTTGAAAATTGTTACTATCTGTATTAACTCTTACCGATACATCAATATTTTTTCTTAATAAGATACCAATGTTATTAACTATTTTATCAAAACTGGCTCCTTCTTCATAATGAAATCTACGAGAATTATGATTTTCTTTATCCCCATCAAGTGTAATTTGGAAGAAAGTAAAATATTCCGGAGATAGGATGTTCTCAAAATAGTCAATGTCATATCCATTGCTGATTACTTTGAATGTATATCCTAATTGATGACCTTTCAGAACAATATATTCTATTACTTCTTTGTTTTGGCGCAAGAAAGGTTCACCCCCATAAAGAAGTATATTTTTATAATGTAATTCTTTTCTAGGCTCAATTTTCATCATGATTTTATAGGCTTTATCTACCATCTCTTTTGTAAATGTCCATTTAGACCATTGATTCCCATGATTAGATATTCCATTCTCAAAGCAATAAGAACATCTGAAGTTACAGTCATAGCTAATAATGAATCCAAATGTTTTGTACAATTTACTTTGAGTTTTATGTAGAAGTTGTGCTAATTTCTTTACATACTCAATTTCCTCTTCTTGAGTATGCGTTGTTAGATATCCTCTTTTCTGTAAATATGCTATAGTTTGTTCTGGTAATGAACTTGTTTTGGAAAAATCTTCTATTTCCTTCCAAATGTCTTTATCTAAAATATCAATAGCACCAGTATAGCCATGAGTTAACAGATATTTATCATCTTCAATTTCTAACTTGACTGGAATTGTGTAATATGATAATCTCAACTTTTCCATTTTTTTTATTCTAATAAGTTTTACATTTAAATATTACAGATATACATCTGTTTATGGTTAGAAAAAAAGAATACTTGTTCTTCTTTACCTCGTGTCCAGTCTCTTAGCATCAAAAGAGCATTATCAGGCACTTTGCATTCTATCGTATTTTTATTCGCTACTTTTCTTAATAAAGAAATCCATCCTTTTCTTTTATCAAAATAGAATAACTCATATTCATCTCCTATGCGGATAAAGTTATCGTCATTTCGCGGTACGCAGATCGCATATGTGATATTAACCTCTTTGCCGAAATCGAAAATTATTGAATCGCCTTTGTTCTTTGATAAAAAGTATGTAAGTGGATCATTATCAAAGCAATTTTTCAATTGCATTTCTGGATCTTTGTTATTATATGATTCTCCTGAAATAATGTTTTGTGGTATTAATTCTTCCCGATCATTAAAAAAATGTAACTCTGCTAATTCAAGTAAAACATCATTTCGAGCTATATATTTAAGATACCTGTTCTTTTGATATAAGGTATCCATAGGATATGTATTAAAGCATACATAAGGCGTGTCACATACTTCATATAATTTCTTGTTAATCCTATTCCGATGATTTCCTCCGTAGAATTGTGCTTTAACAATTCGATACATTCGTTCCTGATTCCAACTAAAAAGAGGAAATTTGCGGTAAAGTGTTTCAGTCTTTATTTTGCTTAAATCTGCTTTAAGATAATGGAGTTGGCCATCAATGAAAACAAAAGGTTCAGACTCTAATTCTAACTTTTCGGATATTCCAGATAGTAGTAGATAAATGTTACGATCCTCAACTGCTCCAAAAGAAACACTATCTTCATGTATTTCTCCTTTACAAATAGGAATTATCCGTTCTTTATTAAATGTTCCTAAATAATACCTTTTATTTATATCTTTCACTGGCAGACTTAATCTGCTTTGAAAGTACTCATTTGAGACATCTTTCTGAAAAATTTTCTTCAATGTAGGAGGAATTGTCACATCAGTCCAAGAGGCTAATATATCATCCTGTATTTGGAACGTTTTCCTATAAATCTTACATTTTTTTCGTTCGTCTGTTCTCATTTTATTTCTTATTGGATAATATTCCATATAACAAAAGGGTATATTTTGTTTGTTTGTATCTAACAATACACACCAACTATGAGAACTATAAGTTTCCGGTGAATAAGCATAGAAATCGTTTTGGACAGGAATACCTAAAGAACGTAATACATGGATAGTAAAATTACTTTCTTCTGTACATCCACCTGTGCGATAATCGAGAAGAAAAGAGGGAGATGCACAAACAGTTATATTGTTAAATATATGTGTATGATGGAAACCTTCTTCACGTAAGCGCTGACAAATTGTAGTTGCTGCTTCTACGATATCAGAACCCGTGTAAACCGAATCTAAAAGATAACCATAACGTTCAGCATATATTTCTCTCCAATCTTCCAATGGCTCATTATCAACCCGATATGGCAGTAAATATTCACAAAATTCTGAAAAAGAATAATACTTACCCCATGGTCTTTTACGCCAAGCATCGAAAGCATGATCTATATTATGTATTAAAAAGTCTGCTTTAATACATTCTGCATCTGCAACTTGTTCAAAATTGACATTTCTATTTATGCTATCTAAGATTTCTGAACGAACAGTTCCATTAATTACAAATTCTTTTTTAGCTAACTCAATTAAAGAAATATTTTTGCTATATCCTCCATAGTGATAAGACATATTTTCTATTAAAAATAATGCAGCAGCATACTTTAATGTATCAGAATCGCATTTGTAATATTCTATTACTTTTAAGAGTTCACTTGTATTCTCTTTGGCTTTTTCTAATGCAAGTGCCAATTTTTTAGTATCTCTCGAAGAACAAGATGTCGAAAAGAGATAAAGAATAATTAATAATATATGACTGTGTCTCATATAGGTTAACATTATTTGAATTTGTTGTAATGTCAAATAAATATCTTTTATTGATAGTATTTTTACTAATGCCAATTATTACGCTTGAGCCAATGAAATAATGTATTATCAATAGCTCTAAAATGTACAATTAAACTTAGATGGCAATCTCTTAGTATATGATGAGTTATGTAATGTTTTCATAAACTAAAATCTCCATATAATTGCCAGTTTGCTGACGACAATTCTATTTTGTATTCTCCCGTTTCTTCTGTACCTAAATCAATAGTTGTGTACTTAGTACTAGCATTATAAGTTTGCTCATACACTACTTCACCTGTTGACATATTCGTTATGGTTATTTTAAAATCGGATTCGAAGTCTAATGACTCGGCCGTTAATAAATGACCCATGAGAAATACTTGTGCCGGAAATAGGTTACGTTGTGCAGAATGTTGTTCTGAGCCACGTATTATAACAGTTTGGCGTGTTGAATAAGTATCAATCCCACTATTGGCAAAACCCGGTAATTGTGTAAATAGCATGCTGCATAGTACGAAAATAAGTAGTTCTTTTTTCATGTCTGTAAAATATAAATTCGGTTTTTCATTTTTGATGTTGCAAACATAGGGCTTAGAGCTGATTTGGTTTGTGTAGTATTTTGTTAAAGTTTAATTAACAATTTGATGTTTCTTGAAAATCAATACATTACATCTAAATCTCTTCTATCAGAATATCAAATTTTACAGGCGTCTCTACATTCATCCTCTTCATAATAGCATCTCTTCTTTTGTATGCAGCATTGGACGTGCAGCCAAATACATTCGCAATATCTGCATATTTCATGCCAATTTTAACCAAACAGCAGAAATAGACATCTTCTTTCAATAGTCGTTCATGCTTCCCCGTCAATCGACTGATAAACCCATGTGTTAATTGGTCTATTTCCGAAATCAATGTTTCCCATATTTCATTCGGTACTTTTTCGTTTGCATCCGGATTTTCATAATTGTGTTGTTTTATGGTTAATAAGGTCTTGTAGGCGACAGACTGACTTGTTAATAAACTGTCGAACAAGTAACTTTTTTCTTTTTTGATGTTAGTCAGTTGCTCTGTTAAATGGATATTATATTTCGCGTCATCTGGTAATTGTATTTGTTTCATAAGTTGTTCTATTTCTTTCTCTTTATCTGCAATAGCTTTTTTTATATCTGTGTATATCTTGTCTTTTTCTTTTAATAATTCATTGAGACAGCTATTCAGTTGATCTAAATATTGTTTATCTTCATTATACTCACTACATTTTTGTTTTAACTCCGCTATTTCTGCATCTTTATTCTCCATATCTTTTCTCATTTGGATGGATTGTGTGGAGATAGTTTGTAATAGAGACTCCTGTTTCAGTTTTAGTTGTTGTGCTTTCTGACGATATTTGATTCGTTTGTATACAAAAAGAACAATGAGTATTACTATGAAACTACTCCCGGCGTAGATGTAATACAAGTATAATGATAGGTTACTCCTGTGTTTTTGTTCACTCTGTTGAAGAAGGGTTACTTCCTCAACTACTAAAATTTCCTTTGTACGTTCAATGTGTTTTGTACTATCCATATATGCTTCATAGTTATCTTTGAAATGCAATGCTTCGGTAAAGTCTCCTTTTTTCCGCGCTACATCTTCTAGTATGATGCAAGCACCAGCTTTAGTGTAAAAACTGGGAGAAAATAGGCTTTTGTAAGCATAGTAAACAGCCGAATCTTTTTGATTGCTTCTGCTATAAGCATCACCTAGACTTAGGTATATACCATATAGTTGAGCGGTGTCTTTTTGCAGCATTAGTTCACGTCTGATATATGAAATAGCCTTTTCCGGTTCTCCCATTTCGTTATAAAGAATTCTTAGGGAGCTAAGAACTTCTATCTTTACATGTGGATTATTTAGTTTTTCAGCAATGGGTAGGGCGCGGTTTAGTAACTCTTCGGCTTTGCCATGAAATGCTGCTCCTTTCATAATACATATATCCGCTCGTTGTGCAAGTAACGTTGCTAAATGGGCAGAGTCAGCCTCTTGTTTAAGAAGTTCTTCTTCGCATACATAAAGAGAGTCCGCTTTGTCCAGTAGATCTTGTTGGAAGTATACATACCCAAGGTTTCCATATAGCATACACAATAGTTTATGGTCTTTGGCTTGTTTCACTAATGGCATTGCTCTGAGAAATTCGCGTATGGTGGCAGGATTATTTCTAGATTCCTGATACACTCTTCCGAGATAATAATGGGCTTTTGCCTGCATTGCTATATCATTATCTATCGAATCATAATACTCGGTGGCTATACGAATTAAAGAATCTGTGGTTGGTGTAATGTAGTTTTTGTCTTGTGCTTGGGTTAGTAATAAGGCATATTTAGCATTTTGGGCAGGTGTTTTTATCTCTGACAGGCAGATATTCTCCAGTAGATACAATGCGCTGTCCGGACGGGTGGACATCAATGAATCTGCAGTAGATAAAAGTAAATCTCCACTTCCTTTTTGTTGGCAGGCAAAGGTTACGAATATCAGATTAAATAAACAGAGGTAATATATTAGTCTGTTATGTTCTTTTGTTTGGTGCTTGATGCTTTTCATAATTCGGCTTTATATATAGTACAATTGTGGATTCTACATTGCTTATCTTATCGTTGCTAATTTATGTTTATTTAAAACACTTGTTGGGAGAAGTTTTTCGTTTGTTTTGCACTGAAAGGAATTAGCTCTTTGGTAGAACAGTACAAAATTGTTATAGAACCGAATAAGACTTTCCGCTGGCTATTTCTTTTTCATATTTCTATCTCTCCTTTTATCTTTTCTCTGTATCTTCGATGAACAAAGGGTTTGCAGACTGGACTATTGACTTTTTCGCCTTATCACCTGTCAGCGATTAGTTTCAATATTTGTATCTCCTAGTGAAACTGTTCGTTTCTCGGTGTGAAACACTTCGTTTCACTGCTTGAAACGCTTTGTTTCTCGGTGTGAAACTTTTAGTTTCAAACGGGGTTGAAACAAATTGCGAAATAGCTTTACGGAAGCTGTGCTTGAAGAATCCTTTTTCTGTTTTGTGTCAAAATGTATATCCTTTCAATCAAAATGCGTAAGGAACACGAGGCGGGAATCGCCTATCTTTGCAATGTAGGTAAATGGATACCTTAAATATATAGACAGAATACCATGAAACAAAACTTTTTTGCAGTCGACCTGGGCGCAACGAGCGGCCGTACAATCTTGGGAACTTTCATTGAAGGCGGATTAAACCTCGAAGAGATTAACCGTTTCCCTAATCATCTGATTGAAGTCGGTGGTCATTTCTATTGGGATATTTATGCATTATACCGTCATATCATTGACGGCTTGAAGCTGGTGGCTCACCGTGGTGAATCTATCGCTTCTATCGGTATTGACACATGGGGAGTGGATTTTGTATGCGTCGGAAAGGACGGAAACCTGCTTCGTCAGCCTTATGCGTATCGTGACCCGCATACGGTAGGAGCGCCGGAAGCTCTTTTCTCCCGCATTTCGCGTAGTGAAGTATATGGTAAGACGGGTATTCAGATAATGAATTTTAATTCACTTTTCCAGTTGGATACTTTACGCCGTAATAATGACAGTGCGTTGGCGGCAGCAGATAAGATTCTGTTTATGCCGGATGCATTGAGTTATATGCTGACCGGGGAAATGGTGACGGAATATACGATTGCTTCGACAGCCCAACTGGTGAATGCACAAACCCGCAGTCTCGAACCGGAATTGCTGAAAGCAGTCGGATTGAGCGAAAAGAACTTCGGGCGTTTTGTATTCCCGGGTGAAAAGGTAGGAGTACTGACAGAAGAAGTACAGAAGATTACCGGACTGGGAGCTATCCCTGTGATTGCCGTAGCCGGACATGATACGGGTTCTGCCGTTGCTGCCGTTCCGGCATTAGACCGTAACTTTGCTTACCTGAGCAGTGGGACATGGTCACTGATGGGCGTTGAAACGGATGCTCCGGTAATCAATGCCGAAACGGAAGCACTGAACTTTACCAATGAAGGCGGTGTGGAAGGAACTATCCGCCTGCTGAAGAATATCTGCGGAATGTGGTTGCTGGAACGCTGTCGCTTGAATTGGGGGGATACAAGTTATCCCGAACTTATCAGCGAGGCAGATGCTTGCGAGCCGTTCCGCAGCTTGATTAATCCCGATGATGACTGCTTCGCGAATCCTGCGGATATGGAAAAGGCTATTGCAGAATATTGTCATGCTACCGGACAGCCTGTTCCCGGACAGCGCGGGCAGGTGGTGCGCTGTATCTTCGAGAGTCTGGCTTTGCGTTACCGTCAAGTATTGGAGAACTTGCGTTCACTTTCTCCCCGTCCGATTGATACCTTGCACGTGATTGGCGGTGGCAGCCGGAACGATTTGCTGAACCAGTTTACTGCCAATGCTATCGGTATTCCGGTGGTTGCGGGACCGTCCGAAGCTACCGCTATCGGTAATGTGATGATTCAGGCAATGGCGGCAGGTGAAGCGACGGATGTGGCAGGTATGCGCCGGTTGATAAACAGTTCCATCCCGTTGAAAACGTATCAGCCACAAGATACGGAAGCGTGGGACGCGGCTTATATCCACTTTAAAAACTGTATCCGATAATTAATAAATTAACCGACAGAATAATCATTTTAAACAATAGAATATCATGAAAAAAGAAGAACTGATTCAGAAAGCGTATGAGATTGCTGTGGAACGTTATGCAGCAGTAGGTGTGGACACCGAACAAGTATTGAAGACTATGCAGGATTTTCATCTGTCACTCCACTGCTGGCAGGCTGACGACGTAGCAGGATTCGAAGTGCAGGCCGGCTCATTGACTGGCGGTATCCAGGCTACCGGCAACTATCCGGGCAAAGCCCGCAACATCGACGAACTGCGTGCCGACATCTTGAAAGCCGCTTCTTATATCCCGGGTACTCACCGTCTGAATCTGCATGAAATCTATGGTGATTTCCAGGGCAAAGTAGTAGACCGTGACCAGGTAGAACCGGAGCATTTCAAGAGCTGGATAGAATGGGGTAAAGAGCATAACATGAAACTTGATTTCAACTCCACTTCTTTCTCGCATCCGAAGTCAGGTGATTTGTCTCTTTCTAATCCGGACGAAGGTATCCGCCAGTTCTGGATTGAGCATACAAAACGTTGCCGTGCAGTTGCCGAAGAAATGGGTAAGGCACAGGGCGACCCGTGTATCATGAATCTTTGGGTACACGACGGAAGCAAAGATATCACAGTGAACCGCATGAAATATCGTGCATTGTTGAAAGATTCTCTGGACCAGATTTTCGCTACCGAATATAAGAATATGAAGGACTGTATCGAATCTAAAGTGTTCGGTATCGGTCTGGAAAGCTACACGGTAGGTTCTAATGACTTCTATATCGGTTATGGCGCTTCACGCAACAAGATGATTACGCTGGATACCGGTCACTTCCACCCGACGGAAAGTGTGGCTGACAAAGTATCTTCACTGTTGCTTTATGTTCCCGAACTGATGTTGCACGTAAGCCGTCCGGTTCGTTGGGATTCCGACCACGTTACTATCATGGACGATCCGACTATGGAACTGTTCAGCGAAATCGTTCGTTGTGGCGCATTAGACCGCGTACACTATGGTCTTGACTATTTCGACGCTTCTATCAACCGTATCGGCGCTTACGTAATCGGTAGCCGTGCCGCACAGAAATGTATGACTCGCGCCCTGCTTGAACCGATTGCCAAATTGCGTGAATACGAAGCCAACGGACAGGGATTCCAGCGTCTGGCTCTGCTCGAAGAAGAAAAAGCGCTTCCTTGGAATGCTGTATGGGATATGTTCTGCTTGAAGAACAATGTTCCGGTAGGCGAAGATTTCATTGCGGAAATCGAAAAGTACGAAGCCGAAGTAACTTCTAAACGATAAGTTATGGAGATTTTAATCGGCTTGTTGATTATAGCCATCGGTAGCTTTTGCCAGTCCAGTTCCTATGTACCTATTAAAAAGGTAAAGGAATGGAGCTGGGAAAGCTTCTGGTTGATACAAGGTGTATTTGCCTGGTTAGTGTTCCCGTTTCTGGGTTCACTGCTGGGTGTACCCCAAGGGGGCAGTCTGCTCGACTTGTGGGGAGCGGGTGGTGCTGGAATGAGCATCTTTTATGGTGTATTGTGGGGAGTAGGCGGTTTGACCTTCGGGCTTTCCATGCGCTATCTGGGTGTTGCGCTGGGACAGAGTATCTCACTGGGTACTTGTGCCGGTTTCGGAACACTTCTTCCGGCTCTTTTCGCAGGAACGAATTTGTTGGCAGGCAACGGACTGATTCTTCTATTGGGTGTTTGCATTACGCTGGCAGGTATTGCCGTTATCGGTTATGCCGGCAGCCTGCGTGCGCAAAACATGAGTGAAGAGGAAAAGCGTGCTGCCGTGAAAGACTTTGCTTTAACAAAAGGTTTGCTTGTAGCATTGTTGGCGGGTGTGATGAGCGCCTGTTTCGCTTTAGGACTGGATGCCGGAACGCCTATCAAGGAAGCAGCTTTGGCAGGTGGCGTTGAAGGACTTTATGCAGGTCTTCCTGTTATCTTCCTGGTTACGTTCGGTGGATTCCTGACGAATGCAGTGTACTGTCTGCAACAGAATGTGGCTAATAAGTCTATGGGTGACTATGCTAAAGGAAAAGTATGGGGCAATAATCTGGTGTTCTGCGCATTGGCAGGCGTACTGTGGTATATGCAGTTCTTCGGACTGGAAATGGGCAAGAGCTTCCTTACGGAAAGTCCCGTATTGCTGGCTTTCTCCTGGTGTATCCTGATGGCATTGAATGTGACCTTCAGTAATGTTTGGGGAATTATCCTGAAAGAATGGAAGGGAGTATCTACCAAGACTATCACTGTACTAATCTGCGGATTGGTAGTGTTGATTTTCTCGCTGGTGTTCCCGAATTTGTTTTAAAAATTTCAGGCACGGATTACACGGATTACGCAGTTTTTTTATAAATTGCGACAAAATCCGTGTAATCCGTGTAATCCGTGCCTAATTAAAATACATATTATAATGAAATCAATTTTAGAAAATCGTCCGGCACTGGCCAGGGAAGTAAACAAGGTAGCGGAAGTTGCCGGATACTTGTGGCAGAAAGGATGGGCTGAACGTAACGGTGGTAATATCACTGTTAATATCACAGAGTTTGTAGACGATGAAATCCGTCAGATGCAGCCGATTAGCGAAGTAAAACAGATTGGTGTCACATTGCCTTACCTGAAAGGATGCTACTTTTACTGCAAGGGAACCAACAAACGTATGCGTGATTTAGCCCGCTGGCCGATGGAGAATGGTTCGGTAATCCGAATTTTGGATGACTGTGCCAGCTACGTAATTATTGCTGATGAAGCGGTGGCTCCGACATCGGAATTGCCGTCTCACCTGAGCGTACATAATGACCTGTTGAGTAAGAACTCTCCTTATAAAGCATCCGTGCATACTCACCCGATTGAGTTGATTGCTATGACGCATTGCCCGAAATTCCTGGAAAAAGATGTGGCTACCAATCTATTGTGGAGCATGATTCCCGAAACAAAGGCATTCTGCCCGCGTGGTCTGGGTATCATTCCTTATAAATTGCCTAGTTCGGTAGAACTGGCGGAAGCTACTATCAAGGAATTGCAGGACTATGATGTCGTGATGTGGGAGAAACACGGCGTATTCGCAGTAGACTGTGACGTGATGCAGGCATTCGACCAGATTGATGTGTTGAATAAATCCGCTTTAATCTATATCGCAGCCAAGAATATGGGCTTCGAACCGGATGGCATGAGCCAGGAGCAGATGAAAGAAATGTCAGTTGCTTTCAATCTTCCTAAATAATATTTGTACTAGTCGTTGAATTTATCTACTTTAGCAACCGCAATATTTTCTGTCATGGGAGATGTTGCGGTTAACCCTTTAAACAAATAACACAACCATGAATCGCATTATTTTAAATGAGACTTCTTATTTCGGTGCCGGATGCCGGAGTGTAATTGCTGTGGAAGCAGCAAGACGTGGCTTTAAGAAAGCCTTTTTTGTAACGGATAAGGACCTTATCAAGTTTGGTGTGGCTGCCGAAATCATTAAAGTCTTTGATGAAAATAAAATTCCTTACGAACTTTACAGTGATGTAAAAGCCAATCCTACTATCGCCAATGTACAAAACGGTGTGGCTGCCTACAAGGCTTCCGGTGCTGATTTTATCGTTGCTTTGGGTGGCGGTTCTTCTATTGATACAGCCAAAGGTATCGGTATCGTTGTGAACAACCCGGATTTTGCTGACGTGAAATCTCTGGAAGGTGTAGCGGATACCAAACACAAGGCCGTGCCTACCTTCGCATTGCCTACTACTGCCGGAACGGCTGCCGAAGTGACTATCAATTACGTGATTATTGACGAGGACGCACGTAAAAAGATGGTTTGCGTAGACCCGAACGATATTCCTGCCGTGGCTATCGTAGACCCCGAACTGATGTATTCTATGCCGAAAGGGCTGACCGCCGCTACGGGTATGGACGCTTTGACGCACGCTATCGAAAGTTATATTACTCCGGGTGCCTGGGCTATGAGCGATATGTTCGAACTGAAAGCTATCGAAATGATTGCACAGAACTTGAAAGCGGCTGTGGATAACGGCAAAGATGTAGTTGCCCGCGAAGCCATGTCTCAGGCACAATACATTGCCGGAATGGGATTCTCTAACGTCGGTTTGGGAATCGTTCACTCGATGGCTCACCCGCTGGGTGCTTTCTATGATACTCCTCACGGTGTGGCAAATGCTTTGCTGTTGCCTTACGTGATGGAATATAACGCTGAATCTCCGGCTGCTCCTAAGTATATCAATATTGCGAAAGCGATGGGCGTAGACACTGCCGAAATGAGTGAGGCGGAAGGTGTGAAGGCGGCTATTGAAGCTGTAAAAGCCCTTTCTCTCAGCATCGGTATCCCTCAGAAACTGCATGAAATCAATGTGAAGGAAGAAGATATTCCTGCATTGGCAGTAGCAGCTTTCAATGATGTTTGTA